>DHHC01000017.1:0-11557 GCA_002403095.1 Leptolinea sp. UBA4782
TACTATGTGCTGACCCCCTCACAGTGATGATTGATTCATTAATTATATCGGAACATTGTAAACTTTTACTTGATCATCTGTTAAAAAACTCAGTCATTTTTCCTTACCTGTACCCGAGTGGTTCAGTATTTCCTCGATCCTGTCAACCGCTTGCCTGATCGGCAGATCGATGATAATGCCAGGCAATGCTTCTGGAATGGGTTTGTTGCGAAATCCGCTTCCCCCCAGGACAATCACTGGTTTGGGTTCAGGAACTGCTTCCAGATCTTTGAAGAGCCCTGTTAGATTCTCTGCATTTTCAGGCATGGTAGCTGAAAGTAAAACCAGGCGGGGTTGCAGCAGATTAAGGGTGTAACCAATACCGTCCATGGCAAGGTCAGTACCGAAGAAGCGGGCATCCCAGCCGCGCAGACGCAGCAAAAGCACCAGCATGAGGATTCCAATCTGGTGATGTTCATTCGGGGCACAGGCTGCCATGATCAGCGCGTCTTGCCTGACCCTGCCAACCTGTCCTGTCCAGCGGTGCAGCTTTTGCATGATCAACTGGCTGGCATGGTGTTCCACAACAACCGGAAGCTCTCCAAGGTGCCAGGCTTCCCCTGTCTCTTTCAAGGCAGGAGAAATAATGCCGTCAAAGATTTCTTCGGCCGAGGTTTCTTCATATGCTTTTTCCAGCAAATCGCCAGCCTTTAGGGAATCCATTTTCAACAGGTACTGATAGAACTTTTGTGCGGCTTTCTTGGAATTATACTTAACGGAGGCTGTTGACGGCTGTGAGATAACCGGGTCATTGCCTGATATACGCAAAGAGGAAAGGAATTCTGCTGCCCGGCTGATGGTCAACCCTTTTTCAATTTGCGCTTTCAGCCAGCGGACCGTGTAGAGGTCATATTCAGAATATAACCGGTAGCCTTGCTCGCCCCGCTGAGGACGCGGAAGCCCGTACCTCCTCTCCCATGCCCGCAGGGTTACAGCGGGTAGGTCTGCCAACCGCGAAATGGCCTTGATGGTATACACAGGTGTGTGAAAATTTTGGTCATAAGTTGCGTTCATAATAAAACCCTTCCAGCAAAATAGTAATTTGTTGTAAGGGTTTTGTCTATCGTTTGTAGAAGGTAATCGAAATTATTTGCCAGGAAAAAGCTTTTCGATCGTCTCCACTGCACTATTGATTGAGTCTCCCAGGTATGTGCCCTTGACTTGCAAGCGAAGTTTGGGCTGGCTGATAAAAATTGCTCCGCCGTAACCGAATAGCGGCGCTTTCTTTAAGGCCGCAATCTTCTGACTGGCTATTTCTACATACTTGGCTGCACCCTGCATGGTGACTGAAAGGATGACCATAGCAGGTTTTTCACTCTCAACAAAATCCACCAGGTCATCCAGGGGAATATCTGCACCGAGGTAGTCAATACGGTATCCCTGGCTGCGCAGCAGGATTGCCAGCATCAGGGATCCTATTTCATGAAACTCGTCCGGCGCACAACCGATGATGATGAACTCCCTTTTTGCCCTGAGAGGTAAGGTTTGGAAAATATGCATCAGTTTTCCAATAATGAACTTGCTGGCAAAGTGTTCTATTGCCACGTCGATCTCACCCCGGTACCAGGCTTCACCAATTTGGGTCAGGGTGGGGATCAGCACGTTTGCCAGTAAAGCCGGCAGGGTAAATGCTGCCCTGGCTTCAGCAAAAATTTCTGCAGCTTCTATTTCATTACTTTTCTTGAAAGCCCTGTATAGCCTGGCTGCATACTCGGCTGGTGGAATGCCGGTAGGTTTGGGATAGGCTGATTGGTATTCTTGCTTAATTTCCGGAATGAACCCATTGTTTTGCAAAGTGTGCAGTTCATTTATGGCAGTGGAAATGGAAACTCCCTGATCAACCCTGTTCTTGATCCACATCAATAGGGCTACATCTGAATCAGAATACATGCGGTAGCGGTTTTCGGAGCGGTGAGGGGAGAGGAACTCATACCGCCTTTCCCAGGCACGGATCGTTACTGGAAGTATCCCGGTTTTTTTTGAGACATTTTTAATTGTGTAGCGCGGGATGGCAGTTGTTTCGCTGGCTGTTGGCATATTTCACCTCTATGATTATACAAAGATTATACATTATTCCTGCGAAATATCAAGCACTTAAACCAGCCGCCATCACTTTCCAGGTGAAATCATCTATAATATTGGAATGGAATCCGAACCTCGAATTGCAAGAACGAATATACCGGAATCCTGGGCAGATCAGGGGAAATGCATCTGGTGTGAGAAAAAGGAACTTCATATCCTGCATCCGGCTGGTATGCCAGACCAGATATTCTGCTCCCGCTGCCAGCTGGGGTACGAGATCGACCGGGACTCCGGATGGGTGCATGTGGTTTTTACACCTGATGATTTCCCTGTTGAATGCCAGGGTAGCTGGCTGCCTGCGGCCAGGATCATAGAGCTTTCGAAGTCCAGGATGGAATCTCCGCAAAAACAACTTGTAAGCATTCCCGCCGCTGAAACGACCTATAAGGGCAGGGAAGCAGTTGCTGGCAGTAAAAACAACACCACCCTGCAGCAATTCAAGAGAGTTGAATCAAGCCGGAGGGTGAAATTGAGTGAAGAGGAAGTTGCCACCCAGGTGATGGAATTGTATGCACTGGGAAACACATACCAGCAAATCCGGAAAATCCTATTCCAGCAATACCGGTTCAGTGAAGCAGCCCTGCAAAAAGCAGTAGAACCTCTGCGGCAGGAATATGAGAAACAAAAAAACCTGGCCTGGAAAAAAAGCCTGGTCTTGGCGGCAGTGGTACTGGCGTCCCTGATAATCCTTGGAATTATTTACCGCCAGTTACTTCCGCTGATCGGTGCTGTCATCCAACACCAGCTTATCCTCTTCGGGTTTTCTTCTTAGCTTTCGAAATCGACATTCCCACCATAATATCCATCACCAGGTGCAGGGCATTTCCCAGCAGGTAACCTGCCTGGGCAAGCAGCCTGGCTTCTGCGCCGGGGATAATGACATATTTCTTGCGCTCTATCCCGCGTACAATACTCTTTGCTACCAGGTCCGGATCAATGGTAGAGCTGGTTTCCGCCAGAGCCTGGGTCAAGGCTGGACGGTTGGGGATCTCGTTCTCCAGCTGCGGCGTACGTGTATCTGGGGGATATACAATCGACATGTTAATCCCCAACAGGCGCATTTCCTGGCGCAGGCAGTCGGTAAAGCCCCGAATTGCATACTTGCTGCCGGCATATCCGGTATACCCGTACAATGGGATCAAGGCTGCCATGGAAGCCACATTGACCACATGCCCGCGCTTTTGTTTTACCATTTCGGGCAGCACCAGCTTGCACATGTTGACCATACCCAGGTAATTGGTTTCGGTCATTTTTTGGTATTGGTCGAAGGTGATGTTAATAAATTTACCGGGATACACAATCCCGGCACTGTTGATCAAAATATCCGGCACGTCATTTTCAACCATGAACTGGCTGATGGTTTGCCTGGTCTCGTTAAACCTTGAGACATCTCCTGGTATAAGGAATATCTTTTGGCTCTCACTCGTTCTGGATTTCTCAAGCACCTGCCTGGCGAGTTCGAGTTGTTCTTTTCGGCGGGCAAACAAAGCAACACTTGCCCCGAGGGTAACAAGCAGCCGGGCAGTTTCCAGTCCAATGCCGCTGGAACCACCTGTTATCAGTACCAGTTTGCCCGAAAAATCCATCTTAGATTAAACCGATTTCCTTGCCAACTCTTTCAAAAACAGAGATCACTTTATCCATCTGGGAATCAGTATGGGTGGCCATGTAGCTGGTGCGCAGAAGCTGGTTTCCTTCCTGGACGGCAGGTGAAATTACTGGATTGATAAAAACACCTTCTTCGAACAGGCGCTTCCAGGCGTAGAAGGTACGGTCATTGTCACCGATCATGATCGGGATGATGGGAGTCACTGAATGCCCGATGTTGAAACCAAGCCTTCTGTATTCCTTTCGCATGTATTCGCCAACTTTATTCACCCGTTCGATGCGTTCCGGTTCCTCACGCATAACCTGTAAGGCTGCATGGGCGGCTGCGACGCTGGCTGGCGGTGCACTGGCGCTGAACATGAAGGAGCGGGCTGCATGCTTGATAAAATGAATTACCTCTTCGCTACCGGCAATAAACCCTCCCAGGGATGCAAAGCTCTTGCTGAAGGTGGACATGATCAGGTCGATGTCATCGGTTACACCGAAATGGGCTGCTGTACCGCGACCTTTACCGAGCACACCCATCCCATGGGCGTCATCCACCATGATGCGCACCCCGTATTTCCTGGCAAGGGGGATAATATCAGGTAACGGCGCAAGGTCGCCTTCCATGCTGAACAGTCCGTCAACCACCAGCAATTTCCCGGCTTCAGCGGGGATGGATTGCATTACCTTTTCAAGGTGCTCCATGTTATTGTGCGAGAAGCGTTCGATCTTGCCGTAACCCAGGCGGGCGCCGTCAACAATACTGGCATGGTCTTCTTTGTCGAGGATGACATAATCTCCGCGGGAAACCAGGGCGCTTACTGTACCCAGGTTAACCTGCATTCCGGTGGAAAAGGTGAGGGCTGATTCTTTGCCAACCCATTCAGCCAGTTCATGTTCAAGCTGCTCATGCAGCTCCAGAGTACCATTCAGGAAGCGTGAACCTGTACATGAAGTTCCAAAGCGTTCTATGGCTTTGATGGCAGCTTCCCGGACCTTTGGATGGGTTGTCAGTCCAAGGTAATTGTTGGATCCGCACATGATCAGGCGGTGACCGTGGTAAACGACTTCGGTACCTTCATTCTCGGCCAGAGGTAGGAAGAACGGGTAAAGCCCCTTGGCGATGGCTTCTTTAGCAGCTGTAAATTGTCCACACTTTTCAAAAATATCCATGTATCATCTCTCCGGGAGGTAGTTAAACTGATTGTAGCATAAAAAAACAGAGAACCATTGCTAGAGTTGTTAACCCGCATCAATCGCAATAGTTGCTTATAGAAGTATTATAATGAAGAAAGTCTGCCTTAAAATTGTCAGATTCTTATAACACCGGACAAGGCAGACTACATTTGGCATATTCGTTGTCTTAAAGAATATGCCCCCACGGGAATTCGAATCCCGGTTTTGGCCTTGAGAGGGCCACGTCCTGGGCCGCTAGACGATGGGGGCGTAAGCGATGAAGATTTTAACATGCATTAGGGACGGCGTCAATTATCCCAGCTGACAATCGTGCAGGTAGTCTCTGCTTATCTTTCCAGGATCTGTGAGAGGAACTCGCGGGTGCGCTCATTAGACGGCTCGTTGAAGAAAGCTTCAGGGGCTGCTTTTTCGATGATCTGGCCGGCATCCATGAATACCACCTCATCGGCGGCTGCGCGGGCAAACCCCATTTCGTGGGTCACCACCACCATTGTGATACCCTCTTTTGCCAGGTTAAGCATTACTTCCAGGACCTCTTTAATCATTTCGGGGTCAAGGGCGCTGGTAGGTTCATCAAACAGCATGATCTTGGGATTCATGGCCAGGGCGCGTGCAATGGCAACCCTTTGCTGCTGCCCGCCGGATAACTGGCCGGGATAGACATCTGCTTTATGTTCAATGCCGACCCTTTTCAGCTGGACACGGGCATTCTCTTCTGCCTGAGCTTGCGGGATTTTGCGGACGATACGCTGAGCCAGGGTAATGTTCTGCAGGGCTGTCAGGTGAGGGTACAGGTTGAAATGCTGAAAAACCATTCCAATTCCAGACCGGACCGAATTCAGGTGTTTCTGGTTGCCATTCAGGTGCTCGCCTTCCACCCAAACTTCACCTGCGCTTTCCACTTCCAGGTGGTTGATACAGCGCAGCAGGGTGGACTTGCCTGACCCGCTGGGTCCAATGATGACGACCACTTTACCGGGTTCAACATCCAGGCTGACATCTTTCAGGGCACACACCCTGCCGAAATATTTGCTGACATTCTGGAGCTTAATGATCGGTTCAGTTGAGTTCATCTCTTTGGAGCCTCTTTTCCAGGAATTTCACTGCGAATGACAGGATTACTGTCATAGACAGGTACAGGACAGCCAGGTTAATGTAGGCTTCCTGGTAATGAAAGGACCTGCCTGCGTAAAGCCTGGCGATCTGGGTAATGTCCCGAACTGCCAGCACAGAAACCAGGGAAGTATCTTTCAGCATGGAAACAAAATCATTCCCGAGGGCAGGTAAGACATTGCGGATTGCCTGGGGCAGGATGACATAACGCATGGCCTGCCCGTAGCTCATCCCTTGTGATCGGGCTGCTTCCATCTGCCCTTTTCCGATGGACTGGATACCAGCCCTGAAGATCTCAGCGCTAAAGGCGCCATAGGTTACTGCGAGGGCAACAATTGCCCGAGTGTTCATCGGAATTGCGTCATTCTTTAAGGAGATCAGGGCATTGCCTGCATTGACCCAGCCGAGGGATGTAATCCATTGCCCCAGTTCCTTCAGCAAATTCATCACCGCCGGTACGCCGACCAGGGCTATGAAGAAAATCAACACCATCATGGGTATACCGCGAATGATCTCCACATACAGGGTAGCCAGGTTGCGGAGGATCAGGTTGTTTGAGATCCTACCCAGGCTGGTAACCAGGCCGATGATGATTGAGATTCCATAAGCAATTAATGTGGTTGTGATGGTTACGCTCAATCCGGCTTTGATGAATGTAAAAGCGTCATTGTAGCTCTCACGGGTGGATATCAGCCAGAATGTGCCCGCAGCAATAGCTGCCAGGGCAGCCAGCCACCATGGAAACGACCCCAGCTGTTTCTTTAGCCTTTCCCTGAATGCAGGGTAATCAACCGCCGCATGATTGATTGAAAGCATTTCTTTTTGCATGGCTTTCCTTTTCTGGTGTGCCCCGAATTCTTCCGGGGCACACCGGGATACTTGCTTCTATCCTTCGATATCGTCGTAGGTCAGGTTGAAATCAGGTCCAAAGAACTTGAGGTTGATGGCTTCCAGTGATCCGTCAGCCATCATGGAGCGGAGTGCTTCATTGACCGGTTCTATCAGGTCGCTGCCTTTCGGGAAAATGAAAGCAAGCTCATCTGATGAAATTGAAGGTCCGATAAGCTCGATCTGATCTGCATCCTCCCCCTGGTAGCCGAGGCCTACAACTTCATCGATGATGACTGCATCAATGTCACTGGAAAGCAGTGCCTGAATTGCAAACGGCATTAGCTCAAATGCTTTAATCCTATCCTCGGGAAGATAGTTAACTGCCGTTTCGTAGTTAGTGGTGCCGGATTGGGTTCCAAGGATGAGCGTTTCGTCTGCAGCCAGTGCTTCAATACTGTCAAAACGGGTCTCACCCTTACGCACCAGGAGGCGCTGTTCGATATTAATGTACCCGATCGAGAAATCAACGGTCTGGCTGCGTTCGTCATTGATGGTAATGCCATCACCGCCGGCATCGAACTGACCGTCCGCCACAGACTGTATCATCCCTTCCCAGGCAGCTTCCACATACACGGGGGTGCAGTGCAGGCGGGTGCAGATCTCGTTCCAGGTGTCGTAATCCCAGCCTCCAGGTTCACCAGTATCCAGCTCAATGTAGTTAAAGGGCAGATAGGCATTCTCAACAGCAATTTTGATTTCACGGCAATTCAGGTCAACCAGTGCAGCATCAGCGCTGCCGAGGCAGCCTTCGGGATCGGTTGCCTGTTCTTCAGCAGTCTCTTCTGAACTCTCCAATGTCTCTTCAATCACTGACTCTTCCTGTTCAGGTTCCTCGTCTACTGGTGTTGGCTGGGAAGCGTTCTGGCAGGCTGCCAGGACCAGCAATATTGTTATAGCCAATGTGATAATTATTCGATTTTTTTTCATGTTCAGGTTCCTTCTCTTATCTTGTGGTTTGTTAGTTTCATGCTTTCCTGTTTGGCACTTATGATGGTCTACCTTGGACTTCCCAACTGCCACCACCTCCTTTCGGGTCACTTAGCGACAGGATAAAAAAAGCCCTCCGGTGAAGGAGGGCTTTGGTAACCTATTTGTATTTACACACCTGGTATCAGCAGGTAAGAGTAGCCACGCCTTCAATTTGAAGGGTAATATGTACGTGGAATCGCTTAGCGTTGGCCTGCATGTTCATGGTTGTCCCGTTTATAGCACCCAATAAAACATATGTCAATAGTATTTTGTGGGNNGAGCGTGAATGGATAATTCCTCCGTAACTGAACGCGACCTGATCCTGCTGGAAAAAATTGAACAAAATCCTGACATCACCCAGGCTTCCCTTGCCTCTCACCTGGGTATTGCTGTAGGCACGGTCAACTGGCATTTAAAAAGGATGATCGACAAGGGATACGTCAAAGTTCGCCGCCTGGAAAGGAAAAAACTGCGATATATCATCACACCGGAAGGGATTGCCTTGCGGGCGCGATTGACGGTGGATTACATCCAGACCTCTTTCCGGATGTACCGGCTGGTGCGTGAGCGGATGGTTGAAGTGCTGAATGAGGTTGAGAAAGCTGGATACCAGCAGGTAATCCTGCGCGGGGATGGAGAGATCGGTGAGGTTTGCCACCTCACCTGTATGGAACGCGAGATAGAAGTGATTACCCAGGGGAATGTGCCTGAGCTGGAGATCAATGGTTTAAAGATTGAGCTAAGGATGCCTGGGAATGATGAAGCCAAAACCAACGTAGAACAGGACCGTGAAAATGGTTGAGAACAAAATAGATGACTTTTGGAAGAACAAACGGGTATGTGTAACCGGCGGGGCAGGATTCCTGGGCAAGATGGTCCAGAAAACCTTGCGTGAGCACGGCGCCAACGAGATTTATGTACCCATGATCGAGGATTACGACCTGGTAAAAGGCGAGGACATCGATCGGCTGTACGACACAGCCAAACCAGATGTGGTCATCCACCTGGCTGCCCATGTAGGCGGGATTGGTGCCAACCGGTTGAAACCGGCAGAGTTCTTTTATGACAACTTGATGATGGGTGTACAGTTGATGCACAAAGCCTGGCAGTGGGGGATTGGCAAATTTGTTGCCATCGGCACGGTTTGCGCTTATCCAAAATTCACCCCGGTGCCATTCAAAGAGGATGATATTTGGAACGGTTACCCTGAAGAAACCAACGCCCCCTACGGCCTGGCAAAGAAAATGCTGCTGGTGCAGGCGCAGGCCTACCGCCAGCAATACGGGTATAACAGTATCTTTTTACTTCCAGTCAACCTGTACGGCCCGGGAGACAACTTCGACCCGCGCAGCTCGCATGTCATCCCCGCTTTGATCCGCAAGTGCATCGAAGCGCAGGATGCCGGGCAAAGAGAAATCGTTGTGTGGGGCGACGGCAGCCCAACCCGCGAATTCCTGTATGTGGAAGATGCTGCCCGCGGCATTGTGATGGCAGCCGAAAAGTATAACGGTTCTGAACCGGTCAACCTGGGATCGGGGTATGAGATTTCCATAAAAGACCTGGCAGAAATGATCGCCCGCTTAACAGGCTTTGAGGGCAAGCTGGTATGGGACACCACCCAGCCGAACGGGCAGCCGCGGCGCGGATTGGATACCAGCCGCGCGCTGAAATATTTCGGCTTTAAGGCACAGGTGACTTTTGAGGAAGGATTGCGGAACACGATCGCCTGGTATCGCCAGAACCGCAGCAAATAATTGTGAGTGTAAAAGCCTTGGGTAAAGAACAGGAAGTAAAACCTGGTTCCATGCTGACGCTGATCAAGCCTGAAAAAGGGTGGAGCGCCTTGAACTTGCGCGACCTGTGGCGGTACCGCGAACTGATCTATTTCATGACCTGGCGCGACCTGAAAGTGCGCTACAAGCAGACGCTGCTG
Organism: Leptolinea sp. UBA4782; assembly: GCA_002403095.1. Lineage (GTDB taxonomy): Bacteria > Chloroflexota > Anaerolineae > Anaerolineales > Anaerolineaceae > UBA4782. The sequence goes on from DHHC01000017.1 coordinate 9,818, forward strand.
GGTGCAAGCTGGGCCATCCTGCGCCCATTCCTGACGATGATCGTTTTCAGTATATTTTTCGGCAACCTGGCAAAGGTTCCGTCAGACGGGATCCCGTACCCCATTTTTGCCTATACAGCGCTGCTCCCCTGGGAGCTGTTTGCCTCTGCTTTAAGCCAGGCTAGCCGCTCGCTGGTTCAGAACACGAATATGGTTACCAAAATCTATTTCCCGCGCATGATCCTGCCGATTTCTTCCATCCTGGCAGGCGTGGTGGATTTCCTGATAGCATTCGTGGTATTGATTGGGATGATGATCTTTTATAAGATCACGCCAACAGTGAATGTCTGGACACTGCCATTGTTCATCCTGCTGGCATTGGTCACCGCACTCGGTGTTGGATTCTGGCTGGCTGCATTGAATGTCCTTTACCGCGATGTCAACTATGTTACGCCTTTCTTGACGCAATTCTGGATGTTTATCACCCCGATTGCTTACGGCTCCAGCCTCATCCCGGAGAAGTGGCGCTTCCTGTATGCCATCAACCCGCTATCCGGGGTAGTGGATGGTTTTCGCTGGGCGCTGCTGGGGAACCAGCAGTCTGCACCTGGTCCAACATTGATCCTATCCTCTTTGATCGCAGTTGCCTTATTGATCAGCGGGATGTTCTATTTCCGGCGGATGGAACGCCAGTTTGCGGACAAGGTGTAGCCATGGATGATACCGTGATCAGGGTTGAAAACCTTGGAAAACAGTACCGCATTGGTACCAGCATTGAAGCCTATGGCACTCTGCGCGATTCGCTTGGGAAGGTGTTTAAACCCCGAAAAGACCAGGATGACACAGCCGAAAACGGGGAGAATTTCATCTGGGCGCTACGCGGATTAAATTTTGAGGTCAAACAAGGCCAGGTGTTGGGGGTAATTGGCCGCAACGGAGCCGGTAAAAGTACCCTGTTAAAGATTCTCTCACGGGTAACTTACCCAACAGAAGGGTTCGCCGAGATACGCGGGCGGGTTGGTTCATTGCTGGAGGTTGGTACCGGTTTTCATCCGGAATTGTCAGGCCGCGAGAATATTCTGCTAAACGGCGCCATCCTGGGCATGAAGCGGACTGAGATCGAAAAGAAATTTGACGAGATCGTTGATTTTGCCGAGATCGAAAAGTTTATTGATACGCCGGTAAAAAGGTATTCCAGCGGGATGTACCTGCGCCTGGCATTCGCGGTTGCAGCCCACCTGGAACCGGAGATCCTGGTAGTGGATGAGGTGCTGGCGGTCGGCGATGCTGAGTTCCAGCGCAAGTGCCTGGGAAAAATGAGCGATGTCGCCCAGCAGGGGCGCACGGTCCTTTTTGTCAGCCATAACATGTCCGCTGTGCTGCGCCTGACCGAAGAGAGCCTGGTGATCGAAAAAGGCAAGCTGGCCATGCGGGCGCCCTCAGGTGAAGCGGTTGATTACTACCTGTCTCGCGGTTACTCGCTGGAGGGGCAGCGTGTGTGGCATGCCGATGAAATCTCGCAGGATGCTTACCCGTTCCAGCCGGTTGCGATAAGGGTGAAAAATCCAGAAGGCACGGTGGTTGACACCGTCCGCTCGATTCAAACAGCCACGATCGAACTTGAATACAACATCCTTGCTCCCATGACCGGATTGCGGGTTGGTATTTACCTGATCTCAACCCGCGGGGAGTACATCTTTACATCCTTCGATACGGATGACGCAGGTGAATTTGAGCGCTTTGGCACCCGCCAGCCAGGAA
>DHHC01000017.1:11590-15707 GCA_002403095.1 Leptolinea sp. UBA4782
GATGAACAGGCTTTAACGTTCAACGTGGATGCTGCCGGTGCACCGGGTATGCAATGGCCGGAACCTCGTTTGGGTTCTTACCGTCCAAGACTAAACTGGGAAATTGAAAGAGTATAGCATGCCATCCAAGAGCAAAGAGATCATCAAAGAAGTGTTAGGGCAGATCCCATTTTCAGCGGAGCTGTACTGGTTGATGCGCCAGTGGAATAAGCCGTTCAACAGCCATTTTTCTTTAAAATCGCTGGAAACGGAAATTCCCGGTTTGCTGGCTGATGTAAAAAAGTACCAGGCAAAAGCCCCGGCAGGCAAGCGGGTTTTCATTTTTACATCCCTGCATTACTGGATTGAACATGCAGCCTTGATGAGCCTGGCGCTGGCTGCCCAGGGAAACAAAGTGACTTTTGCTTACCTGCCATATGCAGAATGGCAGGCGCCTATTAATAAGTTTGACTTGCGCCAGCAGGAACTGTATGCAGCCAAGATCCTGAAACAGCTTGAACCTGTCATCCAGGTCAAGTCGCTGATGAAGGTCAACGGCAATGATATTGACCTTCCACCAGCAATCCAGACTGCTGTAGCCCAGGTGACAGATTTTGATTCGCAATATACATTGCAGGTTGAGGAAGTCGACCACAACCATGAAATTTACCAGCTCCGCTACCGGCGCAACCAGGCAGCGGCAAAAACCGCCTACCGGATGCTGACTGAAAACACGTTTGATGTGGTGATTGTGCCGAATGGCACCATCCAGGAAATGGGGGTGGTATACCGGGTAGCCCGTCACCTGCGGCTGCCGGTAACCACATATGAATTTGGGGATCAACGCCAAACGATCTGGCTGGCTCAAAACGATGAAATCATGCGCCAGGATACTGACGCGATGTGGAATGCCTGTAAGGACATCCCGTTAACCAAGAAAGAGCAAAAAGAAGTCCGCGACCTGTTTGCTGCCAGGCGGAAAGCTGACCTTTATGGAAATTTTGCCCGGCGCTGGCAGAAAACTCCGGCAGTGGGCAGCCAGAAGATCCGCAATGACCTTGGGCTGGACAACAGGCCGGTGGTCTTGCTGCCAACCAATGTCCTGGGCGACAGCCTGACGCTAGGCAGGAATATCTTCTCCAAATCGATGACGGAGTGGATCAGTCGTACAGTGCAGTATTTTGCAGGTCGTGATGATGCCCAACTGATCATCCGGGTCCATCCGGGAGAAGTATTAACACACGGTCTTGCAATGGCAGATGTGGTCCGAGATGTGTTGCCGGTGTTGCCGGAGCATATCCGCCTGATCGAACCGCAGGACCCGACCAACACCTACGACCTGGTGGAAATTTCAGATATGGGAGTGGTATACACCACCACAGTCGGGCTGGAGATGGCGATGACGGGCATCCCTGTGATCGTAAGCGGTAAAACCCATTACCGCAACCGTGGTTTCACCCAGGATCCGACAACCTGGGTTGAGTATTACAAGATTTTAGGCAAAATGCTGGAAAAACCAGAGGAGTACCGCCTGACACCTGAACTGGTAGATACCGCCTGGCAGTATGCTTACCGCTTCTTTTTCGATTTTGCCCGGCCTTATCCCTGGCACCTGGTGCGGGTGTGGGATGATTTCAAGCAGCGGCCTTTCAGCCAGGTTTTCAGCCAGCGCGGCAAAGCAGAATTCCAGGAAACATTTAATTTCATTCTCGGGCGCCCGATCGATTGGGCAAAGATTTTCAAACCGGATGTTAACTGAGGACTTGGAAAGCATAAACAGGGTGCATGCTGATGAGTAACCAGGATATTGCCAACCAGGTCCGCCAGTTTTATGACCAAATTGGCTGGACAATGCAGAGCGACGGATTCTACCAGAATGCAAGGTATGAGGATCTGCGTCCGGTTTCAGCGGAGTACATCCATAAATGCCACCTGCGGGTTAACCGTCATTTGCTGCAAAAGGGAAAGATACTCCTGGATGCGGGCTGCGGTCCGATCCAGTATCCGGAATACCTGACCTATTCACAAGGCTACCAGTATCGATTGTGCGTGGACCTGTCTATTGTTGCCCTGAAGGAAGCCCGCAAACGCATTGGCGGGCACGGCCTGTTTGCGGTAGGCGATGTTTCCCGGATGCCTTTTCGCAGTGACGTTTTGGATGGCGCTGTTACTTTACACACCTTCCACCACCTGCCGCTGGAAAACCAGGTAAAAGCCTATCATGAACTTTACCGGCTGTTGAAACCGGGCAGCACCGGTGTGGTGGTAAACGGCTGGACCGACCCGTTGCTGATGAAGGTCTCCATGTGGCTGGTACGCCTGGTTGAAAGGGTCAGCAATAAGGCATTTGCGGCCAGGAATTCCAAACCCGTTTCTGCAAGCAGCGAAGCAGCCCGGCCGCAAAAACCCGCGACAGGTACTTTTATCGCAAAATTGAACCCACGCTGGTTACAAGAGCAGATCGGAAAAAAGATACCTTACAGGATCTTTTGCTGGCGCAGTGTAAATGTACGCTGGTTGAGGGCATTAATCCACCAGAAAACCGCTGGCAGGCTGCTTTTGAAGGTATTGTATTGGAAGGAAGAAGTATTCCCTGGCATTTTCGGCCGGATCGGGCAATACCCTTTGATTGTGATCACAAAGGAGGATACCCAATGAGCAAAAAGATTGCGCTTGTGCCGCTGGACCTGGCGCAATTAACCATTCAGCCGCTAACACAGCAAACATGGGCTGCATTTGAAAACCTGTTTGGCGAAAATGGCGCCTGCGGGGGCTGCTGGTGCATGTTCTGGCACATGAAACGGTCAGAATTCGATTCAAGCAAAGGCCAGGGCAACCGCAAGATGATGGCTGACAGGGTAAGCCGTGGAGAAGTGCCTGGGCTACTGGCATTCCTGGGGGAACAGGCTGTCGGCTGGGTAGCTGTTGAACCGCGTTCTGCTTACCAGGCGCTGGAGCGGTCGCGCTCGCTTGCACCTGTAGATGAACTACCGATCTGGTCAATTCCCTGCTTTTTTGTGGATAAACGTTACCGCAAACAGGGTTTGACCACCTGGCTGATCCGGGAAGCTGCCAGGTACGCATTCAACCAGGGTGCACCGGCTGTTGAAGCTTACCCTGTGGTTTATGAAGGCGGAAAGGCTTCCGACACGTTTTACTACACTGGGAAGATATCCGCGTTTGAGAAAGCTGGTTTCACAGAAGTGGCAAGGCCTTCGAAAACCAAGTCTATAATGCGATTCCACAAATGAGAGGTTGAACATGTACTGGAAAGATAAAGTAATCCTGGTTACCGGCGGGACTGGTTCATTTGGAAAGAAATTCATCGAGCTGATCTTAAAAGAATATCAACCTGCCAAAGTGATCGTTTACAGCCGTGATGAACTGAAACAGCATGAGATGAGGGCGGGAGGATTCGACCATCCTGATCTGCGTTATTTTATTGGTGATATCCGTGACCGCGACCGGTTGAAAAGGGCTTTGAATGGCGTGCATTACGTGGTGCACGCCGCTGCATTGAAACAGGTACCAGCTTGTGAATACAACCCGATGGAAGCGATCAAAACGAATATCTTGGGCAGCAGCAATGTCATCGATGCGGCACTAGATGCTGGTGTTGAACGGGTGATTGCCCTCAGCACCGATAAAGCGGTTAATCCAGTGAATCTGTATGGAGCAACCAAGCTGGCAGCAGAAAAGTTATTCGTCCAGAGTAATTTTTATGCCGCAGGCACATCCACCAGGTTCGCTTGCGTCCGCTATGGCAATGTGGTTGGCTCGCGCGGCAGTGTGGTCCCGGTTTTTTTGAAACAGCGCCAGACTGGAACGGTTACGATCACGGATGACCGCATGACCCGCTTTTGGATTTCGCTGGAGCAGGGCGCCCGCTTTGTCATCCGCTGCCTGGAACAGATGCAAGGCGGCGAGGTATTTGTACCCAAGATCCCCAGTATGCGGGTGATTGACCTGGCCACGACTATTGCCCCGGATGCAAAAGTGAACATTGTGGGTATTCGACCGGGCGAAAAACTGCATGAGGTGCTTATTTCTGAAGATGAAGCCCGCACAACCGTCGAACTGGACGATATGTTCGTTGTCCAGCCGGCAGAAGCGAACTGGTTTGGGCATGCCTGGGAAA
>DHHC01000023.1 GCA_002403095.1 Leptolinea sp. UBA4782
ACGAATGGATCCCAGGCAAACTTTAAGGACATCCAGCATCTGGCTGTAATAGCCTGCCAGCACCGGGATGTAGTTTAAAACCGCCACGGTGATCCGCTCGGGCTTTGCGACTTCTTTCTGGTTCTTAGCCGGATTTTGACCGATTCGCATATATGCTCCGTTTGCCTTACTCCACCTTGACAGAGTTCCTGGCGCGCAGCCAGGCACGCAACTCCCGGTAAGCTTTCTGCGGGTGAAAGACGGCATAACTTACCTGAGCCAGGGGTTTACTCTTCATTGCTACCAGGGGAAATACCTCAACCTCACGCCAAAACCGTTTCCATGTAACTGGCTTTCTCGTCACTTTTCCGCCTGTAAACCGGTGGGTGCAATCATTCAAATCAAAAATGGTTCGCTTACCGCCAGCCAGCTTTACATTTTCAAATGTCTCCGTGGTGCGGTAATGCGGTTTTCCACCCGGTAAGTGCCGGTAATCGTGTTGCTGGTGGATGATATTGATTGCCCCGGTACCATTAATCACCAGCATACCGGCTTCCCGGGCATGGAAAATCATCCAGTTATCCCAACCCGCCCTTCCAATAGCAAAATCCGGCACCTCAGTAAAAGTATCCCTTGGAAAGATAAAGTAATCACTGCCGCCTTGTGGATGAAGCTGCCCATGTAGCTTGATCTCATTTTCAAGCCAGGGGGTAAGGTCATTCCCGGCTTGCAGGGATTCCTGGATGTCTATATCCCAGCGCTGTCCCACCAGCAGGAAACGGTTACTTACCTGCATGGTGGTTTTTGTGGCAGCGATAATATCAGGCAGGGTAATGATGTCCGCATTCAAGTATGCTAATACAGGGCTGCGGCTGTGCTTGCGGGCAAGATCGAATATCGAACTCACCAGCGGTGTTCCTTGTGAATTTCTCTTAACTTCAGGAAGATAACTAATGCCAAATTCACGAGCTATGTCCGCTACCCCGCTTTCATTACCCACAAGGAATATCTCGACTTCTTTGCCCAGGTTCCTCCATGATACGATGGCATTCCGTTGAATCAAGTTGATATGAGGGTCAACAAACGGTTTCGGGGCGGTAAAGATCGTGATCAAAGGCTGAGAATGTTCTGTTTCAACATCCTGATTTTTCTGTTCCATCCGGCTGTCCACTTCATTGAACACTTTATGCCTGATTCCTGCGTTCATCTTGCTGAGGTCAGGGTTTTGCTGCACCACATCCAGAACATCATGCCAGGTGAAATGCTCTTTATCAGCAAGGTGCGAAATCATCAACCGGATTGCCTGTAAATCTTCAGGGGTATCCACAGTCCAGCGCATCTGTCCGTAATCAGGGCTGGTGTTGTGGTAGTAAATCTTGAAACGCCCTTCCACCTCATACAGGTAGGGCATGACATGCTCACGGTCATGCTTTTGGCTGGCTTCTTTCCAGGCACGCTCCAGAGCTGCGAAGCTGGCAATTTCGGTATCCAGCCCAATCGGGAAAGTGCGCTGCCAGGGCGGCGGCAGCCGGTTGGCGGCAAAATCCACCTGGCGGTCAAAAAACTCCACCAGCAGGGTATCGATCTCCTGCGGGTCGATCAGGGGACAATCTGCTGTGACACGCACGACTGCATCGGCTTTTGACTGCCTGGCAGCCTGGTAATAACGGTCCAGCACATCAAATGTACTACCCCGGTAAACCTGGATGCCTTTATCCTGGCAAAATTCAGCCACCGGATCATCTGAGGTATCAGATGTAGTTGCTACTAAAACCTCATGAACGCGCCTGGCCTGCCTGACCCGTCTGACGACCCATTCAAGCATGGGCTTGCCCGCTATGTCCATCAGCACTTTGCCTGGCAGCCGGCTGGAGCCCATACGCGCCTGGATAATTGCAACGGTCTTCGGGTCGCTCACCTTGCAGTCTCCACAGCCATCTCGTAAGCCCGCAGCAACTCCTGGAAGTTCTTTTTCCAATCGGCTTTCTCTTCAGCCAGCAGTCGTGCATTCTGTGAAAATGCCTTCAATTTCTTCCTCTGGGTGTATGCAGCGATCATGGCAGCTGCCAGCGCGGCAGTATTTCCATCCGGGAAAACCCAGCCATGCTTGTCGTGTTCCACCCATTCCAGGTTGCCTGGTATGTCCGAAACAATCGACGGCAAGCCGCAAGCCAGGGCTTCCATCAGAGAGACTGATGAGCCATCACTATGGGCAGCTGTCAGGTACACATCTGCACTGCGGTATACCGCTGGAAGATCGGCATTGCTGACCTTACCCCCCTGGTATACCTTTTCCTCCAGGGCATAGTGAGAAATCATATCCCGGATCACCTCTTTTTGTGACCCGCTTCCGTACAGCAGCAGGCGCAGGTCCGGAATTTCCTGAACAGCACGCGCAAAGGCTTCCACTACCAGGTCAACCCCGTAAACAGGTTCCCAGGACCGCAGGCACAAGAAGACAAATGCATCTTTCCAACCCAGTTCGCTGCGCAGGTAGGGAACCCCATTTGGCTTGAATAATTCCAAATCCACGCCCCAGGGGAAGAGGACGATCCTGTCCTTTGGAAAATGGTATGTTTCCACAGCCATGTTTGCCATTGCCTGGCAATCTCCCACCAGGACAGAAGTGCGTTTGAGGGCATAGCGTGCCGTCCGGGCAAGAGTCTGGTTATTCTTTACTTCATGCAGGATATCCGAAGCCCAGGACATGGTAACCAGCTGTTTGAATCCCGCCAGGGCAGCCAGGTAAGCGCATGTATGGACCGGTCCAGCATGAATGACATCCGGTTTCACCTCAGCGATTACCCTTTTCAAGTCTTTGACATAGTCCAAGGTTTTTGACCAGGAAAACGGTTCATTCCCCCCCGCCCAATTCACCTCTTCCACCCCTGGCGCGATCTGCCTTGGGAGCAGAGTAAATGGCTGGCTCTCCAGCCGCAGCATGAAGATCTCATGACTGGTATTTGCCAGCGCGTTGGTGAAGCGCTGATCATGGGCATTGAAATCGCGGGTGAAGTACAGTATTCGCATCAGTCCACCAGGTCAGTCCAGCGGATTTCTTTCCCGGCCGGGATGGCTGCAACGGCATGTTTGCCCAGCACATTTTCAATCTGGTCTGGTTTAATCCCACCCGGTGTTGCGGGACGCAGCACATCCAGCAGGTCACGGGTGATCTCTCTCCCGGCAGGAATGTCATCTGCAGCCCGGATACATCTTCGCTGGATAACGCTGGTATCCTTTTCGTTGTCTTCGATCTTCTTATCCCCTGAGCCGAGGGCTTTTTCCAGCCGGCGGGTATTCTCCACCATTTCTGCCCAGGATTGCGGGTTCATGGCAAAGGCATGGTCAGGTCCTTCACGGGAGTTGTCATCGGTAAAATGCTTCTCGATTGCCCTGGCGCCCAGGGTTACCGCACCCAGTACGGTAGCATGTCCAGGGGTATGGTCTGAAAGTCCCAGGACTACCTGAGGGAACATCTGCCGGTAGGTCTCTAAAACACGCAGATTGATGTATTGGAAATTCTCCAGGCTGGCAGTGTAGTTGGTATTGCATTGCATCAGCACAAGTTGAG
>DHHC01000005.1 GCA_002403095.1 Leptolinea sp. UBA4782
TTACAGAAAAAAGGTTGCTTTATCAGAGGTAATTCTTATGACGACATTGTTTAGATATTACGATCTAACGTTAGATGAAATTATTGAAAAAGTTGATAAGCAACAAAAAAGAAACAAAAAAAGAATTAATCAGGCTAGTCTAATTCCTTTAGACAATGTAAAGAGAATCACAAATGATTTCGGGGAAAATATTACTCGCGTTGATGGTGAGATACCGGTTGATCTGAAAATATCAAATAATGATAGATTTCTTTTTATTAGTTATGACCAAAGTAAATTTACCCATGGTTTTCATAGATATCCTGCTAAGTTTTTTCCTGAATTGCCACGATGGATAATAAAACGATATTCAAAACCGGGTGATTTGATTCTGGATCCTTTTACTGGTAGTGGAACTGCAAATATTGAAGCATTATTAAACAGAAGGAATTCGGTTGGAATTGATATAGAACCATTTGCCCAGTTTGTTGCGCATGTAAAAACTACACCGATCAATAATGAAGAACTAATTGAATACAACGAGGAATTGGTAAGGACAATTATAAATTTTCATCCGGAAAAAATATCCAAGGAACAATTACCCACATTTCCATATGTAAATAATTGGTTCATGAAAGAAATAATACTAGAGCTAGCATACATCAAGAAAAGCATTTTAGAATTAGATTGTTCCACTGAATTGAAGAATTTTTATTTATGTTGTTTTTCTTCAATAATTCGGGGTGTATCTAATGCAGATGATAATTGCACCCGAACAGTGATAAGAAAAAAACTCAATAAACAAGTATATCCATCCGATGCATTAAGACGGTTTGTTGAAACACTATTGTTATGGACACCAAAAATTATTGATTTCTCTAGTGCTATTCCTGAACATTATTACATAGAGTTACAAAGTAAAATGGATGCTAGAAAAATCGAATATGGCAATAACACTTTCGATTTAGCATTGACTTCTCCTCCATATGCTAATGCAGTTGATTATCCTAGAACACATCAGTTAGAATCTTATTGGTTAGGTTTAGTTGAAGGATCGTTGACACCATTAAAAAAACTACATGTTGGTACTGAAAGTGTAACAATTGATCAATACAAAGAATTACATAAGATTGGCATAGACTCAATAGATGCTGTTTTACAAAGTATTTATAACATTGACAAAAGGAGAGCTTACATTTGTTATAAATACTTGGATGATATGAGGAAAAATATTATTGAGGTTAATAGGGTCTTAAAACCTGGTGCAAGATATATAATTGTTGTGGGAAACAACAAAATTCGAGGACATGTATTTGAAAATTGGAAATATTTAATGGAAATAGCAAAAGATAACAATTTTGAGATAGAAAATTACTTTGGCTCTGAGATTATTAAACACTTCATAAAAGTACCCAGAGAAGAGAGAATTAATACCGATTGGATTGTTGTATTAAGAAAGAGATGATATGGCACATAGACCTGAACGAGAGAATATTGGGAGGCAAGCATCAGTTTCAGGATTTGCAAATGAACATATAGTTGTAGGCATTTTAATGCAGAAGTATAGTAATGTTTCTTTGGTAGATTTACCATTATCTTCTTATGATATTGTTTTAGTTAAAAAACATAATGATGTCGACGATTTTATTAGAATTCAAGTTAAAACAGCGAAAAGCACGGTATCATTTGTTAGTGGATCGAGGGGTGGGGTAGATAGAAATTATGATAGAGAGGATAACACATCTAAAGAATACAGACAATCAACTATTACATCCGATGTAGTATGTGGAATTCATGCGAATGATGATAATTCATTCGATTTGTATTTTGTGCCAACAATATTAATTGAAGAATTAAATCAAAAATCAATATCAATATCAAAAATTAGTGGTCTAAAGGATTATAGATTCCTTGAAAATTGTAAAGATAAAGATTGGGTTATTCAAAGAGCAAGAGAGTTAGAGATAATTTGAATTACTTATTAGAACAAGATTCATTGTCCAAATTAGCTATCACATCTTTCCTTTTATTCATAAGAGTTGACGCCTTACCTAGTTGGCTTTCCGTTTTCTAGATGTAATACGTATTGTGTCAACAATAAGACATATTTAGGGTTAACTTTTTTTCTGCGCAGGTGCCGCAACAAAGATCAACACCATAACCAATACCGGACCAAACAGACCACCATACAGCTGGAAGACCTGTTTCATCATGTCGGGAGCAACAATAAACAACACTACTCCGATTGCCACAATGAAAAGCAGGTTGGTGAGAAAGCCCTTGAGAAACGACATGATGTCCCTCCCGTTTCTAATCGATACTGCTATTCAGTTATTGGATCTTAAAGCTGGACCAGTAACAACCCCTAATAATAAAAGGCTCCTCGACCAGGACTCGAACCTGGAACCTAGCGGTTAACAGCCGCCCGCTCTGCCGATTGAGCTATCGAGGAATGCGAGGTGTATTATAAGGCGTGCCCTTGCAGACTGTCAAGCATTATTTGGAAGCAGCGCGCGGCAGGACATGCCCGGCGGTGGCCTTGAAGGTAACCGTCACCCGGGCGCCGTCGCGGATGCCCATCTCCATCCAGGACGAGCGCGTGATCAGCGCCACGACCGGGAAGCCGCAATCGACCTGGATCCGTACCAGGGCGCCCTGCACGCTGCAGCGCTGCACTACCCCCTGCATGCGGTTGCGGGCGCTGGATTGGGGCGCGGCGCCGTCCATCCACAGGGTGATATCTTCAGGGCGCAGGCACAGCAGCACCTGCTGCCCTGTGTTGGCTGTACCGGGGCATTCGAGGGTGTAGCTGCCGGCTTTCAGCTGCAGCATACCCTCCTGTGAGCCAGTCACTTCGGCCGGGATGACCGTATCTACCCCCACAAAGGCTGCCACACCGGTATCCACCGGCGAGTTGAATACTTCCTGCGGGGTGCCGGCCTGCCTGAGCTTTCCATCCAGCAGAACTGCCACCCGGTCGCCCAGCTGCAGGGCTTCGTTCAAGTCGTGCGTCACCATCAGGGTGGTGACGTGGCTCTGTTGCAGCAGGTTGTGGAAATCCTCCAGCAGGCGGGCGCGGGTGGGGGCATCCAGAGCGCTGAAAGGTTCATCCAGCAGCAGCAGGTCGGGGTCGAGCACCAGGGCGCGTGCCAGGCTGGTGCGCTGGGCTTCACCGCCCGAGAGCGAGCGGGCGCGCCTTTTTGCCAGGCGGGCTATGCCGAATTTCTCCAGCCAGGTATTCACACGCGGGGCGATCTCCTTGCTGCCCACACCCCTGAAGCGCAGCCCGGAAGCCACGTTATCGTACACGCTCATGTCCATCAGGAGGGGATCCTGCAAGACAAGCCCGGTTTTTCGGCGGTATTCCAGCAGGCTGCCGGAGTACACCTCTTTGCCTCCCTTCAGCATGCTCCCGGAGGCGGGCTGCAGCAGCCCGGCAGCCGTCAGTAGCAGAGTGCTCTTGCCGGCACCGTTGGGGCCGATCACCACCAGGCATTCACCGCGCAGGATGTCAAGATCATCCAGTTCCAAAACGCGCTGCCCGCCGCGGACGACTGATATGTCTTTAAGGGATAGCAATGCGTCCGGGTTCAATGGCGCCTCTGCTGTACGCTGGTGAGGAAGAGGTTGACGAGGTATGCCAGCAGCAACAGGATGGCGCTCAGGGCGATCGCCAGGGCAAATTCACCTTTGCTGGTCTCGAGCACGATGGCCGTGGTAAGCACGCGCGTCTGGTTGCGGATGTTGCCGCCCACCATCATCGAGGCGCCCACCTCGGAGATCACGCTGCCGAAACCGGCCATAATGGCAGCCAGCAGGGGCAGGCGGGCTTCCTTCCACAGGCTCCAGGTCACCTGGGCCTGCGATGCGCCCAGCCCCTGCAACTGCAGTTTCAGGCGCGGGTCGAGCGATTGTAAGGCTGAGGCCGTCAGCCCGGTGACCACCGGAGCGGCGATAATGGTCTGGGCGATGACGATGGCGATGGGGGTGTAAATCAGGCGCAGACTGCCGAGGGGTCCGCTGCGCCACAGGAAAATGGAGACCGCCAGGCCAACCACCACCGGGGGCAGCGCCATGCCGGTGTTGATCAGGCTGAGGATGAACTTCCTGGAGGGGAACTTCCCCAATGCCAGCAGGGTGCCCAGCGGCAGGCCGATCAGCAGGCTGATGGCGGTTGCCAGCCCGGAAACCTGCAGGGAAAGCAGGGTGACCTTGAGCACCTCTGTATCGAACGAGAAGAGGAGCTCCAGCGCCTGCAGTATGCCTTTCCAGATCACTTCCATGGTCTATTTTCCTGAAGCTGAGTGTACTTTACGTTTCCTGCTTAAATTATAAAGGTGGACAGGGCTCCTGCCCACCTTTATTTTGCAAATTCAGGAAAACTACTCGATCACAATTTCGACGACGTATTTCGCCCAGGCTTTGCTTTCCATACCGGGCATGACCGCGTTCAGGGATTGCTCATCACCCAGTTCAACCAGGCAGTCGGCACAGGCAAGCACATCAGCCATGGCAACTTCACTGGTGAAACCGTCGCTGGCAACAAAGGTCAGTTTTGTTGCATCGGCGCCAGGTTTGGCCAGGGCAAGCAGTTCGCTCAGGAGCACACCGGTGTAGTCTCTAGCTGCGTCTTTCTTGGGGTGCTTGGCGTTTACCGTGGTCATCGTCATGGCAGCGACATCATCATACGAGAGGGAGACTTCAGTCTCCACATTCCCGCCGATCTTTAATGCCGGTTTTTCGCCCAGCAGGTTGTTCTCATCCTTGCCGTAATCAGCAATAAAGAGCGGCTGGCCGAACTTGTCGGTGCCATAATCTTTAATGATCGCCTGGGTCTCGGGGGAGATGCAGAAATCCAGGAATGCCTGGGCGCCTTCTGCGTTCACCAGCGGCCATTTGTCGGGATTGACGGTGATGACATGGTAGATGTTGAGGAAGGCGGGGTCGCCTTCATACAGGATTTCCAGGTCGAGGTTTTCCATCTGGAACAGGTAGGTTGCCCGGTCGGTTAAGGTGTAGGCGTACTTCTCGGATGCAATCTTGAGGGTATCTGCCATGCCTTGCCCGGTTTCAAGGTACCAGGCAGGATCCGGCGTGATGGCGGCATTTTCCCATAATTTCAGTTCCATCTTGTGGGTGCCTGAATCATCCGCACGGCTGGCGAAGGGGGCTTTGGCTTCAGCGATCTTGGTAAAGGCTTCCACCGCGCTCGCGGCAGTCTTAATACCGGCGGGGTCCTCTGCCGGCCCTACCAGCACGAAGTCGTTGTGCATCATCAGTTCGCGCTGCTTGCCGAAACCGTTCTCCATGAAGGTTACTTCGGAAGCTGGGGCATGCACCATCAGGACATCGGCATTGCCTTCTTCGCCCATCTTCAGGGCTTCACCCGTGCCGACTGCGATCATTTTGACCACATAGCCGGTCTGTTCCTCAAAAATGGGGAGCAGGACATCCAGCAGGCCGGAATCGCGCGTGCTGGTGGTGGTTGCTAAAATCAGCTCGGGATTCTCAGGGGCAGGTTTTTCGGGAGCTTCAGTGGCGACAACGGGTTCTTCCGTCACCACAGGAGCTTCGGTTGCCGGGGGTGCGGCGGGCTCTTCCGTTGCCGGGGGCGCCTGGGTTACCGGTGCGCAAGCAACCAGGCCGAATAAAAATACAACTATCAGCAAAGAATACAGGGTCTTTTTCATAATTCTCCTCTTATAGTTTACTTGTGTTGGTACAAATGATTATAAAACCTTATGTGCTGGGATGCAATAAGGGGTATCAGGAGAAACCTATTCAGAAAAGTTGATGATAGGTTTCCTGGATTTGGAGAAATTCAGAATCCGGGAATCCTCTTATGGTTCCCTGTTCCTGTTTGCCAGCAGCCGCAGTGAGATAAACACCACCAGCACGGCAAGGATGAGGATCACGGCTATCGGGCGGGCGGCATTCAGCCCGTATCCCTGGAAGCGTTCAAACACCAACACGGGTACCGTTTTTGGGTGATATGCCAGGATGGCTACCGCCCCAAATTCGCTGATGCCGCGCGCCCACATCATCATTGCCCCTGATGTAACTCCCCGCCAGGATTGCGGCAGGGTAACATGGGTGAAAACCTGCCGCAGGTTTGCCCCGTCGATCATGGCGGCCTTTTCCAGCTCGGGATCGACCTCCGAGAAGGCTTCACGGCTGGCGCTTACCAGGAAGGGTAAGCCAACAAAAACCATTGCTGCCACAATGCCACCGATCGAATCTACAAAGAAGAGCCCTGCCTTTGCAAACAGGCTGCCGAGCATTCCCCGGCTGCCAAACACCATCAGGAGGGCGATGCCTGCAGCGGTATGCGGGATGATTACGGGTAAAACCACCAGCCCCTCGACAAACGCCTTTCCTGTAAAATTTCGGCGCGCCAGCACCCAGGCAAGCGGCACACCAAAAACAAAGCCAAGCAAGGTTGCAATGATGCCGGCCAGGAAGCTGGTGCCGATCGATTTGAGGACTTCGTGGTCTGCGATGACAGCACGCAGCTCGCCAGGTCCGGTGGCAAACACCGTTACTGCCAGGGGCAGGATAACCATCAACACTGCCACACTGGCCAGGAATATCAGCAGGGTTGAGAACCACTGTCTCCGGCTGACCATTTTCTATCCCCCAGGCTGGACGAGAGGCCGCAGCGATTCCGGCAGGCTGGCTGGATGGTCCACGGTAACCGGGTCCAGCAGAGGATGGTGGTTGGCTGACATGATCTGCCTGCCTTCATCGCCCAGCAAGAACTGGATGAACTGCTCTGCTTCCTGCGGGTGGGGGGCATCGGCCGGTATGGTCAGCCCGTACGCGATCACCTCTCCCCTGAACAGCGGCTCCACGGTTAAGAAGCGTTGAAAATCCAGCTTTACGACCATTTTTTCATAATCCTGCAGGTGGTCCGGGCTGCCCAAATTGATTTCATCAGGCAGGACAATTTCTTCCAGTTTGTGTTGTTCGATCACGCTGCGGTATTCAAATGCATAATCAATATCCCCTGATTCAAGCAAACCCAGCAGCTGGATGCTGGAACCCCGCATGAACACCTTTGCACCGGATTTTGTTTCCAACAGTTCGGGAACCAGGATGGTGGTCTGCTCAGGCCGGTCCAGGTCGCGGATCGGGGTGGTAAACTGCCCGCCAAAAACACTGGAGAAGATGCCTTCTTTGCTGTACATCTGTTCTGCCAGCTTCAACAGCATCAGCGTCCGGTAGCCGGAAGCGTCAAAACGCGGGTCTGAAAGCCCGATGCGCACATCATCGCGGCCGAGAATTTCGAACCAGTTATCCGGTGTGATCTCATCTGCATACCGGCTTTGGGGTGTATAAGCAAGCGACATGCTGTTGGTGGCAAATTTCATGGACCAGCTTGCATACGGGATGTCTGTTCCCGGCAAGTCCTGGGCGTACATCAGCATGGGAATCAGGGCATGGTCGGCGCTCATAACCAGGTCGATAGGCTCATGCAATTCGGCAGAATGCCTGAGAACCTGGATGCTTCCATGGAATTCCAGGTTTACATCAATATCCGGATGGCTCTTTTCAAATGCCTTTTCCACCTGCTGCATGGGGAGGATCAGGCTGCCAGCTGCAAATACCACCAGCGGGGTTTTATTTTTCGGGGTGCAGCCAGCCAGCAGCTGGCTGAGCAGGATAAGCACCAGGATGATATGGAAATTGGTTTGTTTTAATTTCATTGTGCAAGCAGTAATCACAGGCGGGCAGTTCTCCTGCCCGCCTGTATTTTCTGGGACGGCTTATTGGATGATGATCTGGACAACATCCTTCACCCAGGCAGAGCTTTCCATACCCGGCATGACGCTGTTCATCGTTTCGTCATCGCCAAAGGAAAGCATGCAGTCCTGGCAGGCGGTCACATCTGCAAGGGGTACTTCAATACTGTATCCATCACCGGCAATAAATTTCAGCTTGCTGGCGCCCGTTTTGGGCTTTACCATATCCAGCAGGGTTTTCAGCAAGACCCCTTGATACTCGCGGGTTTCGTCTTTTTTCGGGTGTTTCGCTGTGATGGTCACCACATCCATGTCCTGCAGTTCAGCGTACATGAAGGGCAAGGTGAAATCGACATTGCCAAAGATCACCAGGTCGCCGGTCATATCGGTTACCGGCACCTGTGTTTCCTGGACGGGTTCTGCTATCGGTTCGATCCCCAGGGTGATGGATTCGATCGCGCCGATCATCTGGCCTTTTTCCAGGCCTTTGCCCACCAGGCGCAGGGGATAGTTTTTATCTGCGATCGGCTCACCATTGACGTGCGAGGCAATGATCCAATCATCGTTGAAGGCGGCATCTTGACTGTTCAGTTCTATGCTGTAGCCATCGGCGGCGGTTATGGTAATGGTGTAGCCGGCTTCTGCCAGGTCTTCATCAAAGGCGCGGCTTTCATGGCGGACGGCATCATCCACCCGCCCGAGCAGGTACCAGAGTGGAATGCCGGACCATTCGTCACCGTTCTCATCGGTCCACACTTCCAGGTGGCAGTGGGCAGATGAGCCGGATTCAAAAGTTGCCCGGTCCATTTCTTCGCTGATTGCCCCTTCCAGGTGAAGGAACCAGTTGGCGCCGGTATCGCGCAGCTCGATGTGGTTAACCCATTTGACCATCCAGTGGCCATCGACCAGGTTATCGGGTTCGGGGCTGACGATCACCAGGCGCAGTTGTCCATCCTGCACCGGGTCCAGCAGTTCACCTTCACGCTCATAGGCAATAATAGCAGTCAATGGACCCTCAACCGAGATCTCGGTTCCGTTTGCTGGATCGTAGGTGATGAATTCGCCTGACATAACCTGGTCATAGGAAAACGTGATGCCATACCCATCCACGGCTTCAACGTACACCCCCATCGTCTCGCTCATGCCTCCCAGCTGGTCGACCAGGTCTTTGAGGGATACACCTTTATGTAGCGCAGGCGGAGTGATACTTCCCGAACTGCTGAGAAGGCCAGCATATCCTTCTGTAGCAGGCAGGGCTTGCAGTTCTTCAATCGTAAAGTTCAGTGCGGTGTCATTCCCGTCGATCTCAAGAACAGACTCCCCCACAATCGCCGGCGCTACAGTTTCTTCAACGAGCGTTTCTGTTGCTTCTGCCACAACGTCGGTTTCTGCTGGAGCAGATGTTGTTGGGGCACAGGCTGCCAGGGAGAATAGCAGTACAACCAACATAGAGATGAATACAATCTTCTTCATGGCTCTCCTTAAATAGTATGCTTGTACGGATACAAATGATTATATAACGTAAATGCGGCAGCGAGGAACTTCCAGTTTGACAGCGCCCAGGGAATGGCCGGTAACCTGAGAAAAAATTTACCCCCAATAATAGCAATATTTAGAAATCTACCAGGCTCAGGATCTCCCCTGCCTGGTCTTCTGCCGCCTTGCTGCGATCTACCGTAAACACAGTGGCTTCCGGCCAGAGTACCAGGGCTTGTTCCAGGAGTGCCGGGCGGACCACCGCCGCTCCCAGGCGGTACTGCCTGCGGTTGATCGCCTGGATGCCTTCTACCCAGCCTTTGTGCTGGGTGAATTCCAGCGGCCCCAGTTCATCCACCACCAGCAAGCTGCACTCCCCGGCTTCAGCGAGAATCCGGCTGCCCCAGGCCATGCTGCCCGGGTCGAAGGTCCAGTGCCCGGTTTGGATTTCTCCTTCAGAGCCTGCCTGGCGAACACGCGCAAGCTCGCGCTGCTTTCCGGTTGATGCATCCTCTGCCAGAATGGCGGTCTTTTCTCCAGCCGTGAACACAGCCGGGGAAAGAATGCCTTTCACCGCCAACCCCTGGGCTTTGGCCAGGTTAACCAGCGCCTGGCACAGGCGCGTTTTGCCCTGGCCGCTTGCCCCCGTAATGATTACAATTTTCGGGACAGTGCCTACCATACCACCACCCGTATGCCGTCCACGGGGATGACCCGCACAGGCACATTGTAGGCAGCGCTCAACCTTTCACTGGTCAGGCCTTCAGAGGTTGGGCCGCTGAACTGCACCCGGCCGGAGCGCATCAACACCAGGTGCGATGCCACGCTGGCGGCAGCTTCGGGTTCATGTGAGGTGAACACGATCGTTATACCCTGTGCTGACAGCTCTGAGACTATATCCAGCAGTCTGCGCTTGTTGGCCAGGTCGAGGTGTGAGGTGGGTTCGTCCAGTAGCAGCAGGCGCGGCTGCTGGGTAAGGGCGCGCGCTACCAGCGCCAGCTGCAGCTCTCCCCCGCTCAGGCGCGTGACCGCCCGGTATTCCATCCCGCCCAGCCCGACCCGTTTGAGCGCCTGGCTGGCGATCTCAAAATCTGCTTCAGCCGGCATTGCCAGCGGGTCGAGGTACGGTGCCCTGCCCAGTACAGTGTACTCGATCAGGGTGTAGTCGTAGTGCAGGTGCTCGTTCTGCGGCACCAGCCCGATCCAGCGCCCGAGTTCGCGGCGCGAATAGGCACGCAGGTTCTTTCCTTCCAGCTGGATGCTGCCCTCCAGTGGCTGTTCTTTTCCGTACGCCAGGCGCATCAGGGTGGTCTTGCCGCTGCCGTTCGGCCCCAGGATGGCAGTGATGGCCCCGGCAGGGATGGCCAGCGAAAAACCATCCAGCACCAGCCCGGGAGTGCCAGCATAGCGGAACACGATGTCTATAAATTCCAGGATGGGGCTGGTCATCGCTGTACCTGCACTTTACGCGCCATCATCAGCAGCATGAATGCCAGTGCGCCCAGCAGTGAAGTCAAAATCCCGAGGGGAATCTCACCTGCCAGCAGGGTGCGCCCGATGTCATCACAGATGACCGTGAAACCTGCCCCCAGCAGGATGGATGCCGGGATGACATAACGCCCGTCTGCGCCGAAAATGCGGCGTGCCAGGTGCGGTACGAGCAAACCCACCCAGCCGACGATACCACTGACCGAAATAACTGCAGCGGTTGCAGCCACCCCGGCTGCCAGTACCAGGGTGCGCTCGCGTTGTGGGGTGGTGCCCAGCGAAAATGCCACCTCATCCTCCAGCGAAAGCAGATTCAACCGCCAGCGCATGCGGTAGAGGATGTATAACCCTATCAGCACCAGGGGCAGGATTGACAGCAGATCTTTCCATTCGATGCTCCACAGCCCACCCAGCAACCAGAAGGTGATCTCGGGCAGCTGGCTCAGCGGATCTGCCAGGAATTTAAGGATGCCCACCCCGGAGGAAAAAAAAGCGGAAACAGCGATGCCCGCCAGCACCAGGCGCAGCACCCAGCCGCCAAAGCGAACCCGCCGTGCCAGGAAGTACGAAAGCGCCAACCCGAGGAAGGCGAACAGGACCGCAGAACCCTGGACCAGCCAGGCGGCGTTCCCCAGGGCGATGATGGCCAGGGCTGCACCGAAGGCGGCCCCCTGCGATACACCCAGGAAACCCGGCTCCACCAGCGGGTTGGTGAAGAGCATCTGGAAGGCAGCCCCGGCAGCTGAGAGAGAAGCCCCCAGCAGCAGGGCTGTCAGCAGGCGCGGCAGGCGCAGGTTCCAGATCAGGCGCATGGCGAGATCGTCTCCAGCCATCTGCCAGGGCGCTGCTATGCCAGGTTGGGGGTACCTTCCGATCAAAAGCGAAATCAGGAAGACAACCGCCAGCCCGGCAGCCATAGCCCACAGCACGCGGTTGGGGCGGCGAAACCTCATTGAATTCCCGTCATCAGGGGAGAGATCAGCTCAATAAACGTGCTGTTATCGATCCCGTACAATTGCTCAAAAAAGCCCATGGCAGCCTGCATGCTGTTGAAATCCGTCCACAGGTCCGGGTGAATTTTTGAGGCCAGCCACTGCAGCCCCAGCGCCCAGCGCACATCCGGCTGGTCCCAGGAATAGAAATCCGCGGGAAATGCATAAATCTGATCACCGGTAACGGCTTTCAGCCCCTGCCAGTTGGGGTCGGCTTTCAGATCATCCACCACCAGTTCGGCGTTTTTCGTATATGCGACAATGTAGATCTGGTCCGGGTCCCAGGCAGCGATCTGTTCCAGGCCGACCTTTGTCCAGCCGCTGCCCAGTTCAATATCCAGCCAGACGGGCAAGCCGCCGGCAGTTTCGACCAGGAAGGTCTGGATGTATCCCTTGGGCGGAACATTAAAGGCAACGTTGCCTTCTTTTTCGCTGTAGTACAGTAGCAGGACGCGCGGCTTTTCGGCTTCATCCATGCCGGCGGTGGCGGATGCAACCTTTGAGACTGTCTCATTGTAATAATCAATCAGTTCAGTTGCGCGCGCTTCGTTTTGGAAGACCTGGCCTAAGGTAGCCAGGTCGGTGCTGTACTGTTCTGGGGTCTCCAGGTTGAGGTAAACCACCGGTATCCCGAGGGTTTCGAGCGGGCTGCCCAGGCTTTCCGCCAGGTAGCTTTTCATGATCACCAGGTCAGGCTGTAAGGCAGCTACCTGTTCCGGACCAACATCGTTTGCCAGGGTGACCTTGGAAGCATAATTCGGGTCGAGGATGGATATGAAATCACCTCTCCCCTGGTTGGTATTACTGATGCCGACGATCTTGCTGCCGGCGCCAGGGAAAGCATAGACGGCATCGGTGACCATGATCACAGCCTTGCCGGCCAGCACGATGCGCTCCGGTGCCTTATCAAGGGTGACGGTACGACCGAGAGCGTCCTGGATGGTTACCTGGACTTGCCCTGCCTCTTCCTGGGGCGGCTGGGTCGCCTTTTCTTCAGGCGGCGTGACCGTCACTGGGACGATCTGGGCGGTGGGGGTGGCTGCCGGGCTGCAGGCGGCCAACAGCATGATGCCAATTACAAGAAAAGAGAATACTTGCAGTGTCTTTCTCAACATTTTCTACTCCTTATTGATGGGTGTAACGGCAAGCTCTTCCAGCCAGGCAGAAATGCTGGTCAGCGAGCGGATGCGCAGTTCAAGCGCCAGCCGGTTAGCGGTGCTTTCAGCAGGCATACTTGCCAGTTGAATATTCAACTGTGCCAGGCGCTCATTTACCTGGTCTGCCTGCTGCCTGATGATATCCCCTTCAAGGTGCGGGAAGGCAGACCGCGCAAATACCAGGCGGGTGATGAATTCGATCCGGATGGGTTGGATGGCGGCAGGGGTAGGGGTGGTGAGCCAGGCCATAAAATGGCTGCGCCCGGCTTCTGTGATGAACAGCAGGTGTTTATCCGGGCTGCCTTCCCCTTGCTGGACCTCAGCCCGCAGCAAAGCGCGGTTGAGCAGGCGGTTGATGATGTTGTATGCCTGGCTCTGGCTGATATGCCACACCTGCCCGAACTCGCGCTGTACAGTTTGGTGCAGTTCGTAGCCGTGCATTGGCTGGTTGTACAGGTAACCCAGCAGGACATACTCAGGTGATATGCTCATACTCACTGAGTGAGTATATACGAGTTTGACAGGTTGTCAAGGGAAAATCCGATGAGAAGGCCTGTTTTCAACCAGGAAGGAGAAGTAATCTGTTAGAATCCCAGCACACCCAAATACTTGTGCTAAAGGAAACGAACCATGATTATCATCAAATCTTCACGCCTGCCCCGCATCCTGTCCGGTATTGCCGGGCTGGGTCTGTTGGGATGGAGCGCTTACAACCTGTTTGGCTCCTTTAGCGGCAGCAACAATAACACCCTGTGCGCTCCGTTGGTCTGGCTGGCGGCAGCATTGGCCTGCCTGTCTTTTGCTGCCGGCTCAGTTGAGACCACTATCACTGAGCAGGGGCTGTCAAAACGGAATTTATTCTGGATGCGGCGTACATTGTCCTGGGACGCTGTGCAGGAAGCGCACCTGTACACCCTGGGGAAGCAGGTGTATATCACTTCGGTCAGCGCCATGCAAACCTATATCCGCCTGGTCGGCTCATTTGGCGAAACCACGATTGAATACAGCAGCACTTCGGGGCGTTATTGGCTGGACGATTTCCTGCAAATGCTGGCCAGGGTTGCCCCCCATATCGCCGTCTTCGATGAACGGGAAGTGGCTGACCCGCACGAAGAGATCAAGTAGCCTGCTGTAACCTGCAGATTGGGAGATATCCGTTATTGATTGCCGGTTGCCAGGGTAAAACAATCTTTCCTTTTTTCTTCATCTTGAACTTTATTAATAAATTCGGTCACGTCACGAGCGGTTGGCCTGGTTTTTAATTCACCCATTTTTGTTTCCCTTCCGCCCGGATGTCCATCCAGGCTGGTTTTGCCATTCTACCTGACCTGCTGCCTGCCCTGCAATGTCCAGTATAATCGTTGCTGGAACACCCATGCCGAAAAATCCCCTCATTTCCCTGCAAGACGTAGCTTTTTCCTATCTATCTGCCCCGGACAAGGCTGTATTGGATGGGATTAATATCCAGGTGGAAGAGGGCGAATTTGTTGCCCTGGTGGGGGCCAATGGCTCGGGCAAGTCCACCCTGCTGCGCCTGATGGCCGGTTTGGTGCATCCCGTGACCGGATCCGTGGAGATTGGCGGTCATGATACCCGCCAGCCTGAACACCAGTCCACCCTGCATACCATTCTGGGGATGGTATTCCAGTATCCCGAAGACCAGGTAGTAGGCGCTACAGTGGAAGAGGATATCGCCTTCGGGTTGGAAAACCTGGGCTGGGAACCGGCACGGATGTGCCAGAGGGTGGATGCCGTGATTCGGCGCATGAACCTGGAGGGGCAGCGCAGCCGGCCTTCACACCTGCTCTCAGCCGGCCAAACCCAGCGCCTGGCGCTGGCTGGCGTCCTGGCGCCGCAGCCGCGCTTGCTGCTGTTCGATGAACCTACCACCATGCTAGACCCGCAGGGACGCAGGGAACTGATGGCTGAGCTGGAACGGCTGCACGCAGAGGGCATCACCCTGGTGATGGTCACCCATCACATGGAAGAAGCTGCCCGGGCTGAGCGTGTGGTTGTACTGCACCAGGGGCAACTGGTGGAAGACGCCGCCCCGCAGGCTGTCTTTTCTAATTATCCAATGCTCAAACGCTGCGGTCTTTCTGCACCGGGGTACATCCAGATTGCCCAGGTGCTGCAGCCGTTCTTGCCGCCATTAACCTTTCCGCCTGCCAGCCTGGATACCCTGCTGGAGCAGTTGGCCAGCCTGCCTGCACCGCAGGGAAACCCCGCGCCTGCCTTTTCGGGTTGTCCGTCAACGAAAGCAGATCCGGTCGTATCCGTCGAACACCTTGTGCACCAGTACCAGGCGGAGGACGGGCAGGTCAACACCACCTTGCAGGATGTCTCCATGCAGGTGATGCCGGGATGTTCACACAGCCTGCTCGGGGCAACCGGTTCGGGCAAGTCCACCCTGATGTTAAACATGATGGGTCTCGAAAAGCCAGTTGAGGGAACCATAACCATCGGCGGGGTTGAGGTAACCGGGGCGAAAACGGGCATGCAGCAGATCCTGCGCCAGGCCGGGATGGTTTTCCAGAACCCGGAGATCCAGTTTTTTGAGCAATATGCCGGGGATGAGGCGGCTTACGGGGCGCGCATGCAGGGGCTCAGTCAGCCAGAGGTGGTTGAACGGGTGCGCTGGGCGATGGAAATTGTGGGGCTCGATTTCGAGGGCTACAAGGACCGCCTGACCTTTTCCTTGAGCGGCGGCGAACGCCGTAAACTGGCGCTGGCTTCAACCCTGGTGCTGCAAACACCCCTGCTGCTGTTGGACGAACCCACGGCCGGGCTTGATCCGGTTTCGCGCAAGGAGATCATCCGCCGCTTGCAGTTGATGCAGCAGGATGGCAGGACGCTGCTGCTATCCACCCATGACATGAACGATGTGGCCGCACTGACGGAATCTGCCACCATCCTGAAGGATGGCAAAGTGCTCTTCTCCGGCCTAACCAGGCAGGCTTTTTCACAGCCTGAACTGCTTGAGGAGGCCGGGTTGGAGATGCCGGCAGCCGCACAGTCTGCCCGGGTGATGCGTAAAGCCGGCTGGCAGCTGCCCGAAGGGGTAATGACCCTGCGCGAGCTGGAAGCCTGCCTGGCTGCCAGCCTGGAGGAGAGCGCCCATGCCTGAGGTCAGAACCGGTGCGCCTTACATGCGCCTCGACAGCCGCACTCGCCTGCTTGCTCCAGTGATCCTGGTTATCGCTTATCTGCTGGCGCGCAGCCTGCCCGCCCTGGGGCTGCTGTTCGTGCCGCTGCTGCTGGCGGTGTTCCTGGCCAGACCGCCGCTCAAGCCCCTGGTGCGCAGCCTGTTGATCCCTCTGCCGTTCCTGGTGGTGCTGGCAGCGCTGCAGGTGCTTTTCAACAGCAACACCGAGGTTACGCCGCTGCTTCTCCAGCTGGGTAAAAATACCATCACCCCGCATGACTTGCTGAACGGAGCCAGGTTGCTGGTGCGTTTTGCCGGGCTGGTCAGCACCATCAGCCTGGCTGGGCTGACCTTGAAACCTTCGGAGGCAGCGCGCGCCTTTGAACGCCTGCTCTCTCCCCTGATGGCGCTCAAGATTCCCGCCCAGGATCTGGCATTGATGGTGATGGTCACGCTGCGTTTCATCCCGCTGCTGGCACAGACATCAAAAAGGATCTCGCGGGCGCAGACGGCACGCGGGGCGGAATGGGGTAAAGGCAAAGGGGGCATTACGGCGCGGGTCAGGCGCGTCATCCCGGTCATCATCCCGCTGTTTGTCAACACCTTGCAGCGTTCAGAAAACCTGGCATCCGCCATGCAAGCACGCGGCTACAGCAGTACCCAAAAACGCACCACCCTGCTGCCGATGCAGTTCAGGGTGGCGGATGGGATTGTTCTTGTTCTGGTGCTGGTGTTTGCCGGTCTGGTGCTGGCCTTCTTTTAGAGGTTAACCGCAAAACCGTTCGGGTATTGCGGGGTGATCTGGTAATCCACAATCCTTTCAACGATCTTGAGGAAATCAATCCCGTCTTTAGCGGCGGTGTCCGAGTCCGGCACCATGGGGGCGGATTCGATCGTGATATAGCCCGGGTAATGGATCTTCTTCAAGGCGCGGAACACCGCTTTCCAGTCCACCGTGCCGTAACCGGGAGTGAGAGAGTTTGAATCGCGGCAGTGCAGGTGCCAGAGCAGGTTGCCGGCATCCATGATGGCTTCATATGGGTTGAGTTCTTCAAAGTTGGCGTGGAACATATCCAGCTGGATGCCGATGTTTTTGCGTCCCGTCAGTTCGATCACCCGGCGGTGATTGAGGGCGGTATTGACGAATTTGCCCATTTCGAGGTGATTGGTAGCCTCAAACACCAGGAAGACACCCTTCTGACTGGCATAGTCAGACATCTGCTGCAAGGCGTCCACGGCGACAGCGGTGCACTCTTTCACGTTATCAACGGTAACATCGGTGTGGATGGCAACCGCGATGGTCACGGAAGGTGCTCCCAACTCGGCAGCAATATCAATATCGCTGTGAGTCTCTGAAACAGCCAGGGCGGCCGTTTTCGGTTCGGTCAGGGTTTTGTAAACCGGCGAGTAGGGGTCCCAGGCTTCACCCCAGCACTCATTGATGCAGGAAACTTCCAGGTCGTATTCTGCGCACAGCTGTTTGTGGGTTTTGACATAATCCTCGATCGAAACACCCATTCCATACCGGCCTTTGGGCGGGGTCAGCTCGATGGCATCATACCCGCAACGCTTCAGGCGCTGGTAGGTCAGGTGGGGGTGAAGGTAGGTTTCATCCTGCCCAAAGGTCAGCTGAAAGTAGCTGAACTTAAATGGTGCCAAATCTTGCTCCTTTATAAACGCGATTTACCCCTTCCGATACGGATCTGGCGTACAGCTGCCACCACCAGCAGCACCAGGATTGCGGATGCAGCTGCTTCCGGCACGCCGTTTGCCAGGGCGATAGCAGGCAGCGCCTGCCAGGGAACCAGGCCGAGGATGCCGATCATTCCGAGCACCAGCCCGGTATTAACCAGACTGCCGGTAATACCGCTCAGGATCAACCCGATTGCTGGGGATTTCTTTAAAGCGCTCCATACCAGCCAGCTGATGGGGCCGATGAAAAGTCGTGGCAAGACCGAAAGCAGCGGGTTGGTGAACCAGACATCTGTCGGCCCAGATGGTGCGACGGCAGCCTGTATCAGGCTGAACACGCCGAAGATCAAGCCGATAAGTGCACCGACCACCGGCCCTTCCAGCACAGCCCCGATAATAACCGGCACATGCATGATGGTGAGGGATGCCCCGGTGATCCAGGGGATGAAGCCCCAGTGGGTGATGCCCAGGAAGGCAGATATGGCGCCTAAAACGCCGGTGACAACAATTTTTCGGATGCGGTCATTCATACTGTAGAAAATCCACTTCTATCAGGAGGTTGATAACGCTTTTGAGCGCTGGCGTGCCTGGTTGAGGGTTTCCCGGGCTGCTGCCAGCCCGGCATCACTGGTATTTCCCAGCAGTTGTGACAGCTCCTGCACGCGTGTTTGGTCATCCAGGATGGCAACATGGGTGCTGGTGCGCCCGCCTTCCACTTCTTTACGTACGCTATAATGCTGGTTGCCGAAGGCAGCCAGCTGGGGCAGGTGGGTGACGCAAAATACCTGGTGGCGGGTACCGAGTTTCCAGAGCTTTTCACCCACCATGCTGCCAACTTTGCCGCTGATACCCTGATCGATCTCATCGAAAATCAGGGTGGGAACTGCATCAACCCTGGCCAGCACATTCTTCAAGGCCAGCATCAGGCGTGAAGTTTCACCGCCGGATGCGATCTTCACCATCGGTTTCAAACCCTCTCCCGGGTTGGGGGCGATCAGGAATTGCACCCGGTCCACCCCGGTTTCATCATACCGGTAGCGCTTGCCATCCGGGAAGGGCAGCCCGCGGGTATCCTCTTCATGCAGCACTTCCACCTTGAAGCGTGCCCCCTGCATGCTCAGGTCACTCAATTCTTCCTCAATGGCTTCTTCCATCCGGGTAATGGCTGCCTGGCGCTGGGCTGAAAGGTCTTGGGCAGCTTTGGCAAGGCTTTCCAGGCGGGCTTGCTCTTCTTTTTCCAGCTCAGCAATACGCTCCCCGGCGCTTTCGATCAGGTCCAGTTTTTTCCTGGCGTCTTCACCAAAGCCCAGAATAGCGGGTATGGTGGGGCCGTATTTACGTTTTAAGGTTTGGATCAGGTTCAGCCGGTCATCCACCTGTTCAAGGCGGCGCGGATTATACTCAATCCCGTCCAGGTAATTGCGCAGGCTGCGGCCAAGGTCTGCCAGTTCTTCTTCCATACCTCTGGCGTTGGCTGCCAATTCTTCTAGCGACTTATCGATGCGCGCAAGGGCGGATATTTTTTCCACCAGCGTTCCCAGGCCGTCCGTGATAGGGATGACATCGCTGCCGCCTTCATCGAGCAGTACCATGCTTTCCTGGGCCAGGGCAGCCAGTGTCTCGGCATTCGCCAGCCTGTCGCGTTCCTGGCGCAGGGGTTCTTCTTCATCGGGCTGCAGGCGGGCTGATTCAATTTCCTGGGCTTGAAAACGCAGCAAGTCGCTGCGCTGCAGCGCATCACGTTCCTCCTGCCTGAGGGTATTCAACTCACGCCGGGAGCTTTGCAGGTTGTGATAAGCCTGGCGGTAGGCTGTCAGTGCTTCATCACTGCCGGCATAACTGTCCAGCAGTTCAATGTGGTGGCGGGTGTTGAGAAGTGAAAGATGTTCCGACTGCCCGTGGATATCTACCAGCAGTGAGCCAAGCTCGCGCAGCAGTGCAATGGAAACGCTACGCCCATTAATTCGCGCCACACTGCGCCCCTCGCGGCGGATCTCGCGTCCAACGGTCATGACAGCCAGGTCATCCAGCAGTTCCTCGCGTTTGAGGATTTCGACCAGGGAGGTGTTTTTTTCCGGTGCAATGCTGAAAGCAGCTTCCAGGATGGCTTTATCTTCACCGGCACGGATCTGGGTCGGGTCGGTCTTGCCGCCCACCAGCGCTTCGATCGCATCCAGGATGATGGACTTGCCTGCGCCGGTTTCGCCGGTAAAGGTTGTTAAGCCTTCTGACAGCTTCAGTTCCAGCTCCTGGATGATGGCAAAGTTTTGGATGCGCAGTTCGGTGATCATTGCTTTGGACCTGTAACTCAACGGATGTTAATACCGCCCAGCCGGCCGTACACAGACGATGTCACCAGGATGGTGTATAAGCCACTCCAGACAATCCCAAAAATCGAGCCGCTGCCCAGGCCGCCCCCGCTGGAAAGGATGGCGATGAGAGCCAGCAGCTGAAGAACCAGGAGCGGCAGGCTTCCCAAGGCTGCCGCGGCAGCAGATAGGCGGAAAAGCTGGATGGAGCGCCTGCGGCGGGTGACCCAGCGTACCGCTTCGGCAATGATGATGCCGGCGATGGGGGCAAGGAAGATGGTAAAGAATCCCAGGTAGCGGGTAACATAGCTGCCGAAATAGGAGAGTACCAGGGAAATAACAATTGCCAGGGGAAAATCTGTCCAGCGGGTGGTTTCGAAAACCTTCTGGTGATTGCGGACGCATTCTTTGCAGCGGTAGCCGGTAGGCGTCTTCACTGCACAGTCAATGCAAATCGGGCGGCTGCAGCGGTTGCAGCGCAGCAGGGTTTCCCTCTGGGGGTGGTTGTAACAAAACAGGGGGGCATCTATCGGGGTAACGTCAATAACTTCGTCACCTGGTTTATCCGGTTGGTTAAAGCTCATCAGGTATCACCATATGTACGCGGGGTTTGTTCAGTGTACTGGTTCAAGGTGCGGTAAAAGTATCCCGGGTCCTGGAAACGGATGAAACGGGCTGGATGGGTGCTGGCTTTAACCAGGACCTCATCGCCATTTACGACCTTTACCGGCGGCTGGCCGTCTGCGCTCAAAACAGCGTCATGGCGGGTCTGCACAGTAATGTTAACTTCCGCCCCCTCGGAAAGCACGATTGCCCGGTCGAATGACATGTGCGGGGCAATGGGAACCAGCAGGATGTTGCGCAACTCGGGCGGCAGCACGGGGCCGTCCACTGCCAGGGCGTACGCTGTAGATCCGGTCGGGGTGGAGGCTATCAGTCCGTCGGCAACATAGGAAGCCAGGGTATAGCCCTCCACGCGGGCGACCAGGTTAACCGGGCGCACCATCTCACCCCGGCAGACGACCACCTCGTTCAGTACTTCCCATTCATCCAGGACCTTGCCGCGGCGCAGGTGGCTGATGTGCAGCATCATGCGCTCTTCCAGGTGGTAATCCCCTGCCAGCAGGCGCGGGAGGACCTCCCGCCAGCCGGTGCGCTGGACTTCCGTCAGGAATCCGAAATTACCCACGTTGACACCCAGCATGGGCAGCCCGGCCGGGGCACACAGGCGTGAAGCACGCAGCACGGTGCCATCCCCACCGAGGGCGATCAGCAGGTCAAATTTTCCAGAGCGTACCTGGGTGACCAGGATTTCATCGGTATACGAGCTGGCAAAAAAGACTTCAACTTGGTTTTGCTGCAGCACATCTGCCAGGAGATGCGATTCTTCAATCGAATCGGGCAGGTTCGGGTGCGAAAGCAGGATGATCTTGCGGGGAATATTCTGATTCTGGACCATTTCGAATTATTATAACGTTAATCCAGCCGTCAAACCCCACTGTCAACAGGCAGGGTTCTACAGGCGCTGATCGCAGGTGCTGCGGTAGCCACAGCCCTGGCAGCGGGCAGGATAGTCATGCGACCTGTCTGCTTCAGCGGATTTTTCCACCTGGCGGATTTCCATCACCAGGTCAAGGAATTGGGTTTCGAGTTCTTGCGTGTAATCAACCTCAAAACTGCGGTTGCGGTAGCGGATGATGCCGTGTGTTGGTCGGTGGTGCAGCGTTTTCTCTACCAGGTAACAGTAAGCTGCCAGCTGCATGATGTGACTGTCATACGGTTGGGCGGGGGCAGCGCTGCTCTTTACCTCAACCGGGATGAGCAGGCCTTTATGTTCTACCAGGTAATCCGGTTTACCGGTGATCCCCAGGGTGGGTTCAAAGAGGGGGCGCTCAATCAGACGCTTGCGCCCGCCGCTGTCATCATACACAATCCGCCCCAGGGGCAACCCGCTCTCTGCCCGCTGGCGGTTTGCCTGCCAAAGCAGAAAAACTGCGGCAAGCGCCAGAACACCCGCGAGGATAAAAAGCCAGGTCATATTTTCGATTAATGGATTACCAGGAGGGTCAATGCGACAGCAGCAACGACCAGGGCGGCAGCCAGCAAGGCATACCCTGCCCCGGAGAGCAAACGCGCCTGCCATACACCGGCGCCGTGCCTGTGGTGGAAATCGCTGCCAGCAGCCAGTTCGGTCCGGTTCTCCGGTTCAAGCCCCTGGGCGTTGTACCACCAGGCGCGCTGGCAATACAGAAAACTGCCCAGTTCGGAGGCGCGCAGGATGCGCATGGTCAGGCATTTCCTCCCGGCAGCTGGGAGCGCAATTCATCCATGGCTGCTTTCAAGTCCTGTTCGCGCAAGCTGAGGGTCAGGTCTGCCCGGGTGCGTTCCACGATGCCGCGCACCACATCTGTCTGGCGGCGCAGCCCGTTAGTGATTGCATCCGGGTAATCCAGGGTGACCAGCACATCGTAAATGTCATCCATGCAGGCAAGCAGGCGTTCTGCTTCATCGGAATACCCCTGCCGCAGGATATCCATGCAATGCCGGCGAAGCTCGCCGGTCACTTCAGCCAACCCATTCAGGTAGGTGGCATACTCCACGTCCAGTTCATCAGGCTGGGGCAGCGGCTGGTTAAGGATCAAGGCAATGGTGCAGTTGGCTTCAACAAATTCCTTGATGGCATCCTGGGTATAGCCGGCATAATACAGGCTGGGATAAGGCTGCAATTCCTGCTTGAGCAGAACGACCAGTTCTGCAGCCTGTGCCAGCTGTTCATTGGCGGCGTCCTCTTCGGAACGGTGAATGGCCCGGATGGAATTGGCGCAGTGGCGGGTAAGGGCGCGTGAACGCACCAGGGCCTGGTCGCGCACCTGCGTGCGGATATCGAAGGCTTCACGAATCTGTTCTGCAATTAAGGGTAAGTTTTTCATGGGGTTTCTGGAGGGTTCTCCGGCGGCTGGATGGTGCGGAACAGGTCATTTGCCAGGGCACCGCTGGATGGCAGGGTGATCTCGCCGAAGTTGGCTTCGTATTTGGACAGGTTATCTGCCAGCGCCCGCAGGAATAACTTGGCACCTACGGGCGACATGATCAGGCGCGAGACCACGTTTGCGGTCTGGGTATAGGGCACCAGCTGGGCGAAATCGAAAACCAGCTCAGCAGGTGAATGGCTGATGCGCACGATATTGGTATACTGCGGCTGCGAATCAGCCGGTATGTCGATCTTAACGGCATTCATTTTTGATTGACCTGGAGCGGGACTCATCCCTAGAATGGGATTTCGTCTCCCGCATCTGTTTCAGGTACGTCGCCGGCTTCTTCACCAGCCCCGCCCTCACCTCGGGAGGAAAGGAAGCGGACTGTGGAGGCAGTCACCTCAAAAGAAGCCGCGGGTGATCCGTCCTGGCGGTTCCAGATGCGCGGGTTCCCGGTGGATGGGTCAGGGCTCAAACGGCCTTCGATGACTACTTTGCTGCCTTTATGCAGGAAGTTATTCACTGATTCAGCCTGTTTACCCCAAACAGTCACCCTGAACCAGATGGTCTCTTTAACAGTCTGCCCTTCAGAATTCCGGTAATTACGGTTGCTGGCGACATTGAACTTGGTGACAGCCTGCCCGCTAGCGATGTACCGCATTTCCGGTTCAGTTCCCAAATTTCCGACGATGATGATGGTATGGAACATAGTATCCTCCTGTAACACTGGCTCGATCACAACTTGTTAAATGTATTGTACACGAAATTGGAAAGCAGCATTTTACCGGGCAGCTGCCGGCACGTTCTGATTCAGGGAGTGGGCGTCCGGGTGGGGGCAGTACCAGTTGGGGTCCGGGTTGGGGTGCCGCTGGACGCCGGGGTGAAGGTCTGGCTTTTTGAAGGGCGCAGTGTGGTTGTCTCCAGTTCATAAACGGACAGGCTGCGGAAACTCACCGTAAGGGGAGTAGTCCCTCCGGAGCGGGCATACAAGCCTATGCCGCCGGAAGTGAAACTGTTGTCTTCCACCTCGAACAGGAAAAAATCCTCAGCAAATAACCGGATGCTGCTGCCTGAAACCCATAACCCCAGGTTTACCATCAGGGGTGCACCTGGCGGGATCTTTCCCGCGTACACCCAATCCTGCAGCGGGCTGGCAGCGGCGCGCTGGACACGTTCGATCCGCACTTTGCCGGCACAGGAGAACAGCAGCCGGTAGTAGTCGTAAGGCGAGTTTACCCGGAAAAGGATGCCATACACGTCGTTCTCACTGCATAACGACGGGTTGGCAGTGATCTCGAGATAAAAATTGTCCAATTGAAGGTTCTGGGGCTGGGTCTGTAAGGTTCTTTGCGGTTTGGAAATAGCCAGGGTGATCTCGTTCACCCCGTAGGCGATACTCCCGTCATACGTCACAGCGGTAGCCCAGCTGCTGCGGTCAGAAAAGTCATCCTCATAAATCACCTTCCCTAACCCGGGCCGCATATCCGAGGTGGGTTCCAGGGTTGGCGCCAGGGTTGGTGTGGGTGTGGGTGTGGTCGGGAACCAGTCAATGGTGGCTGTGGGCTGAGAAAACGGTTCCATTGTGTCAGTAGGGACAGGACTGGACGTGGGTGGTACGCTGCAGCTGGCGGCTGACAGGACCAGGACCAATCCGATAAGCATTAGTCTTTTCATACCTGCTGCTGATTATACCTGAGCAGCCAGGGCAATAAAACTCACTTGAATCTATTACAATGGAAACATGCTGGAAATCTTACTGCTCGGGCAGCCTGAAACCCGTTATAACGGAGTATCTTTTGCGATCACCAGGCGGATAGTGCGCCATTTGCTGGTATACCTGGCATCAGCCCCGGAGCGTGTCGGGCGCAGCGAGCTGGCATCTCTCTTCTGGCCGGAAGTGGATGGTCCACAGGCGACCAGCAACCTGCGAGACACCCTGCGAAGGTTAAGAGAGCAGCTTCCCCAAAGAGACATTCTGATGAAATACGGCACGCAGGTTTTCTTTGATCCCGAGAGGACCTATGTGGACGTAAGGGATTTTACGGGCAAAGTTGCTTCCATTAAACGGTCCTTGATTGTATGGCCGTCTTACAAGCCCATTCCAGCTGCCACGCTGGCGTTGATGCAGGAAGCGGTCAAGCTCTGGCGCTCTCCCCGTTTCCTGTACGGGATTGACCTGCCGCCGGAAGGGGAATATGCAGACTGGGTCATCAAAACCGGGCAGCAGCTTGAACTGGACCGGCAGTACCTGCTGGGAAAGCTGGCAGAGAATTCCCTGGTATACAGCAATCCCATGCAAGCCCTGGAGTGGATCCAGTTGGGGCTGCAAACTGATGAATTGAACCCCGAGTTAAACCTGCACTACTTGGAAACCCTGGTCGAAATGGACCGTCTGCCGGAAGCAAACATGCATTTGCGCTACCTGCAAGCTCGCTATGAAAAAGCAGGATTGGGCGACCTCCCGACTGCCCTCGAACACATGAGCCAACGCATGCAGCAGCACACAAAAGGGAACCTGCCCGAGGTTGTCTTGAGGAATATCGAATCTTTCCTGGAGACACCTTTTGTCGGGCAGGCGGGTGTCCTTCAAGCAGTTGACCAGGTCATCCAGAATGGCGAAGGGGTTGTCATCAGCGGGGGAGCCGGAGCCGGCAAGACCCGCCTGATACATGAATTGGAAAACAGGTATACACCCGGGTTTCGTTTTATGCATATGCCCGCCAAAGCCCTGGAAAAAGAGTTGACCTACAGCGCCATCACTGCACTGCTGCGGCAGGCGGTCCGCAAGGATGAATGGCAAAAACTGAAGGCAGAACACCGCCGGGAACTGGCGTTGCTCCTGCCCGAACTCTCCCTGGCTTACCCCGAAGATGCCTCTTTAGCCGGTATCCAGCTCGACTCAAAAAGCCAGACCATCAACGAAGCAGTGTACCAGCTGCTGCTCATCTGCAGCCATAAAAAGAACATGGTTGTAGCCCTGGATAATGCACAGTGGTGCGACCAGTTTTCGTACAGCACAATCCTGCACCTTGCCCAGCGCGGTTTCTTCCGAAAAGCCGGCAGGCTGGTCATCACCTTCAGATCCGAAATTCATGCAGAGGCGCTGGATCAGTTCCTTAATGACCTGCGGGCTGAAATGAGCCTGCCTGTAGTCGCAATCGAAGCGCTGGAAGCGACCGATATCGGTCACCTGACCCAATTCTTATCAGGCGAGAAAACCTCGACAGAATTGAACGAGTACCTAAAATTGTTGTCCGCAGGCAATACGCTCATCTTGATTGAAATGGTTCGTTCTGCCATGGGCCAGTTCCCCGGCCGGCCGCTGGAAGAATCTATACACCTCCTTTCCGGCAGCCATACTCTTGCTGGCATCATGCAGGAAAAGTTTCAGCTGCTGACGCGCACTGAACGCAGCCTGGTAAACATAGCTGTTGTGTATGGCAACGATGTTGATGCGGAATTGCTGGCAGAGGTCAGCGGAAATTCACCGGAACTGGTTGCCGAAACACTCGAAAGCCTGGATAAAGAACACCACTTGCTGCAGCCCATCACCAGGGAAAAGAGATTGGTGTACTCCTTTACCCATGAAAAAATCCGCGAGACGGTAGAGGGTGTCCTTTACCCCTCCAGGAAAAGGCTTTTGCATGAACGGATAGCAGAGATCCTGGCGAAACGGAACAGCAGCACAAGCCAGGACCTTGCCAGGATAGCGCACCATTTTGAACAGGCGGGAATTTCCTCGCAGGCGATCCAGTACCGCGTCAAAGCCGCCCGGGCTGCTTGGCAGGCCCAATTCCCCGATGAAAGTTTTGCCCAGTTGGAGTTGGCTGACAGCCTGTTGCGGCAAGTGCAGGATAATCCACCAGAGGATATTTACGCTGTTTTCTCCCTGTGGGGTGAACTGGCAGTCATGCGAAGTGACCTGCAAACCATGCAGCGGGCGTTCACCCGGTTGTACCAGGCTGGGCAGGAAAAGCAAAGCCCGCAGCTGGCAGGAGCTGGATTAAGCGGACTTGCCTTGTTGCAGGCACTGAACGGGAAGATTGATACTGCACTCCAGATCATGGACAGGGCGCACGCCTTTCTGGACAAGTCTACCAGTGTATATGACCAGATGATTGCCAGTATCAGGACCGCATCTATTTTCATGTTTATCAGCAGGTACCAGCAGGCAAAAGAATGGTATCTCAAGGCTCTGGAGATGGACAAAAATGATGGTGAATCTGCACAGAACCTGCTAACGCGAATCCAGGCGAAAGTGGAGCTCGCTTTCCTGTATATCCTTTGCGGTCAACCCGAAATCGGGCTGGAAATCTCACTGGAGGCGTACCGAAGCAGTGACCTTGCTTTCTTTTCCTTTGGCTGCCTGTCGGCCAATATCAGCACAGCTATGGCTTTGTATTACCTGGGGCATTATCCGGATGTGATCCGGATCTATCATGAGAATATGGATACCGCCAGGATAATGCGGAATGGCAGGGCTATATTGTATTTTCACCTGGTATATGCCCGAACCGCCCTGGCGATGGGCAGATTGGGTGAATGTATAAACCAGCTTAATAAGATCAAAGAGGTTGAAAAGCAAATCGGCAATGCAGAGATCAGCTCCACTGCCCATGCTGTTTACGGAGAGATGCTGGTTAATCTGGGTGACTATTTCCTTGCAGAAAAAGAATTTATTGCTGGTTCAAGCAGAGGCCAAAACAGTTACGATGTGCTTGATAACCGGCTCTGGCTGGGGATGGTAAAACGGTTTACAGGTAGGGTGAAAGAAGGGAACAGGATCTACTCGGATGCTTTGCTAGCTGCGCGCCAGGAAAACATGCTCAGCCTGTCCTTGCCAGCCGAAATCATAAGCGCCATCTGGGATATCCAGCATGGGCAGCAAGAAGAGGCAGCGATACAGATCGCAGCGCTGGAGCAAAAAGTGCAGGAATGCGGGATAAGCGCCGCCAGGCTATTACTGCTGCTGGCAAAATGCAGGCTGGCAGAACGCCGGCAGGAGATTGGGCAGGTTAAATCCCTCGCTGAACAGCTGGCCAGGGATGCAGATAAATCACAGCAGGTGTGGATGGAGATCCAGGCGCGCACCCTTCTGCACAGGTACGCCGTTAGCCGGGAGGAGAAGCAACTCCAGGAAAACAGGATCAAGGATATCCTGGCCGGGATGTCGGCTGGAATTGATGACGTGCGCTTGGCTGAGCTTGTAGCAAATTATCACCGAGATATCACTTTTGGGTGGGGTGGCGATTGAATTTGTCCACGCTTTGTCCACGTTTCTCTGGTATTATTGGAGAATAATATTGTTACATTATCAGTAGCTGCATATAGCGCAGGGGCTATGTGCGAAAAGATCGCTAGCGAAAGGGGCACTACGCTAACGATCTTTTTTCTTAATCCGTCTTGATAAGAGCAACCGTAACGCCATCTCCCCCTTCGCTTTCCTGCCCTGTTTCCACGGTGCGTACATGCGGCGACTGCCTCAAGGCTTCCCTTACCACCTGGCGCAGCCGGCCGGTACCTTTACCATGAATGATGCGCACAAACGGCTGACCTGCCAGGTAGGCTGCTTCAATATGTGATTGTACAATTTCGAGGGCTTCCTCTGCCCGCTGCCCGCGCACATCCACTTCCATTCCGGGTGCCGGGTGGATCTCCATTCCCGGGGCTTGGTTCCGGTTTACGCGCGCACCCGGTAGTGCTGTTTCTTCCGCGGCAGGCTGCAAGCGCTGGATATCCGCCAAGCGGGCGCGCGCCCGCAGGGGTCCGGCTTGAACCTCCACGGTATCTTCACTGATGGCGGTAACCACACCCAGCAGGTTTAGGCTGCGAAGGCGAACCTTCTCTCCTACATGCAAGGCATCATCGCGAGCCGATGGGGTAGCTTTTCGCCGGATAGGCTTCTGAACGATATCCTCCAGGTTGTCTACCTCTCGCTGCAGGCTTTTTACCTCTTCCAGCGGCTGGCGGGCTTTATTCAATGCACGGCGCACTTCTTCCAATTCCGCTTTCAGGTCAGCCAGTTCACCTTCGGCCTGTTCCTGGGCCTGCTCGAGGGTATGCAAACGCTGATCTTCAATCCTCTCCAATTCGAGCGCCAGTTCAGACCGCATGCGTTCGGCATCCTTGCGGGCTTTCTCCGCTTCAGCGCGGGCCTGGCGGGCAAAGTCGCGCTGGCGGTGGATCTCATCCAGGAGCGAATCGACCCGCAGATCGTCCGGGTGGATCTCGGAACGGGCTGCCTGCAGGATCTCTGCCGGTAATCCCAACCTTTCGGCGATCAGCAAAGCATTTGACCTGCCCGGCAGCCCAATCATCAGGTGATAGGTTGGGCGGAGAGTCTTCAGATCGAATTCCATGCTGGCATTGGTCACACCCGGGGTGGTGTGGGCGTAAGATTTAAGTTCGGGGTAGTGGGTAGCGACCAGGCTGGGTATCCTGCGCTGCACCAGGTAATCCAGCAGGGCGCGCGCCAGGGCTGCCCCTTCCTGGGGATCTGTGCCGGCTCCCAGCTCGTCCAGCACCACCAGGGTCTCCCTGCCGGCTGCCTTGAAGATGCGGGCGATGTTGGTGATGTGGGCTGAGAAGGTCGAAAGCGATTGCTCGATTGATTGCTCATCGCCGATGTCGGCAAACACATCCTGGAAGATGCTGAGGCTCGAACCCGATTGGGCAGGTATGTGCAACCCGGATTGCGCCATCAACACCAGCAAGCCGACTGTTTTCAACGTGACGGTCTTGCCTCCGGTGTTTGGCCCGGTGATCACCAGCGAAAAAGTCTGCGCATCCAAATCTACATCCACTGGAACCACGTGGGCGGGATCCAGCAGGGGGTGGCGCGCCTGGTACAGGCGGATGGTGGTGCCGGGGTGGTCATCCCGGTTGGGGGTCACAGCCACCAGCACGGGTTCAACCGCGTGCAGGTCATCTGCAAAACGGGCGCACATGAGCGCCAGGTCGAATTGCGCCAGGGCTTCCAGCATGGCTAAAAGGGTTTCCGCCTGAGCGCCAACCTGGGCGGAAAGGTCAGCCAGGATGCGGCGCTCCTCTTCCTGTTCTTCCAGTTGCAGCTCGCGGTAGCGGTTGTTCATCTCCACCACCGCCAGCGGCTCCACGAAAAAGGTGGCCCCGGATGCAGACTGGTCATGCACAATCGAACGCAGTTTGGTTTTATATTCAGCCCGCAACGGGATGACATAGCGCCCGTTGCGCTGGGTGATCAAAGCCTCCTGTAACATAGGCGCAGTGCGCGGGTCGTTGACCAGTTTTTGCAGGCGCGAAAGCAGCCTTTCGTGGGCTACCCCCAGCTCGGAGCGTATGGCAGCCAGCCTGGGTGAGGCATTATCCAGGATCTCGCCTTTGTCTGATAAAGCCTTGCTGATCGAGTCCACCAGTCCGGCAGGCGGGGGCAGCGGAGCAGCGATGATTTGCAGGGCGGGATACTCCCCACCGGTCTTGCTGAAGACACGGCTCAGGTTGCGGGCAGCTACCAGGGTATTTTTCACTTCAAGCAGGGTGGGGCTGTCCAGCACCCCAAACCGGTGTGCCAGGTCAATGGCATCGCGGATGTCGCGCGCCCCGCCGATGGTTACCGAATCATTCATACTCAGCAGGTAACGCGCTTCGCGGGTGCACGCCTGTTTTACAAGGGCTTCTTCCAGCGATGAAACCGGGGTCAACTGCCGTGCCAGGTCTGCCGAAAGGCTGAAAGAGGCATATCCTGCCAGCCGTTCGCGAATCTTGGGATATTCCAGGGTGGTTAACGCCTTCTCGTCCATTCCGCGTGAGAGTGTACCACAATCACCGGTGCAGGATAAAAGCAGAATCAACCGCTATGGTATACTACCGGCGAGAGTCCAGTCATGTCCCTCCTGCATGCCACCAATCTTTCCAAATCTTTTGGTCCTGATGATATCTTCAGCGATATCTCGCTCAGTATCCCGCAGCGCGCCCGCATCGGGCTGGTAGGAGCAAACGGGGTGGGTAAGACCACCCTGCTGCGCATCCTGCTCGGGCTGGAAGATGCCAGCAGCGGCAAGGTGGTGCGGGCCCGCAACATCCGCATCGGTTACCTGCCGCAGGAAGCCAACCTGGATTCCAGCAAAACCCTGTGGGAAGAATGCCTGACCGTATTCGCTGATCTGATTAAAAAGCAGCACGAACTGGCTGACCTGGAACACCAGATGGCTGAACCCGGGCGGGCAGATGAGGTCATGCCGGTTTATGGCAAACTGCAAGCTGAATTTGACGCCCTGGGCGGCTATACCTTTGAACTCACCATCCGCCAGACTCTGAGCGGGCTGGGTTTCACCCGTGAGGACGAACGCCGTCCCATCTCCCAGCTTTCAGGCGGGCAGCGCACGCGCGCCTACCTGGCAAAACTGCTGCTGGATGACCCCGATCTGTTGCTGCTGGATGAGCCTACCAACCACCTCGACATCCAGGCGGTGGAATGGCTGGAGGAGTACTTTTCCGAATGGAAGGGAGCGGTGCTGCTGGTCTCGCATGACCGCTACTTCCTCGACCGGGTGGTGAACAGCATCTGGGAGATGACGCCTGCCCTGGAAGTCTACCGCGGCAATTACAGCGCCTACCTGATGCAGCGCGAAGAACGCTACGAGCGCGCCCTTGTCACCTACCAGAGCCAGCAGGAATTCATTGCCAAAGAAGAAGAATATATCCGGCGCAACATGGCCGGGCAGAACACCCGCCAGGCGCAGGGGCGCCTAAAACGTCTCGAAAGGCTGCTGGCAGATGCCCGCCTGGCGCCTCCGCAGCATACCAAGACCATCCGCCTGCAAATGCAAACCAGCCTGCGGGCTGGCGACCTGGTGCTGCGTACATTCGACCTCAAAGTGGGGTACCAGGATGACGGGCAGGTTCTATTTGAAGCTCCCGACCTGCTGCTCAAGCGTGGCGAGTGTGCAGCTGTCATTGGGCCAAACGGTGCCGGTAAAACCACTTTTCTAAAAACATTACTGGAAGTGATCCCTCCCCTGGCGGGGGAAGTGCGCCTGGGAGCGAGCCTGAAGATCGGGTATTTTGCCCAGGCGCATGAAGGTTTGAAACCCGAACTCACCCTGATGCAAGAGATCGAGGAACTGGCTCCCCACATGCTGCCGGGAGAGATACGGGATTACCTGGCCAGGTTTTTGTTCACGGAGGATGATGTATTCAAGACGGTGGCCGTCCTTTCAGGTGGAGAACGCGGCCGCCTGGCGCTGGCGCGCCTGGCGCTGCAGGGCGCCAACCTGTTGCTGCTGGATGAGCCAACCAACCACCTTGACCTGCCGTCGCAGGAGATCCTGCAGCGGGTGCTGGCAGAATTTGGCGGCACGATCCTGCTGGTATCGCATGACCGCTATCTGATCGATGTTCTGGCAACCCAGGTTTGGGAGGTCAAACCGGAAGAGCGGCGCTTGCGCACTTTCATGGGAACTTACAGCGAATACCGTACTTTCCTGCAGCAGGGGCAGGCAGCCCCGGTCAGGGTTCTGCAGCCAGCGGTGCATCAGCCAGCCAGCGCCGAAAAAGGGTTGAGCAAACACCAGCTAAAGCGCCTGCAGGAAAAGCAGGAAGCACTCGAGGATGCGATTACCAAACTGGAATGGGAAATGGCAGACATCAGCCGCCAGCTGGAAAACCCGCCAGCCGACCCGGGGGTGGTGCAAAAACTGGGACAGAATTACCTGAAGCTGCAGAAAAAACTGGATGTCCTGCTCAATGAATGGGGAGAGCTGGGGGTCTGAAAATCAAGCAGCCCCTTCCCTAAGTTCCCCAATCCCGCAAGTATAAAAAGTCATACCCGATGGTCCGGTTGCTCAGCTTGGCAATGGGGGGCATCATGCGCTTGAACTGGTTGCGGCGCACCCGCTCGACCACCGAGTGGACGAAGGTTTCACTGAACCCGTCTTCAATACATTCAGCCGGGGTGTAACGCTGGTCAATCAGCCGGTACAGCAGCCGGTCAACTTCGGCATAGGTGTACCCCAGCTCGCTTTCGTCCGTCTGCCCTTCCCACAGGTCAGCCGTAGGCGCCTTTTCGATGATCTCGCGCGGTACCCCCATAGCCCTGGCCAGCTGGCGCGCCTGAGTTTTGTACAGGTCGCCCATGGGGTTGATGGCACAGGCAGCATCACCGTAAACAGTTGAGTATCCCAGCAGGATCTCGGTTTTGTTGCCGGTGCCGATAACCAGTCCATTAAAAGCCACCGACTGGTCATACAAGACGATCATGCGCTGGCGGGCCATGATGTTTCCTTTGCGCAGAGGGCTCATATCGGGAAAACGGGTAAAGAGGGGGTCAACCATTTCGGTGATCTCAACCGTCATGCTTTGCACGCCGGTGGCGTCGATCACCTTCTGGGCATCGTCCATGGATGCCTGGGAGGAGCCGGAATAAGGCATGCGGATGGCGAGCACATTGCCCGGTCCGAGTGCTTCGGCAGTCAGAAAACAGGACAGGGCGGAATCCAGCCCGCCGGAAAGACCAAGCAGGGCGCGGCTGAAGCCCATGCGGGTGATCTCACTTTTTATGAAACCGGTAAGGACTTTGCGGGCAAGGTCGGTATCAATTGTCAGGGAGAGTTCCTTCATCTTAACCTGTCTTTCAGCGTACATTGTCGCGCAGTTGATCGGTCAGGACGCGCTCCAGCTCGCGCTGCACCAGGACAGTGCGTTCATCACGCAGCAGCGGCAGGCGGGAGCGCGTGCGGTGAAGCTGGTTTAGATCTGCATCTACCAGCATCAGGCGTTCTTCATAATAGGGGGCAACAGCGATCATATCGCCATTAGGGTCAAACACTGAAGCCCCGCCCGCAAAACTTAACCCGTCTTCAAAGCCTACCCGGGTTGAATGGAACACATAGGAGGTGAAAAGGCTGGCATAGGCACGGTTGATGTGCTCAACCCAGCGCACATTCTCCAGCTGTGGATCACTGGTCAATCCTCTCCCGGGAGAAGCAGAGAGGAAGAAAAACAGGTCTGCGCCATCCAGCCAGAGCAGGTAGGGGGTGGAGGCGTGCCAGAAATCCTCGCAGATGAGCATGCCGGCCCTGCCAAAGCGGGTATCAAACGCACGTACTTCATCGCCAAGCGCAAAGAAACGCCCTTCATCGAACAGGCCGTATGTCGGCAGGTATACTTTGCGGTGGACATGGGCAACTTTCCCGCTGGAAAGGTATGCCGAGGCGATATAAAACCGGTTGCGGGTATCCTCTTCCACAAAACCCACAATCACATCTATATCTTTACTGGCATCGAGCAAGGGTTTGAAGACCGGGTCATCCGGGCTGGCATGATGGGAGACGGTCGGCGTCAGGTCCTGCAAGGCATAACCGGTTAATGACAGCTCCGGGAACATGATCACTTCGGCGCCTTCAGAACGCGCCTCCTCGATGTAAACCAGATGTTTTTCAAGGTTCTTTTCTACTTTACCTAGGGTGGCATTTAATTGGGTCAGGGCAAGGCGCATGGCTTTTTCTCCGCGCTTCTTAAACTTATTAAACTAATGATG
Source organism: Leptolinea sp. UBA4782 (assembly GCA_002403095.1). Taxonomy (GTDB): domain Bacteria; phylum Chloroflexota; class Anaerolineae; order Anaerolineales; family Anaerolineaceae; genus UBA4782. The sequence goes on from DHHC01000005.1 coordinate 34,471, forward strand.
GCTACATTCTACCACCAGGCTTACAAGCCTGTCCGGTGGCGGTGAATGAAAATCCAGGCCGGGATGCAAGCAGCCAGCACAGCCAGGTTCAGCCAGGTATCCAGACGCAACCCGCCATATACCGGCGCCGGGTCTGCCCTCAGGAAAGAGGTGAAAGTTAAAACAGCCGCCAGCCCGGCCAGGTAACAAACGGTTTTACTGCCGTAATTCCAAAACAGCGGCGGGCGGATTTCAAGAAACCCGTAATAGAGCAGCAGTACCAGGGCAGTGACTAGCTGCAAAGGAAATCGCGGCAGGTAGGCGCCGGATACGTCGAGCGCTTTTACCCCCCACCAGACCCCTTCCGGGGCGGCTGCCCCGTAAGCAACCCCTGCCTGCCAGCTGCCCAGGATGGCGAAGATGGCGAGGGGAGGGATGAGGGGTACCACCAGGTCTGTCAGCTGCAGGAAACCCTTCTTCCAAAACAGTGACAAAATGGCTGCTGTTAACAGTCCCCCTGCAATGGCTCCAAACACATGCAGTCCGCCCTGCCATAGCTGCAAGATTTCCGGCAGGTGGTTCTTGTAGTAAGAGATGTGCATCAGGACAAAAGCCAGGCGCGCCCCCAGCATTGCACCTGCCATGCTGATCAAACCGGCGTCAACCGCCCGGGAAGATTCTTTGGATGAAGTGTGCCGGTAGATCTGCAGCAACCCGAGGGCTGCACCGAGGGCAATCAGAAAGGAGTAAGACATTGGTATTCCCTGAAGAGGCTGGTTGTTGTATACCGCGAGGGGTTGATCAAACGATCCCCGGGTGGAACGGTGACGGCATGCAGATGATCTCCACCACCTTCAACTCAAAGAAGGTGTGCGAATAGGTCGGCATGAGAATGACGGCGGTATCCGAGCCATGCCCCGTGCCTGCGATAGAGGCGATGGGAGAATCCACCCCGACAGCGCCGGCATCGGCAGCCATCAGGGCGATCTCAACAGACACTTTCATCCCCTCGCCAAAGATACGCAAGGTGCTGGCCATGAGTTCGGTTGGTTCGTAGGTGGCAAACTTGCCGCGGATGCCCCGGTTGATACCGGCAAAGGCATGGGCGGCGGTTACTATCGGGATGCCTGCCTTCTCTATGGTTGCCCGGTTCTCCGGGGTCAGTTCCTGGGTGCCTGGACCCTTGAAACCCTGCACGTGGCTGACACAAACCAGGTGCAATCCGGTAAACTGGCTGACAGCCTTTACGCCGGCAGCGCCGTCGGTGGTTGCCACCACCACCGTGGAAATTCCGAGTTGACCCATGCGTGCGCGCGTTAGCCGCATGGCTTCCAGCGTGTTATCGGGTCCGGTGATGGGAAAATAATGTGCGGTTGATGCGATTGATGGCATGCCATCCTCCCTGGAGGAAATATCAAAATGATTGGATGCTTATATTGTAACTGTTTTCAGGTATGGGATGCATTGGACTGTGGCGTGGCCAGGCTGTAGTCTGGGTATTAAAAGCACCAAACGCCCGGGTGAGGGGGGCACCCGTGCGTTTGATATATATATTATAGCATAGCTTGTCAAGTATGGATTACATTTCTGAAGTTTTTCTTAACCAACAAAGATCCTTATTAAGAACAGAACATAAGTTCTTATAATGCCGGTTCATTAACTTCAGGCTTCTTCCAGTGTTTTTTCATCTGAAGCAGCAGCCAGATGTTAATGACGGTCAGGACGAGCAGCGCGGCTTCGATCAGGATCATGTTGACGCCCATATTCGTCATGAACACAGCGACCGCATCAACAACCATGTGATACAGGATCGCCAGCAGCAGCCAGGCGAACTTCCTATGTGAGACCGAACGCCACACGATCAATGAGAGGGTGATATGGAGGGTGATCGCGAAGATGCGCTCAAATGCCCCTAACAGCGGGGCATACCAGGGCGCCCCGGTGATGGCTGCTGCCATCTCAGGCGTCAACCCGGGAATCTGTACGCTGGTATTAGTAACCAGATAGGCGATCAGCATATTCGCCAGGACAGAGATGCCGACAAAAATGCTTTCAATCCCACCGTGCCCTGCGCCAGCCAGCACACCTGCCTCAATGGGTTCGGCCCGTTTTTTCAGCAGTTTAAAGCCGAAGTAGCGCATGGGTTCTTCGCACAGTCCTGCCAGCAGCCCTAAATACAGTCCCGAAAGGACTGCCCCCAGGGTGCCGGAAGGGAAGTTAATCCCGAGAGCATTCAACCCGCTGCCGATGCCGGCCAGCAGGGGAATGTGTATGACCTGGGAAGCTATGAAGGTCAGCACACCCACGCCGACGATACCCCAGCCAAATTTGTACCGGCGGGTCAGCCAGACTGCCAGGGCAATTGGGAGCCCAATTTCAATGATTACTGCCACAATGAACATCACGTTAGTCATTTCATTTCCTTTGATAAAAAAATATAGTTCCTCAGCCTGTTGTAAGCAGTTTACTACGGTTGAAGTTCTTAATCGAGAACCAGGTCATCCCTCCTGCCACCAGCCAGAAAAACAGGCCGACCAGCATGCCGACCCCAACGCTCAAGTAAAGCACCCCGGCTGCCTGCCCGGCGACCAGACCAAGCACCAGGATGACCAGGGAACCGCTGGTCTGGTAGGAACCCATGAAAGTGGGGTTGCGGGCTGAAATAAGTACCGTGAATGCCACCCCCATCAAGGCAACTGCAGGGGTTACCCAGAATAGAAGCGGGAACCAGGAAGCCAGCGGGAACCACACCTGCCCGTAAATGGAGAACCCGGCGGTGTTGAGTACGATGGCATAAATGATAAAACTGATCCAGGTCACCAGGATGGCGGGGATGAAGGCTGCCAGCGCTTTCCCGGTGAAAAGCTCGGCATCGCTGGCGGGGGTGTACAGCAGCGCTTCAATGGTCTTTCTTTCACGCTCACCGGCAAAGGACTCAGAGGCGATGATGGTGGAGATCATCAGCGGGAAGATCAGGAACATGGGGGCAAAGAAATACCCCAGGATCATCACCTGCATGGTCTCCACCTGGTCCAATCCATCCAGCGCAGCGGTCATGGAAGGGGGCAGGTTGGCTAAGAATCCTTTGACCTGGTAAGCCGGCATCATTTCTTCCGGTGACAAATTGACCACCTGCGGCAGCAGCAGGAAAGCCAGCGGCATAATGACCACAAATATCAATGGCACGATGATCATAGGCAGCCAGGCACCCTTGTTGGGTAGTACTTCCAGCAGGTCCTTTTTTACAATGGCGATAATTATACGCATTTTCATAGGGTCGCCCCTTCTGCTTCCCGTTGCAGCGTAAAATAGATTTCTTCCAGGCTTTGTTGTACGGGCTGTACTTCAAGGATGGAAAGCCCGTTTTCCACCAGGTATTTGACAATCCCCGGGATAGTCGCTTCTGCTTCTATATCAAGCTGCAGGAGGCCATCCTGAACCGGTTTTAACGAATTTACCCCGCTCATTTTCCCAAGTTCTGCCAGTTTCTCTGCAGAAAAGGCTTCCAGGATGCGGATATTCAGCCGCAGCCCTTGCAACAGCTGCTTGCGTAAGTCGTCCAGCCTTCCCGCTGCCAGTAACCTGCCGCTGTTCATAATCAACACCCTGTCGCACAGGCGCTGGGCTTCAAACAGGTTGTGGGTGCACAGCAAAACGGTATGGCCATTTTGCCTGCGGAGGGAGTCGATCAACTCCATCACCTGCAGTGAGGCTTCCGGATCCAATCCAGAGGTCGGTTCATCGAGGAAGAGTACGCCGGGATTGTGCAGCAATGCCCTGCCAAGCGCAAGGCGCTGTTTCATGCCCTTGCTGTAGGTGGACACGCGCTCATCACCGCGCTCCTGCAAATCGAATAGTGTAAGGACTTCTTCGATGCGAGTTTTTAATTCCGGCTGGGGCAATTCTGCCATCTCGCCGAAGAACTGCAGGTTTTGGCGCGCTGTCAGGCGTTCGTACAGGGCAGGCGTTTCAGTCAGTACGCCTGTCTGCTTGCGCAGGTTCTCGCCCTCGGTTGCAGGGTCATAGCCCAGCACCCTGGCAGAACCGGCAGAGGGAGGCAGCAAACCGTTTAACAGCCTGACCGTGGTGGTTTTACCGGCACCGTTGGGACCAAGCAGACCGACAACTTCACCAGGCTGAACGGTAAAGGAAAGCCCATTCACTGCTTTTCGGCTGCCGTAGCTGAAACCAAGCTCCCGGGCTGTGATCACTTCAGCTTGCATATGTCCGTTCATTCTTGCTCTATCAGGCATGTTTCACGTGAAACAATGCAGGTTTGACTACCCGGCACGTTTCACGTGAAACATTTTTATTCGTTGAAATTATTGGTGGCAGAGTTGTTTTCAACCTGCCTGTAGACTATGTAGGAATAGACGATGGTGCCCACAGTAACCAGCAGCACCGATACCATCATGACGGGGAAAGCGAATTGCGGGACGAAGACGGTGACCATGGTAAATGCCCCGGCGATCATGAAGGCGATTCCGCCAACCTTGTGGGTCTGGTCCCAGACAACATTGCTGTGCAGCGTCCAGGGGGTGCGAATTCCGATCATGTAGTTGCGTTTGGCGTGCCTGACCATGCTGCCAACAAAGATAAATAAAAGTCCTAAGGCTGGCACGAGCATGCGGTTCATATCAAATTTTATACCCAGCCCAGCCAGCAGCGTCAAAACATACAGGTATGCCAGGAAGAGCACAAAACAGAGGATAAACACGTTGTACTGCGGGCGGAATTTGGCTATATTTGCCCGGCGCGGGTCAATAGAAGGCACGACCAGCAATAACAGCAGCGTGGCAAGCAAGATGCCCGGCATCAGGAGGACCCCGGTTAATTTACTGCTGTATCCGTCCACCTGGCCCTGGTCGTTCCAGTGCGAAGGAACCTGATCGGGAAGTTGCGGCAGTAGAACCAGCCCAACTGCTACAAGGATTGCGATAATGATAAAGCTGATCCAGGTTGTCGTTTTGTTGCTCATTCTTCTTCCTTCTTTGATGTATTTTGTGCCATGGCGACCATGCCGCTTAAGCCGCCCAGGTTCATCGTGTCTACTGCGCTGCTCGGGACGATAACGAGTGCGCCTTTCTCTTTCAGCCCTTCAAAGAGCATGTTCATGGCGCGCAGGTGCAGGGCAGTGGGGTTGTTGATATATGCTTCAGAAGCAGAAGCGAAGCTGTGGGCGATCTGCATTTCCGATTCACCCAGGATAACACGCGCCTGGCGTTCACGTTCCGCCTGTGCCTGGCGGCTCATGGCATCTTCGAGCGCCTGCGGGATGATCACGTCCCGGATCTCAACGCTCTGGACAGAGATACCCCATGGAGTTGTGCGTTCATCAATAATCTTCTGCAGCTCAAGATCCATCTTGGCGCGCCCCACCAGGATGTCCGCCAGGGGCATTTGGCCGATGATCTCCCTCAGGGCGGTCTGGGCAGCCCATGTGATGGCAGCCCGGTAATTCTCCACCTCCAGGGCGGCTTTTTCGGCATCCCACACCACCCAGAATAGGACAGCATCCACATCTACCGGCACGGTATCTTTGGTGAGCGTTTTTTCGGCGTTGAAGGGCGAGACCATCACGCGGTGGTCGATCCATACCGGAGTGCTGTCGATGATCGGCAGTATCCAGAAAAGTCCCGGACCGCGCAAGCCGTGGAACTTACCCAAGCGCAGAACGACCGCTTTCTCCCATTGCTGGGCAACTTTGATGGACAGCAAGAAAAAGAACGCCAGCAGCGCAAGCGGTATGAAATACAGCAAGATCTGGCTGTCGGGATAGCCCCGTGTATCTAATATGATTGCAATGACCACCGCTGCAGTGAAGAATACAACGAACAAAGTCGTCCCTATAGCACTGATATGTGTGTTGTCGGGCTGTTTTTCTTTTCTGGGCCGCTCTGGTCTTGGATTTGTTACTGTTTCTTCCATTCTCACCTCACAAATTTTAATCCGCATCCTTGTCTTGAACATCTGGATGGGTAGATCTCTTGTCCACCTGGTGCTGCACTGCTTCCAGGATTTCGGGGGGCGAAAACCCCAGCGAGGTCAACTTATCAACAGCATGGCGGACAGCCTCTTCCAGGCTCATGCGGCGCAGATCCAGAAGGGTGTTTTCATCCGGTTCCTCCCAGATGTACGTGCCGCGTCCGCGCTGGGTGGATATAATGTGCGCATCGTCCAGGATGCGGTATGCCCGTGCTACCGTGTTGAAGTTGACCCTCAATTCGGTAGCCAGCTCGCGCACTGTTGGCAGCTGGTCCCCGGTTTTGAGAATGCCCTCTGTGATCATCCGTTCCACCCGGTCAACGATCTGCAGATAAATGGGTATGCTGGAACGGAAATCCAGCTTCATGTGCCGGAACGCATCATTCAAATCATCCCCTCCATTGTCTATTTGTATTATTGTATAATTGTATCATTGACACAATTGTATACCTGTTTGTCTGCCTGTCAAGGGTTTTAATAAACTCAGGCAAAAACCGGTTCATTTTCCCGCTAATTTACCGCAGTTGTTTGATTAGCCTCCTTAAGATATACTTTTATTCCGCACATATACCGCACCAATTCTTCAGGGTGATGCATGCACGCGAAAATTGACCAAAACCACCGGTTTTCCGGTATGAGGGGGTTGACTGTTGTGCTTATAGGTCAGGCCGTCTCGATCCTGGCTTCCAGCATGACAGGTTTTGCGCTTTCTGTGTGGGTTTTTCAACAGACCAGCAGCGCTACCACCCTCGGCATTATGCAGACTGCCTTCACCCTGCCATACCTGCTGATCATCCCCTTGGCTGGGGTGATGGTGGACCGCTACAACCGCAAGCTGATGATGATGGTAAGCGACCTGGCTGCCGGGTTGGGAACAGTGGCGATCCTGTTCTTGCTGGTCAGCGGGCACCTGCAGATATGGCACTTTTACGTGGTCAACGCCCTGATCGGGCTGGGAAATGCATTCCAGTGGCCGGCTTACTCGGCCGCCATCAGTACCATGGTGCCCAAGGAGCAGTACGGGCGGGCGAACGGGATGGTGTCCTTCGTGCAGGCGGGTCCGGGAGCGGTCGCTCCCCTGCTGGCTGGTGCACTGCTGCCTTTCATTGGGCTGGAAGGCATCCTGACCATCGATATTGTCACCTTTGTACTGGCGGTTGGTGTCCTGCTGATCGTGCATGTTCCCCAACCTATCCGAACAGAAGATGGCAGGGCTGCTGAAGGCAACCTGCTGCATGAAGCTGCCTTTGGGTTTAAATACATCTTTAAACGCCCAAGCCTGTTCGGATATGTCATTCTGCTGTTTATTGCCAACTTCTTCCTCGGGTTCTCCAACAGTGTTGAAATCCCTATCGTGCTCCTGCGCACCGGTAATAACAGCCTGATCCTGGGTACCGTCCAGACGGCTGGGGCAATATCCTGGACGCTCGGGTCACTGATCATGAGTGTATGGGGAGGTCCAAAGCGCCGCATGCATGGAGCCCTTTTCGGCTGGGTAGCGTACTGCCTGATCGGGAATGTGATCTTCGGGTTGGGCAGGGGGCTGTCTGTGTGGGTGCCGGCCATCCTGCTGGCCGGGATCGGTTCATCTATAGGCACTGCCACCAGCCAGGCGATCCTGCAGGCCAAAGTAGCCCCCGATGTGCAGGGGCGGGTATTCGCTGCCCGGCGTATGCTGACCTGGTTCCCGGATACCTTCACGCCCATCCTGGGCGGGCTGTTGACTGATTACGTGATGGAACCCGGCATGCGTAAAGGCGGTTTCTTTGCGGACATCTTCGGCTGGATGGCAGGTAATGAGGCCGGGTCGGGTGCGGCAGTGATCATGGTGGTGTTCGGCTTGCTGACCATCCTGACCATGTTGACAGGATTCTCTATCCCGAAGATCCGCAACCTGGAGGATATCCTGCCGGATCATGAACAAACCGTATCCGCTGCAGAACCGGCAGCGACAGCTGAATAAACTATTTCAATCAGGGAGAAACGGGTTATTTTTCTGGGGCGGTTGTTTTTTCCACCACCCAGAAGTGGGATAGCCCAAGGGACTTCAGCGGGGTCTTTTCAAGGAATTGCAGCACACAGCGCAAGATTTTTCCAGCACCGCCAAAGCGGGCTATGATGTTATCATAAGCTCCGAAAACCACCGTGCGAGTAACCGCTTTAACCGGCAGACCGCTGAACAGGTTTTCCAGGTCGTGCCTTGAATACACCCGCACATGCGGTGCAAGGCTATCCCGCCAGCGGCGCGGCAGGTAATTGACGAACAGCTTGTTGCCGAAGGAGTATTTCCCCCGCCAGTAGATGCCATGCGTTTCAAATGGATATCCCCGGTTGGGGCAGAAAAGCACCAGCCTGCCGCCTGGTTTGAGCACACGCACCATTTCACGGATAGCCTGGTGGTCATCCTGAACATGTTCGAGCACCTCATGGTTGAGCACCAGGTCGTACTGCCCGCTGCTGAAAGGTAAGAACTCACCGGCTGCACATACCACCCGGTTTGCTGCTTCTTTTGCATCCACTGTGCGCGGGAACTCGATATCCAACCCGACCGTGAAGTTGTCTGGCTCAGACAGTTTCCCCAGGTAGGCACCCACGCCGCAGCCATCCACCAGGATGCGTCCCTTTAACCGCTCCCCGGCAGCGGCCATGATCATCTTCAGGCGCCGCTCCTGCCCGGCCCGCCAGACATGGGAGGGTTCGCCGCGTTCGGCTGCTTTGTTCAGGTCTTGTGGCTGCATGGGGGTCATTATACCAGCAGGGTAGGCTGTTCCTGGCCGTCTCAGGCTTCGCCAGCCGGCACCCAGGCCAGGATGGTGGTGCCATCACCGGGAGCGCTGCTGATCTCAACATCCCCGCCGACGCTGTGCGCGCGGGTCTGGATGTTCATCAAGCCATGCCCGAGGGTGAGTTTCATGCGCTCTAGGTCGAAACCGCGCCCGTCATCGGTGATTTCCATCAGGACGCGCTCGGTTGTGCTCCAGACCACGACTTCAACATGGCGCGCTCCGGCGTGTTTGGCGATGTTAGCCAGCGCCTCCTGGCAGATGTGGAAAAGCGCCATGGCACGAGCTTCGGTCAGGGCTTCCACCTGGCTGGGATTTCCCTGCAGGTTGATCTCGACCAGCGTGTTGGCTTTAAACTCGTTTACCAGGCGCTGCAGCCCTTCCATCAGGTTTTCATCATGGAACTGGCGCGGCTTCAGGTCGAGAATGTAGGTGCGGATATCGCGGATGGTCTTGTTGAGATCATCGACAGCCTGGGTGATGCGCTGGCGCGACATGGGAATATCTTCGCCCATCAGCAGGCGGGCATGTTCAAGGGTAAGCCCAACGGCATAGATCGACTGGATGATGCCGTCATGCAGATCCATGCCGATCCGCTCGCGTTCTTCCAGCACGGCCAGCCGGCGCTGCTGCTGGTTGAGTTCAACGTTCTCGACAGCAGTGCCTACCCAGGCGCTGATGGCGCTCAGGAACTGCACTTCCATCTCATCCAGCGGCCTGGTACCCTGAACCGCAATACACATCGCTCCCAGTACGCCGCCCCGGCCGCTGAGGGGGAAACAGGCAACCTGGCTATAACCACCTGCTTGAAGCGTCTGGTTCAATTCACGCTGCTCCGGAGCTGGCAGATCAACCTGGATTGGCTGGGCGGAACTGGCGGTGCTGCCGACCATGCCTACCCCCACCAGGAAGCTCTGGCGGGTGAACAGGCTTTCCAGCTTGCTGCCGTGATGGTGTGCCAGTTTCAAGTTGATACCGTCCTCCTGGCGCAGAAAGATTTCCCCGGTTTCAATATCCAGGTACCCCAACACCTGGCTGAGCGTCTTGTCGAGAATCTGGGAAACATCCGTCGAGGATGCCAGGGTGGATGCCAGTTCGTTTAGCAGCGCCAGGTATTCGTTGCGGCGGGTAAGGGTACGGTCGCGTTCAAGCAGCTGGCGGTAAAGGCGGGCATTGCTGATGGCAATGGCAGCATAGGATGCCAGTGTTTCGATCACCATCTGGTCATCTTCTGTAAATGAAGCGCCGTCTGCTTTATTGGTCAGGTAAATCTGCCCGACCTGGACCTCAGCATGCCAGATCGGTACGCCCAGGAAAGATGTCATGGGAGGGTGGTGGTTCGGAAAGCCGGAACTGCGGGGATCGCCCGCAATGTCATCCAGGCGGATGGTTTCGCGGGTATGCATCAGCGCCCCGATCAGCCCGAGACCGACCGGCGGGTGGTCCATCTGTTCAATTACTTCCGGTTCCATGCCGACCGGAATGAAGCTCATCAGCTTGCCAGTTTCATCCTGCACACCCACCGCAGCATAACGGGCTTCGACTTGCTCGCATGCCAGGGTGGCAATGCGCTGCAAAAGCGATTCAAGGGAAATATCCTGTACCAGCTCCAAGGCAACCCGGTGCAGCGCTGCCAGCCGGTCTTGCAGCTGTTCACAACTGAGAGTTTGTGGCATTGTGGAGTTATTTTACCCTGATTCGGGGAGTTGTTCCAAAATCCTTTTTGCTGCAGAAAACAAAGACTGTATGAGGAATGCAAGAAGCGAAAAATTCCCGGTATAATACGCGTGGAGGTAGGTATGTTCGAGAGTATCCAGAAGCGAAAACAGGATGAACAGCGATTCATCGAAGAGGGTCGTATGCCGCCCGGTCAATCCTACACCCAGCGCTTTCCTGTGCTGCACTACGGTCCTGTCCCGCATTTTGACCCTGCCAAATGGGATTTTAAGGTGTGGGGCGAGGTGGAGATTCCCCTGAATCTGACCTGGGAGCAATTCAACGAATTACCACGCACGCAACTCAAGATGGATATCCATTGTGTCACCCGCTGGAGCAAGTTTGACACCTTGTGGGAAGGGGTCTCGGTGCGTACTCTGGTTGAATTGGGTATGGTCAAACCACTCCCTTCTGCAAAATATGTCCTGCAGCATGCCGAGTACGGGTTCACCGCCAACCTGCCGCTTGAAATTGTTCTGGCTGAAAACTTCTTGTTGGCCACCCATTACGACGGGGTGCCGCTCAGCCCGGATCACGGGCATCCGTTGCGCGGGGTGGTTGGAGCGATCCCCGATAAACCTGAGGTCAAAACCCCCTACCTGTGGAAAGGCGCTAAATGGCTGCGGGGGTTGGAGTTTTTGCCTGAAGACAAACTGGGTTTCTGGGAAGAGGCCGGCTACCATAACGAAGCCGATATCTGGAAAGAACAGCGCTTCGCCCGGTAACCATATTGCTTGAAAACATACGGCACCAGCTTAAGGCTGGTGCTTTTTTATCATTTTGATTTTTCGCAATTTTATTGTAAGATGTTTTTATGGACCAATTTTTCGCCTACATCAACCAGACTTTTCAACCTGACCTGGTAACCTGGGTCATCATGCCGCTGTTTATCTTTATCGCCCGCGTGGTCGATGTGACCCTGGGGACCATGCGCATTGTGTTTACCTCGCGCGGCAAGTACCTGCTGGCACCCATCCTGGGATTCATCGAGGTCTTCATCTGGATCGTGGCGGTCAGCCAACTGGTGCGCAACATCCACAGCCTGGTGGCATACCTGGCATACGCAGCCGGGTTTGCCCTGGGCACCTTCCTCGGGCTGCAGATCGAACGCCGCCTGGCGATGGGAAAGCTGGTGCTGCGCATCATTGTGCAAGAGGGTGGGGACAGCCTCGCAAACCTGCTGCATGCATCGGGGTATGGTGTTACCATCGTGGATGCGCACGGTTCTAGCGGGGCGGTAAAACTGATCTACACCATCATCGAGCGGCGCGACCTGAAAGAAGTCGAGAACCTGATCATGAAAGATAACCCGCGCGCCTTCATTTCCGTGGAGGAAATCAGCGAAACACGCGCCGGGTACTTCCCCAGCCGCCCCACACCGCTGCGCGATGCGCTCTTCGGGCGCAAGAACAAGTAGCTTGACACCTCTACCTGCCTCTGGTATGCTTGCCGGTGCGTCCGGGTGGGTCCGGCGCGGCGGAACCCTTCGAACCCCGTCAGGTCCGAGAGGAAGCAGCGGTAAGGAGGTCATTCCGGGTGCCGCCGGTAAGCCTGCTCGGGCGCACTTTTATTAATCATGCAAAATCCACCCATCTGTAATTACGAAGGCTCCGACTACCAGCAATCCTTCTGGGACCAGGGCAGCCGTGCTTATGAGGATGCCGTAGAAGCGATTGCCCTCAAGCGCCTGCTGCCGCAATCCGGCAGCCACCTGCTGGAGCTGGGCGCCGGGGCCGGGCGCAATACCCCGCGCTATAAACAATACAGCCAGGTTACCCTTGTGGATTACTCCTCCACCCAGCTGCAGCAAGCCCACCAGCGCCTGGGCGAAAGCGGGCATTACCGTTTTGTGGCAGCGGATATCTATCACCTTCCTTTTGTGCAAGGGGTGTTTGACGGCGCCACCATGATCCGCACGTTGCACCATATGGCTGAGCCTTTAATGGCGTTGCAGCAAGTGCGCCGTGCCTTGCAGCCTGGTGCGGTTTTCATTTTGGAGTATGCGAATAAACGCAATGTAAAGTCCATGCTGCGCTACCTGCTGCGCAGGCAGACCTGGAGCCCGTATGCCCCGGAGCAGGTGGAGTTTGCAGCACTGAACTTCGATTTTCATCCTAAAACGGTAGACCGCCTGCTCAGCGAGTCAGGGTTCAGGCCCGAACGCACCCTGACCGTGTCCCATTTCCGCATGGGCGCGCTAAAAAAACTCATCCCGCTGAAAGCGCTGGTATGGCTCGACAGCCTGCTCCAGCCGACCGGAAGCTGGATCAGGGTCACGCCGAGCGTATTTACCCGCACAGCCGCCGTTGGAGAAACTCCCCTGTCCCCCGCAGGCGATTTTTTCCAGTGCCCAGCCTGTGCCAGCGGAACCCTGGCGGATACACCCCCTGAACTGCATTGCAGCCAGTGCAGCAGGACATACCTGGTCAAAGACGGCATCTACGACTTCCGCCTGGACCAGGAATAACCGCGAGCACAGGTATAATTACCCTACTTAATAACCCGGAGGTTCCTTTGCTTACCATCCCCGAAGAACTGTGGCTACTGTCGCTTAATCCAAGAACCGGCAAGGTTAAAACCACCAAGCTGATCCAGGCGGTCACCGGCGCTGTGCTGGTGGAACTGGCGCTTGCAAAGCGCATCCAGATCAAGGGCAAAAAACAGGTGGGCGTTACCAGTGATCAACCGCTCGGGAATGCTGTCCTGGATAGCGCCCTGGCCAAGATCAAAGCCTATGAGAAAGACCTGGAAGTGTTCCTCTGGATGTATGAGCTTTCTTCAGTGCAGCAGAAGCGCATACAGGATTTTGTGGCTGAAGGATTACAGGAGAGAGGCACAGTCGAGCTGGTTGAGCAGACTGTCCTGGGATTGTTCAAACGCAAGAAATGGGTGCTGAAAGATGCCAACCTGCGTGATGAGGTCATCCAGCGCATGCGCGCTGCCGGGTTGGAAAACCAGGAACCCACCCTGCACACCCTCTGCCTGATGCTGATTGCCGGCCAGACCGACCTGGTACGCATTGCAGAATCGCGCAATGAACGTGCGAAGTACCAGGCCCGCATCCGCAAATTGATCACCATGGTGGACGAACCGCGTGCAGCCCATGCGCGCAACATTATCGTGGCAGTTTTAAAAGCCAACCAGACCAGCCGGGGATCGGTTACCCTATAATTAGAGCACTTCAAGCGGGGCGATGGATGCCATCAGGCGTTTAAACCCGACGCTGTCAAAGAACACATCCACCATTTCTTCCCCATCCACAATCCGGCTGTCCAGTACCATCCCGTCTCCCCAGGCGGGATGTTTTACTCGCATGGCAGCGCGGTAACGCTGCTGCGGTTCCGGTTTGGGCGGGGCGGGCGGGATATTCCAGGGCATATTGGCCTGTACCCGGGATGGGCTGCTGTAATCCGAGTAGGTGCTGCGGCGGGAGGCACTGGAAGCACCCTGCACTTTCAGCAGGTTGGAGGGTATGTCATCCAGGAATTGGGAGGCATCACTGAACTCGTATGAGCCGTATGTGCTGCGGCGCTGGGCGCGCACCAGGTAAAGGCGGTCTTTGGCACGTGTAATGCCGACGTAGAACAGGCGGCGTTCTTCCATCATCTGCTCCGGGTCATCACGCGATCGGTTGTGAGGCAGAATGCCTTCGTCTAATCCGATAATGAATACCTGCGGGAACTCCAACCCTTTGGCGGCATGTAATGTGAGCAGCGTGGGGGCATCCAGCGCTTCCGGCAGGGTATCCTGGTCGGATACCAGCGCCAGGTTCTCGAGGAAATCAGTCAAGCCGCGGTCCTGGTACTCGTATGCCAGTTTCAGCAGCTCCTGCACATTGCCCCAGCGGTCTTCGCCTTCTTCAGAGTGATCCTGGATGTATTCCTGGTAGACCACATCCTGCAGGATGCGGCCGAACAATGCCGGCAGGCTGAGTTTATCGCGCTGCTCGACCCAGCTGCCCAGCAGCACCCCGAAATCTGCCAGCATGACTGCCCCCCGGCCGGATAAATCCTTCCAGAAGGGGGAAGCATCCCCATTCCTGCCCAGGTCCAGCAGTACCTGACCCAGGCTGATATGCGCCTGCCGGGCTGCCATGGTCAACGACAGCATGGTTTTCTCGCCGATGCCGCGGCCGGGTACGTTAATGATGCGCAACAGGCTGACTTCGTCGTCCGGGTTGTGCACCAGGCGCAGGTAAGCGATGCAGTCCTTGACCTCGCGCCGGCCGTAGAAGCGCTGGGCGCCCACCAGGCGGTAGGGCATACCTGCCCGCAGGAAAGCCTCTTCCAGCAGGCGCGACTGGGCATTGGTGCGGTACATCACGGCAAAATCGGCAGCCTGGGCGCGTTTCCCCATAACCAGCTGCTGGATGGTCTCCACCACGTACACCGCTTCGGAGGTGTCGTCCACTGCTTCATAGAGCGTGATGATGTCACCGTTGCCGCGCTGGGTAAAAAGGTGTTTCGGGGTGCGGTTGGGGTTGCGGTTGATCACTGCCCGGGCGGTATCAAGGATGTTCTGGGGTGAGCGGTAATTCTGTTCCAGCAATATCTTGCGGCAGGATGGATAATCTTTTTCAAAACGGAGCACATTGCGGTAATCTGCTCCGCGCCAGCGGTAGATGGACTGGTCCTCATCCCCCACTACAAAGATGTTCTGGTGATAGGAAGCCAGCAGCCTCAACAGTTCATACTGTGCCAGGTTGGTGTCCTGGAATTCATCCACCAGCACATGCAGGAAACGACGGGAATAGCGCTCGCAGATATCCGGATTTTCGCGTAGCAGCCTTACCGCCACAAAAAGCAGGTCATCAAAATCGAGGGCGTTGTTATCCACCAGCATGGTCTGGTAGCGTTCATACACCCGCCTTACCACCTCATCCCGGTAGGTGCGGCTGGGGTAATCCTGCGGCAGCAGCAGTTCGTTCTTGGCGTTGGATATACTGGCCAGCACGCCTGCGGGGCGGTAGCTTTTTTCATCAATGTTCAATTCGCGGATAGCGCGCTTGACCAGGGTCTCCTGGTCGCCCTCGTCGAAGATGACAAAATTCGGCTTGTAAGGCAGGGAATTGGTCTCGCGCCGCAGCAGGCGGGCGCAGATGGAATGGAATGTCCCCAGCCAGATATCCTGCAGTTGCTGTTCGAGCAAGGTTTCCACCCGGGTACGCATCACGCGGGCAGCCTTGTTGGTAAAGGTGACTGCCAGGATCTGGTAGGGGGCGATGTTTTGCTCCTTTACCAGGTAAGCTATCCGCTGGGTCAGGACGCGCGTCTTGCCCGAGCCGGGCCCGGCCAGGACCAGGGTTTGCTTTGCATCAGTCGTTACCGCTTCATATTGCTGCGGGTTCAGGTTTGCCAGGAGTGTCATCGGCAAGGATTGTACCATAGCAGACCGAACGGAGGCTGCAGAATGCGGATCCGGCTTGCCGGATGGCAGGGCATGGGCTACAATCCTAAGCATGAACGGCGTCATCCACGGCCATGAATGGGCGGAGACATTATTGCAGCACCAGCTTGCCAGCGGGCAGGTGCGGCATGCCTACCTGTTCACCGGGCCGGACGGTGTCGGCCGGCGCACCCTGGCGCTGCGTTTTGCCCAGGCAATCAACTGCACCAACCCGCTTGCTCCCGGCAAGGCTTGCGGCGTCTGCCGTGTCTGCATTCACACGGAAAAGATGCAGCAGGTTGACCTGTCGATCATACAGGCTGAAATCCCAGGCGCCATGATCAAGGTGGACCAGATCCGGGCACTGCAGCACAGCCTGTCGCTCTCCCCTTATGAAGCACGCTACCGCATTGCGCTGCTGCTGGATTTTGAGGCTGCCAACGCTAACGCCCAGAATGCCCTGCTGAAGACCCTTGAAGAGGCGCCCGAAAAGGTCATCCTGCTGATCACTGCCAGCTCTGCCGAAGAGCTGCTACCCACCATCGTTTCGCGCTGCGAATTGCTGCGCCTGCGCCCGCTGCCGGTGGATCAACTGGCTGAGGTGCTTATTTCCGCCCACGGGGCAGATGAAGAAGCTGCAAGGCAGGCGGCTGCACTGGCAGGCGGCCGGGCGGGGGTAGCCCTGCGGTTCCTGGCGGATCCCGGGGAGATTGCCAGCCATAACGAGCTGGTGGAAACCCTGTTTGAACTACTGGAAAGCAGCCTGCGCCAGCGTTTTGCCCGGGTGGAGGGCATGATCAAAGCCCCGGACCAGGCAGGTTCACGCGCAAAGCTGAGGGAGACTCTGCAGGCCTGGATTAGTGTGTGGAGGGATGCGTTGCTGCTGGTCAGCGGTTCGGATGCGCCCATTACCAACATCGCCCACCGGGCTGCCATTCAAGCCCTGGCTGCAAGCATGCCCGCTGACCGCATCCACGCATATTTACGCAGGTTGGAAGAGGGGTTGACGATGCTTGACCAGAACGTAAATCCGCGCCTGCTGCTTGAAAATATCCTGCTGGATTACTGAGGATTACTCTAAAGCCTGGTCAAGGTCAGCGATAAGGTCATCAACATTTTCAATCCCAACTGAAAGCCTGATCAACCCGTCGCTGATGCCCGCCTGCAGGCGCTGTTCACGGCTGAGGGTGGAGTGTGTCATGCTGGCCGGGTGGCAGATGAGTGTATCGACATCCCCCAGGCTGACTGTCAGGGTGCACAACCTGACCCGGTTCATCAGCTTTTCCCCGGCTTCGTAGCCGCCCTTCAATTCAAAAGCGATCATCCCGCCAAAACCCTGCATTTGCTCTTTGGCCAGGGAATGCCCGGGGTGGCTCTCCAATCCTGGGTAATACACCCGTTCCACTGCCGGGTGAGCGGCGAGGTAAAGGGCGACCTGGCTGGCATTCTGGCAGTGCTTTTGCATGCGCAGGGCAAATGTTTTCAGCCCCAGCAGGGTCAGCCAGGAATCGAACGGGCTCAAGGCTGCCCCCATCAGGGTCAATTGCTGTTGCAGCTCGTTCTGCACAAATTCGGGATGGCGGCTGATGACTGCCCCGCCGATGACAACAGCATGCCCGCACAGGTACTTGGTCAGGGAGTGGATAACCATATCCGCTTCCAGGGTCAACGGGCGCTGGCAGTACGGGGTGGCAAAGGTGTTATCCACTGCCAGCCAGGCGCCGTGAGCATGAGCCAGGGCGGCGATCGCCTGGATATCCAGAATCTGCAGGGTGGGGTTGGCGGGTGTCTCGATGTATGCCAGGCGGGCAGTGGGGTACAGGCTGAAAGCTTTCTCCCAGGCCGATGGTTCAGTATCGGCGATGTTGACTACTTCAATTCCATAACGCGGGCCGAGCAGGTTCAGCCAGTTCAGGGTGGCGCTGTAAATGCCTTCCTGGGCGAGGACTAAGTCGCCGCTCTTGCAGCGGGCCAGGATGGCAGCCGATACCGCCGCCATGCCGGATGAAAAGACCCGCCCGTCAACTAATTGCTGAGGGGTTGCATCAGGCGTGGCCTGGAGGAGGTCAAACCCTTCCAGGGCAGCGATGCGGCTGGCCAGCAGTTCCTGGTTGGGGTTTCCCAGGCGGGTATAAATGTAGCCGGGCGCTTCGTGCCTGAAGAGGGCAGCCCCGCTGGCAACATCATCGAACACAAAGGTGGAAGACTGGTAAATAGGCTGAACCAGGGGCTGCCCGGCGTCAGGAATGCTGCCGGCATGCAAACTCTGGGTGTCAAAAGCGTGTTTTGGTTTGGATCTGGTCATGGTTTCATCCTGCACGGGTTCTCCTGCCAGGTTTAGGTTGCAGGGAGTGTGGTTTGGGTGATTATATCCCTGTTTCCCGGTTGCTGGATCGGGCAGATCAGAGGATCCAGCTTGCCAGCAGGGGAAAACGATCTTTCTGGCTGGTAAACACATTAAACAGGGCATTGAAGTAATTCTCAGCCTGGGAGAATTCATCATGCCTTTTGTTTGTCAAATGTATGAACTCCCGGGCTTCATGCATCAGCCTGGAACGGATGGATTCGGCATGCGGTTCAGCTGGCAAACAATGGTCGCTCGGGCTGAGGAACACCAGCTTTTCCGGCTGGAATATTGTTTGCCAATTGCCCATGTGGAACAGCCGTATAATCTCGAGCACATCGGCATCCTGTGCGATCTGCATCTCCAGTGATGTCATGTCGCCGTGTGGGATCAGCCCGGAGGTAAAGTCAGCCAGCGCTGGAGCCTGTTGAAACACCCGGCATCTTGGAGAAGTATTCAGGAGATAATCCCTGCACAGGTTTGCGCTCTCATATTCCCAGTAGTCTTTCCCGCTGTCCTGGCGGCCTGAATCGTGGAAGGCGGTTGCCACCCGGACCGCATACATGTCAGGTTCCAGCCCCCGCGAAATATAGTAATGCCCCATGGCTTCGGCAAGGAGCACCGCCCGGCAGATATGCATGCGTCCGTGCAGGCTGGAGTCGTCAAAAATAAGCTCATGCCCGGCATAAATCGGCAGGATATGTTTGATGAGTTCGGGGATAAAGTCCAGGAGAGAAGAGGTGTTCAGAGTTTTCATTGAGTAAATTGTACCTGAACATCTAATTAGGGGTGGTGTATTTATGGACAAGGTTGATTGGCCAATTGTCATTGCTATCTATGGGGCTTTGTTACCCACCACAGGTATTGTAATTAAATTGTTAGAATGTAGCTTATAGGTTATGAAAAACAGTTCAAAGAAGCTTTGAAATTAAAAATTGCTATTTTATGCAATGCGATCTTTCTTGTCAAAAAGCCTGCATATATTTCCGGGTTCAACCCTAAATTTTGTGCCATGGTTCCTTAGTCCTATGCTGCCTGGTTTCAATTCTCTGGCATCAAAGTCAATCTTAATAGTTCCATTAACAACTTCGTAAATAAAAAATGGTAGACCTAAGTTCTCATAAACGTCAATTCGGTCATATACGACAGTGTTCCCATTTTTTTCACCACGAACCAACACCAAGCGGCGTAATTTTGCTCCAGCAGCACTCAGTATATCATTATCCGTCCAATAAGGTACGGGTCCACCGTTTCCATGGATTGGTCTTACCGTGATTTGATTGGCATCTCCGAAAACTTGGAACCGGTCAGATTTCCCAGATATTGTATGTCTAAAACTTAAACAGCCGTTCTTATCCTTCCACCCATATTTACTAACCAGGTAACGAAGGACGCCACTGGGTTGTGGTTCTTTATGAAACAGCGTAATTAAATTGGTTTTCTGAGAATAGAACTTCAATTCCCACCCAATTGAGTCGGGAATATCCTTGTTTCCAGTGGTTAAACCAAGCAGATTTTCAAGAAATAAGCCGGGGCCACCCGACCCTCCGAATCCTTGTTCGGGTAACTGATATCTCCCATGATGTACAATCTTTGCTAATTTTTCAAACAACTCTTTTTTTGTGTTAGGAGGTTTAACCAAATCAGTTATCATTTCCTCATCAACTTCCTGGCGGAAAGAATACGTTCGTTGGCCAAGCTACAATAATCATTCGATATTTCAAAACCTACCCAATTGCGCCCACATGCTTCAGCAGCAATTGCACTTGAACCGGAACCCATAAAAGGATCGAGAACTATCTTAGCATCCGTCGCTTGAATACATCTTTGGGCTAATTCAACGGGGAACGAAGCTGGATGTGGGTTATTCCTATCTTGAGGAATATCCCAAACATCTCCAATCGCATTTGCTTTGGGAGCGAGTTTAAAATCTGGTTTGCAGATAAGATAAATGACCTCGTAAGTTGGCAAGAAATAACCGGGATTAAAATTTATTCCTCCTTTTCTTTGCCAAATAATGATCTGACGAACAGGAAAACCATCTACAATTTCGTGGCGATCTTGGAGTAAACCCCCTTGCACACGCCATTTATGATTGTAAAAAATCGCACCGTCATCTTTTAGCACTCGCATCATCGAGCTTAGGTTTTTTCTTTGCCATTCTATATATTCTTCGTATGGCATATCATCACTATGGGTTTCATAACCATTAAGCAATGCGGCGTTTTCCCATTTTCCCCCACTACCATTTCGTAATCCACCGCCAGTACTATTTCTCAAATTGTAAGGAGGACTTGTTACTATTAGGTTTATAGATTTCTCAGGTAATTTATTCATCAAAGAAATTGAGTCGCCTTGATGAATTTTATCAAGCCATCTGTCTATTGAGCTGTGTTGCATGTTTATTTCAGGTGGACTAAGTACCTGATTAAATGACAATTCAATTTGGTTAGTGTCAGACATAATTCATGCTCCGTGCAAAACTATTGATGAATAGTCATGATAAACTTGTTATTTGGATCTTACGTCCAGAATTCATTTAATCTTACTATCTTCCAATAAATTATATAACAGTTATAAATGTATTTTCATAATGAATATTTTCAGAAACCTTCGAAATACAAGTACAGTTTAAGTGGAAATCCCAAAAAAGTAAACCAAGAAGAGCGAATACGCTGAAATTCCTTCAATTAACGGACTTATTAACTGGTTCAATTAATAATGCACTCACTGCGAGTGCATCTCAGGAATTCAAGATTGCACTTTCACTTGATGTAAAAATTGCCAGATTTCTAGCTATTATTAATTATCCCAAACCTTATACAAATATTATACAATATGCCGAGCCAGGCGTAAAATAGGATCAACAAATCAGGAGGACCTAATGAAAAAAGACATTTTACGCCAGTTTTTCGTGATCTTTACCACCGTATTTACGCTCGCACTGAACGGTGCAGCCAATGCTTTGCCCCTTAACGGCCGCATGACCGGGGAGATTTCCGACAGCTTCAACGTGTTGTTTGTGCCTGCCGGTTATGTCTTCTCCATCTGGGGATTGATCTACCTGGGCCTTACGGCCTTTGTTGTCTACCACTCGCTGCCCTCGCAGCGCGATAACCCTCGCTTGCGCAAGATCGGCTGGTGGGTTGCGCTCAGCAACCTGGCCAACGGGTTATGGATCTACTTCTGGCATTTTGGCATGTACTCCCTCAGCCTGGTCATTATGCTGGTGTTGCTGGTTGCCTTGCTGGCCATCTACCTGGGCTTGAACATCGGTAAGACCCGCTTCAGCAACCTTGAAAAATGGGTGGTTTCGATCCCCTTCAGCATCTACCTGGGCTGGATCACCGTGGCGACCATTGCCAACGCCACTGCCCTGTTCAGCTACTGGGGATTTGACGGCGCTTTCCTCAGCCCGCTGGCCTGGACGCTGGTGCTGCTGGCTGCCGGTGTGGTCATCGCCGGCATCATGGCATTCACCCGCTCAGATATTGCCTACCTGCTGGTACTGGTGTGGGCATTCTCCGGCATTTCGGTGCGTTGGGCTGACCTGGCAGTGCTGAATGTGGCCGGCTATATCGCAGCCATTCTGGTGCTGGCGCTGTTGATCGCCAGCCGGCTGCGGAAACGAACGGCATAGTCAACCGGAAATTACTGAAAACTTGAGGTTATCCCAAGACCTGGGATAGCCTCTTTTTATAAAAACCGCCCGCCCCGCTGAGTGGATCCAGTATATGCACTGGCGGGTGCCCCCTCCTGGCACGGTTTGCTTCTCCACTCATGGGGACGGGCGTGAAATGTCCGTCTTCAGGCTAATTGCTTGCCTGCAGCCCCTGTTTAGCTTACAAAAGGTTCAAACTCAACTGTCCTGTCCGGGAACGACATCTGCACTTTGAAGTGGTCGAACAGTTCTGTTCCCAGGATGCCCCGGACGCCGCTCAACAACAGGGCTTTCTCGAGCAGCTCCGGCAGAACGCCAAAGCGGAAGGGCAGGGTCTTGCCGGCGATAGTGACCGGAAGCTCGTAAATGGGGGTGCTGAACTCGCCAAATCCGGGATACGTGTCCCTGGCGGTATCCACTTCCTGCAGCCCCTTCACAAGGTCGGATGACAGGTAATTCAGCGGCGATCCGGTATCCAGGAAAAGATTGAGCGCTGTGTTGTTCACCGGAATGCTGGCAACCGGGATGCCCATTACCGTTTCCATCCTGGCGCGTTCGCCCTGGATCTCATCGATCCTGACGTTGCTGAATATTGCCTGGTTCTGCTGCAGGTTGATGAGGAGGTAATAGTTCTTCAAAACATCCATTCCCAGCATGGCATCCACGCCTTTGCCGATCTGCTGTGAAATTACCTGGATGTCCACTCCCTGGTAATCCTTCAGCAATGGGTACATCTCGCCCATGAAGAGGAATTTGGGAATACCACCGATGCTGACCGGGCTCCCGGTATCCAGCACATCATTGAACCGCTCCACCCTGACAACCAGGTGGCCAGCAACGGCTTCGAGAGGAAATGCCGCTAATCCACGCTGCTGCATGCGCATCTGGCGGTAGCTGTCATAATGGGTGGATTTCCGGTCCATCTCCGACATTGGCGCTTTCATCTGTTCCGCCCTGTGGGTATACAAATCACGCGTGCGCTGGTTGAGGAATGCCATATTGTCATTTACCGATTGATACAGCGTTGATGATGCTTCCTTGTACCGACCCTGCCTTTCCAGTTCGAGGGCTGCCTTGGCCGCCTCTGCCAGTTCCAGTACACTGAAGCGCTGCATCATGGGCAGGTTGGGTACTATCTTGTCCAGGTCTGCTTTTGCCAGCACCGGCAAAGCCAGTTCCGCGGCGGCTTCAAGCAGCTGTCCTTCTTCCCCTCGGGCGTAAACAGATGCTTTTATGGCTAGCGTTGTGTCGCTGGCAGCAGCCGGAATGGTTGCTTTAAGGTAAATCATCTGCGATTTGCCGGAATACATGCTGCCGACCGGGAGGACCAGCATCTTACCTTTCTTGCGGGTGTGGTAACCGCCGTACACCTTACAGGATGCTCCTGCGGGCAGTTCAAGGCGCAGCTCGACCTCTTTAGCCGTGATGGCAGAAAGCTCTTTGAACTCAGAGGCAAAAATGACCGGGATCTCCGTGGGAGATTCGATAAAGTAGAAGTTCCCCTGTCCCTGGTTGGACATGGTTTCCATCAGCTGCTCATTAAACCCAAGCCCTACGCCGAAGGTGGAGGTGGCTATCCCGCGCGAGGCCAACTCGCGGGCATGCACGGCCAGCTCTTCAGGATCTGTTATACCCACATTTGCCTGGCCGTCTGAAAGCAGCAGCACCCGGTTTATGGTGTTCTCCTGCGCCTGGCGGGCAACCATCTGGCAGCCTGCCAGCCATCCGCCGGACAGGTTGGTGCTACCGCCACTTTGTACGTTGTGCAGCATCTCCTTGATGCGCCTGCGGTTTGGAGGTGTCATCGGCACGCTTTCTGATAATGCCATTACTTCGTCGTCGTAAATGATAACTGCCAGGTGGTCATCATCTTCCAGCAGGTCAGTCACGTGCAGGGCAGCCAGCTTGGCAAACTCCAATCTATCCCCATGCATGGAGCCGCTGCGGTCCAGGACCAGTGCCAGGTTGAGCGGCTGGCGCTGGTCAGCATCCTTTGCTACGGGCGCCTGGATCTCGATCTCCACTACCCTTTCTACCGGTCCTTCTTTGGTAACCCCGGCTTTATCTGTTTGCAACCCTAAAACTAACTCATTCTCTTTCATTGTGAAACCCTTTCTTTAGCGTGAAAAAATCTGGCTGGCTTCGGCCAGCAGCTGGTCCAGCCTTTTTTGCTGTTCCGGTTTCAGCGGCTGGCGGAAGTGAATTTCAATATCCGGACTGATCTCAACCCGGGTCCACTGGCTGGTGGAAGCAGGCTGTGAGGATGTTTGGCGTTGTGCAGGTGCAGGCGGGGGTGAGCCCAGGCGGTTTTCGTTGATGATCTGCTTGGCGTCCATCAGGGAAGTGATGTACTCCAGGGCGCTTTCGCCCGGCATTCTATCAGCTATTTCTGCCCTTTCGGGAATACTGGACAGGCGCGGGGACTCATTTGCCTGGTCGAGCAGCTTCTGCAGGTTTTCGCTGTCACCCGAATTGATCACCTTTTCGATCTCCCAGAGCGGCAAGCGCAAGTCTTTAAGCTTGCGGATCAGTTCAAGCCGTTCCAGATGTGCGCTGGTGTAATAGGCATACTTGCTCGAGCGGTCCGGTTCGGGCAGCAGCCCTTTTTCGGTGTAGTAGCGGATCGTTCGTACTGTAACCCCTGCTAAATCTGCCAGGTCCCCGATCAAATATCTCTTTTGCTTCATAATCATTTCCTCGTTTTCTCTATGTACATAATAGCACTATTACGTAATACTGTCAATGATATTTGTAACCTCAGCCGGGTGATTAATGCAAAATTCCCGGGAGAAAACCGGGAATTTTTGGGTTTAGTTGGTTCAGAAATACTGGCCTTTGCAGCCTTGATCTAACCCCCAAACCTGATCCTGCACAGGCTTTCCGAAAGCTCCCACAACCGCCTGGCTTCGCTTTCGTTGCGGGCGTAGCGGCTGGGTTGGACCGGGACGCCATGCTTCCGGTAGGCCGATTCGCGGGTATTCACTTCCGGCGCTGCAGCCAGCCAGGCAACCTCTTTGCCGATTACGCCTGGATCAGCCCCTCCCTGGCTGCGCCTTTGCCAGATCCAGCGCACCAGCCCGTAGGTGCCTTTTAACCCGATACCGGTATTAACCAGACCCGGATCGGCTGCGATGGCCAGAATGCCATTTTTACCGAAGCGGCGGTTGAATTCATAGGTGAAGAGCACGTTTGCGAGCTTGCTTTGCTTGTATGCCAGCAGGGTGTTGTAATTCCTGCGGCACATCACATCCCTCCAGCACATACGCATCCCGCGGTGCGAATTGGAGCTGACCGTCACTACCCGGCTTTCGGGGACGGCTGCCAGTTGAGGCAGGAGCAAGTGGGTCAGGTGAAAGGCTGCCAGGTGGTTGACGGCAAACTGCAGCTCGTACCCGTCTTCCGTTACGGTGAAGCGGTTGGAAACAGTGCCGGCGTTGTTAATCAGAGCATGCAGCTGCCCGCTCGTTTCCGCCTGCAGGTATTTCTGGATCTGAAAGCCCAGGGTGCGGACATGGTTCTGTGCAGACAGGTCAGCCAGGAAGAAATGCAGGCGCGCTCCGGGGTTTTCTTGCCGGATGAGCCCGGCAGCCTGCTGGATATTGGCTTCAGACCTCCCCACCCCGATCACCAGCGCGCCGGCTTTTGCAAGAGCTGCAATAGCGCCCAACCCGATGCCGGAAGTGGCGCCGGTGATAACGAATGCCATATTGTGAAGGTCATCTGGAAGGTCCATGCCGCCCTCGCTTTTTGAATTAACCAAATGATTACATCTTATGACATAACCAGATGATTGACAAATCTGTCATTTATAATATCATCTTCTGTTAGTGTACACAAAAAAGAGGAATAATACATGCCAGGTTATGTCATGATTACAGGCGCATCCGGCGGGTTTGGCAGGGTGCTGGCCGCAGAATGTGCTTCCCGCGGCTGGGACCTGTTCCTGACGGACATAGACCTTGCCGGGGTTGAACCACTGGCGGTTGAACTGTCTGCCAGGTACGGGGTTGCCGCACAATCCTTCGCCTGCGACCTGACCGATCCTGCTTCACGTGCGGCGCTCTGGGATTTCGTGCGCAGCCAGGCCCTGCAGTTTCATATGCTCATCAATGTTGCCGGTGTGGAATACGAAGGTCCTTTTGCAGAACGCACGCTGAGCCAGCTGCGCACGATGGTGCGGCTGCATGTTGAGGCTGTAGCTGAAAATACGCATTCAATCCTGGCATTCCGCCACCCATCCGCCGTGCTGCGGGTGATCAATATCAGCAGTTTGGCCGGGTTCAATCCGATGCCCATGAAAGCGGTCTATTCAGCCACCAAGCGGTTTATCATTCAGTTTACCCTGGCGCTGCGTGAAGAGTTTCCCAAAGAGCAGGTAACTTTTACAGCGGTTGCACCGGCAGGCATGCCAACCTCTGAGCGGGCGATAAAGGGCATCAAAGCCCAGGGCTTGCTGGGCAAGCTGACCGCGCTGGAAGCGAAAGAGGTTGCCCGGTGTTCGATCGACTATGCCCTGTCCGGGAGGGCAGTGTACATTCCCGGTGCGATCAATCGGGTGGTAAAATTCCTGACCGGCCTGCTGCCAGATACCCTGATGGCAAAGCTGATCGGCTGGCGCTGGAAGCTGGCTTACCAAAAGCGTGAAAAAGAAGGTGATACCGCCGGGGTGATAAAATAAGAACCGCAGAATAAAACACAGAAACGAGAAGCACATGAGCCAGACAACTACACGTGAGTACATCTTGATCGCCGCCATTACTGCCATTGAAAAGTATGGTGTGCAGCATGTGACCACACGCCGGATTGCAGAAGAAGCCGGGGTGAACAACGCTGCTTTGCACTACTATTACGGAACCAAAGAGAACCTGGTTGAACAGGCGCTGGCCATGATCCTGCAGCGCATGCTGGATGATTCCGCAGTCATCTTCTCAGAACATGCTGGCTACCCCGAACGCCTGGGCGCCCTATTCCAGTACCTGTGTGATGTCTTGATCAAATACCCCAACCTGGTGCGCGCCCATTTGAGCGGCCCGCTGATGGAGAAAGATCCAGGCAGCCCATTCCTCAATATGCTCGATACCTGGTTTGAGCGCTCCTGTGCTGACTTTGAGAACACCCTTTCTGACGAGGTGCACGCCAACCTGCGGATGGCCTTCCAGGCAGCTGTATCCGCGTTGCTGGTTGCCGGACTGCTGCCGCCTAAAAGCGGGGTAAATGCCACGGTTGATCTACACGATGACGCTGACCGGGCAGCCTTAACCGGGATTCTGGTGGATATGGTGGTAAGCCAACTGGGTTAAAATTGCCCCCAAAAAAGCCTTGACAATTACAAAAAACATTAAAAAAACCTTTGATTTTGTGATATAATACTCGCCTGTCAAGAGTGGGCTAGTGTGCGTTCGCCGCCAGTTAAGCTGATGGCGGTGATTTATTTTTCACCAGTGCTGCTGAAAAGGAAAAAATGGAAGTTAAATTATATGTCGGCAATTTATCATACTCAACTACTGAGGATGAATTGCGTACCCTGTTCTCTCAATCGGGTACGGTAACGGATGTAGCGATCATTAAGGACCGCGATTCTGGAAGGTCGAAGGGCTTTGCGTTTGTAACCATGGCCTCTCAGGCAGAAGCAGAACAGGCGATTAAGGCGCTCAATGGCACCAGTGTTGGTGAACGTGAACTCAAGGTCAACCCTGCCCGCCCGCGCGAAGAAGGCGCTGGACGCGGCAGTTTTAGCCCTCGCAGCGGTGGCGGCTTCGGCGGCGGCCGCTCTCAGGGTGGTTTTGGCGGACAGCGCAACCGTAACAGCGGTGGCGGATCACGCCGATATTAGATCAAAGAAAGAAGAATGGAGTAATAGAAATGTCAGATCGTGTTCGTGGTACAGTAAAGTGGTTTAACAACAGCAAGGGCTATGGCTTCCTCGCCCCCGAGAATGGCAACGATGTGTTCGTTCACTTCAGCGCCATCACCGGTGATGGATACCGCACACTCGAAGAAGGCCAGACAGTCGAGTTCTCGATTGAACAGGGCCCCAAGGGTCAGCAAGCCGCAAACGTAGTAGTGCTCTAGACCCGTTACGAAACCGAACTCCCGCTGTGAAGCGGGAGTTTTTTATTTAACCTTACTGTATGAATTTCTTCCATTTATCCCAGGAGAAGTTCTTCCAGCTGGGTGATGTACCCGTCCAGGTCGCGGAATGCCTGGTGCACCGGTTCGGGGGTGGAAAGGTCCACGCCAGCCAGCTTGAGGGCATCCAGCGGGTATAACGAACCGCCAGCCTTCAGGAAGGACTGGTAATTGTCAACTGCACCGGGTTTACCCTTCAGCACCCCTGCTGCAAGCGAATGCGCCCCGGCAATACCGGTTGTGTACTGGTAATTGTAGAAGTTGCTGTAAAGATGGGTGGAGAACTGCGACCAAAGGCAGCCGTCCCTTTCTTCATCCACTATTACACCCTTGCCATACCCCATCTGCAGGTTCCTGGCCATGACCTTGTTCATATCCTCAGCAGTTGGTGATTCGCCGCGCTCGATGCGGGTATGAAACTCCAGGTCGAACTGGGCTAGCATCGGCATGGTGAAGAAGTAACGGTAAAAATTCGACATGGCTTCTTCCAGCACCGCCAGCCGGATGGCACGGTCTGGTTTGGTTTTAAGCATGTAATCGCGCACCAGCGCCTGGTGGAAGTTGGATGCCACTTCAGCAGCAAACAAGCCGTAATGCGAATAGATCCACGGCTGGGTTTGCCCGGTGTAGTATGAATGCATCGAATGGCCCAGTTCGTGCACCAGTGTGCTCATGCTATAAATGCTGTTGTCGTAGCTCATCATGATAAAAGGTTGGCTTCCCTTAACGCCGTAAGAGAAAGCCCCAAAGCGCTTGCCTTTGTTCATAGCCCGGTCAACCCAGCGGTGCACTGTCGCGCCTTGCCGCACGGTCTTCACATACTCCCCGCCCATCGGTGCCAGGCCTTCGCAGATCCACTCCACAGCCTGCGTGAAGGGAATATCCACCTGGGTATCGCTCAGGGCAGCGTATGTGTCATAGACATGCAGTTTATTCAAACCCATCACCTTGCGCCGCAGCTCCCAGTAGCGGTGCCAGACCGGCACATTGGCTTTAAAGGCTTCGATCACATTGTGGAAAACTTCAACCGACAGGGTGGCGTTATCCAGGGTTGCTTCAACAGAAGTCTGGTACCCGCGTGCTTGTGCGAAAAAGGCATCCTGCTTGTAGCCGGCTGTCAGGCTGTTGGCCATGGTGTGCTTGTAAGCCAGGTGCCCCTCAGCGTAGCTCTTCCAACCGTTGCGGCGCAGCTTGCGGTCGGTTGAGCCGTTCAATTCGCGCATCTTGCTGTGGGTTACTTCGTGTTTTATTCCCTGGCTGTCAACCGCTGGTTTGAATTGCAGATCGGCATTCACGAGGATCCCGTGGGTCTGGGCTGCAGTGTGGAATGGATCCGCTACCTGGCTGAACAGGGCTTCCACTTCTTGTGAGCGGATGTGGGCGGCTTTGCGCTCCAGCTTGGCGAAGTAGTGTGCATACGAATTCAAACCGGGATATTCCTCCATCCAGGATTTGATCTTCTCAAAACCGATGGCCATCACCTCTGGTTCTTCGAATGCCAGGGCAGCAGTCGCACGCGAGGCCAATCCCCCAGACCGCCCGGCCATGGCGGCGCTTTCGGGGTTGGTGGTATCTACCGAGTAATTCAGCTGGGCGTACTGGAAGACCTTGAGCAGCTTTTGCTCGGCTGCCTGCAGCTCCTCCAGCCAGGTTTGCAGTATTTTGGGGCTTTCGCCCAGGCGGCCTTCAAAACGTTTCTTCAGTTCTGGCGCCAGCTGATCAACTTCTTGAAACGCAGCTTCCCAGGCTTCTTTCGTGGCAAAAATAGATTCCAGGTTCCATGTCTCTTCGACGGGGACATCTTGGCGGGCAGGTATGTTTGGCATATTTTTCCTCTAATTTTGTTTTGGTCCTGGGTATTATAGCC
This sequence comes from Leptolinea sp. UBA4782, assembly GCA_002403095.1. Lineage (GTDB taxonomy): Bacteria > Chloroflexota > Anaerolineae > Anaerolineales > Anaerolineaceae > UBA4782. The sequence goes on from DHHC01000005.1 coordinate 64,320, forward strand.
CTAAATAATACAGGTTCATAAAGAAGAATTCAAGCACCTGTGTAACAAACCAATGCACCAGATTATTTGTTGTTCCAATAGCGGAGATCAATTTCAGACCGGGGTTACTCTGCCTGGATGCTGACTCCTGAATCTATCAGTTGGAGGTGAAAGCGCTTCTGATTATTCTCAAACCGGATCTCCAGCGGCGACGGCTCTGCGCTGATGCCGGTCCTGGGGTACCATTCCCGGCCTTGCTGTACGACGATCAGCAGCCCGTTTTCATCCCCTATGGCAGTGAAGGTGTCGGTTTCTCCCCGGTACGGCTGTAAACCGGCTGCCCGGCGCAGCAGCACAACCGTTCCGGGTACATCTGGAACCGGCACGCCGATCTCGCTAACTGAAAGAATATGATCTGCCGAGAACTTGGCAGCCTGCGCAAGCGGCAGCATGTCGCGGGCGATCAACTCGCCGATATTGCCAGCCGGGTCGATGAAGTACATCCCCAGGGCGTTCCAGTTGGAAAAATCGAATTCCACCTGGCCTTCTTTGCCGCGGACCAGGGCTGTCCGTTCTGCCAGCCAGGTTTTAGCTTCCTGAAAGAGGTTGGGGGGAATATTGAAGGCAAAGTGATGCTTTGGCAGCGTGCCGTCATTTGCTGTGCTAAAAGCCAGGCGGGTGGGGCCAGCCTGGAGGGTGAAGGATTGGCTATCGCTTTCCACAAGCTTCAGGCCAAAGACATTGGTATAGAACTCCCGCATGGAGTCGATATTCGTAGATGGCAGGGTAAGAGAATGGATTTTCATGTTGCGATTATATCAAATTGGAGTACAATGCTCCATTAATTATGCGAACACCGAGGGATGCTGGATGCAAGTTGTCATAGTGTACAACCGCGACCTGGTTCCAGAATATGGAGACCAGCTAGACCTTGTCGCCATCCAGGATACCGAGCATACTGCCGCATCTATAAATGCTGCACTTCAAGAGCTGGGCCACTCCGTTCACCTGATCCCGGTCAGCGAATCGCTGGAGGAATTGCAGTTCAAGCTGTCACCGTTTTCACCACCCAGTACGTTTGTTTTCCATAACTGCGACGGGTTCCAGGGCAGGTCGATGGGCGGGGCAGACCTGGTGGAAGAGATTGAGCGCCTGGGGTTTGCCCATACCGGCTCCACGGCTGCTGCGATTCGCAACACCACCGATAAAGGGATCACCAAACAGCTGTTGCAGCAAGCCGGTATCCCCACGCCAGTCTTCCAGATCTGCCGGGATCAGGGTGCGGAGATTTCGGTTCCCTTTCCCGTTATCGTTAAGCCGGTAGCTGAAGATGCCAGCCTGGGGATTACCTTGGGTTCTGTCGCCCGCACTCCCGATGCCGTTCCCGCACTGGTGCAGCACATCCTGGATACGTACCACCAGCCCGCCCTGGTGGAGGAATTCATTGTCGGCAGGGAGTTGATCTGCGCCCTGCTTGGAAATGGACCGGACACCCGCCTGCTGCCCGTCTCAGAGATCGATTACAGCCCAGTCAAAAACCCGCTCGAACAGCTGCTGACGTATGAATCCAAATGGGTCGAGGGCACCCTGTATTTTGACCAGGTTATCTCACACTGCCCGGCTGCGTTAACCGCTGATGAACAGGCAGCGGTTGAAAGTGCCGTAATACAGGCATTTAATGTGCTCGGTATGCGCGATTTTTGCCGGATTGATTTGCGCTTGAAAAGTGGTATACCATATATACTGGATGTGAATGACCTGCCCGACCTTGCGCCAGCCTCCGGGTTTGCCCGCACCGCCGCGACAGCCGGTTATGCATATCCCGCTATTTTAGATACGATACTGAATATTGCGTTAACCAGGGAAGGTTGGCATGGAGCCAGAGATTGAGATACATATTCCATCCGTTTTGGATGGGCAAGACATTGTAAGAGTTGCGGGGAGTACTCCGCTTTTTACCGCAGAAGAAGTGGGGACAGTCAAAGAGATCTGGCAGGAATATATTCAGCAGGATGACGAAGAAGATCCATATTTATTCTTAGCAGCATACCATGAAGGGCAGCTGGTTGGTTTTACCTGTTTTGGTCACCGCTCACTGACCCAAAGCACTTACTTGCTGTACTGGATTGCTGTGGAAAACTCGCTGAGGAATATGGGCATCGGGAGGAAGCTCCTGAATGACACCGAGCAAATTGTAAAACGGATGGGTGGCACGCAGATCGTGATCGAGACCTCGGATGAGCCGACTTACGAACCGACCCGGAAATTTTACACCCGCCTGGGGTATACTGAAGCTGGAGCGATCCCGGATTTCTACAAGGCAGGCGAGGGCCTGGTGATCTACTTTAAAGACCTGAACGGGCTGAACATAAAGAATTTATCCACCCCTTGACACAGCTTAGTTATTATCATAAAATCATTTCTATAATTATCGAAATGTTATAGAAGGATTTTTGATATGGATTCTGAGATTCAATTTAACGAATTACTGCAGTTCTTCAAGGCGATGGCAGACGGCAACCGCCTGAAAATCGTTGGCTTGCTTTCACAAAAACCACATACGGTTGAACAACTCTCCATTTTGCTCGGCCTGGGTATGTCCACCACTTCGCATCACCTTTCTAACCTGGCAAAAGCCGGCCTGGTGGAAGCCCGCACAGATGGGCATTACTACCTGTATTCATTGCGCCAAGACACGCTGCAGGAAATGTCACAGCGGCTGTTAAAACAGGACACCCTGCCCAAACTTGCCGTAGCAGTGGACGAACAGGCGTACGACCGCAAGGTGCTGAAGACTTTTACGGATGAGGAGGGCAGGATCATCGCTTTTCCTTCCCAGTTGAAGAAATACCAGGTTTTGCTGCGCTATGTCGTTAAGGCCTTTGAACCGGGGATCCATTACCCCGAAAAACAGGTCAATGATATCCTTTCCCGCTTCCACGATGACACTGCGGACCTGCGGCGCGGGCTGGTGGAATTCAAACTGATGGCACGCGAGGGCGGCGGGGGCGCTTACTGGCGGCTGGAGGACTGACCCGGGCTGGTGCGGCTGGATGCCGCACCAGTTTTTTATTAACCTTATTAAACCAGTAGACTCCAACCCGTGAAATTTGGTATATTTATAGCTACTTTATCGGAATTTTATTACTGGTGGAAAAAATGAAAAAACGTCCAGATTTGGGAAAACCCATCCCTTCCTCTGAAATTACCCCAAAAGATGTATATCTGAGCCGGCGCCAGTTCATGAAAGCAGCCGGCATAGCGGCTGCAGGCGCATTGCTGGCAGCCTGCACCCCGCAGGAAACCCCCGAACCCCTGCCTGTTGAAACAGATACCCCGCCTGCGTCACAATACAGTGACGAGCTGATGGATCCTGCCACCTCTTTTAACGCCATCACCAACTATAACAATTACTATGAATTCACGGTTGATAAAGAAAGGGTGGCCAGGCTGGCAAAAAATTTCACCACCACCCCCTGGCAGGTGGAAGTCGGTGGGCTGGTGAACAAGCCCCGCACCTTCAGCCTGGAAGATATCCTGGCTTTAGGCGCAGAAGAGGAGCGGGTCTACCGCATGCGCTGTGTCGAAGGCTGGTCAATGGTCATCCCCTGGCTGGGATTCCCGCTGTCTGCCTTACTGAATGCCGTTGAACCCTTCGGCAGCGCCAAATATGTCGGCTTTGAAACCGTTATGCGCCCCGAAGAGATGCCGGGATTGAAGGACTACTACCCCTGGCCTTATGTAGAAGGGCTGCGCATGGATGAAGCCATGCACGATCTGACGATCCTGTCCACCGGGCTGTACGGCGAACGCCTGCTGCCCCAGAACGGCGCCCCGCTGCGCCTGGTGGTGCCCTGGAAGTACGGATTCAAGTCGATTAAATCCATCATTAAAATCAACCTGCTGGAGGAGCAGCCGCCGACTTTTTGGAATATGCTTGCGCCGAATGAATACGGTTTCTATTCCAACGTGAACCCGAAGCACGCCCATCCGCGCTGGTCGCAGGCTACCGAAAGACGCATCGGCGAGAACATGCGCCACCCAACCCTGATGTTTAACGGCTATGAGGAGCAGGTCGCATCGCTTTACAGCGATTTGGACCTGGATATTTATTTTTAAATGAAAAGAACACACGTATTAGCAAAAACCGCGAACCTGCTCATCTGGCTGCCGGCCCTGGTAATCCTGGTCCTGTTCCTGGCTGACGGGTTATCTTTCAACCCCATCAGCACCGCTTTGCACTGGATGGGGCGCTTCGCTGCCGGTTTCTTCGTGCTCAGCCTGGCAGTCACCCCCCTGGTTACCCTCACGGGCGTATCAAGCCTGGCTGTATTGCGGCGCCCGTTGGGGCTGGCGGCTTTTTATTACGCAGGGCTTCACTTCCTGATCTACCTTGCCCTCGACCTGAATTTCAACATGGCCATGTTCTGGCGCTTGTTCACCAGACAGCCTTACATCTGGCTGGGGTCAGGCGCATTATTGATCCTGCTTGTGCTGGGATTTACCGCCCTGAAACCGGTCATGCGAAAAATGGGAAAACGCTGGAAGGTCCTGCAGCGCCTGGCATATATCGGCATTTTCCTGGTACTAATCCATTATGCCATGGCGCGCAAAGGCAACCTGTTTACCCTGCAGGGTGACATCACTGTGCTGCTCAGCATGCTGGTGATCACGCTTGTGCTCCTGGCGCTCAGGCTGCCTTTCATCCGCAAGGGTATCCTGCGGCTGCGTAAGGTTAGCAGATAACTTTAGTCTTAAACATTTCTTCCAGTTTTTGAAAACTTACCCGGGCGGTCATGTCGAGAGTCAGCGGGGTGATGGCTACCATGCGGTCGCGCTTCACGGTGTAGATATCTGAATCTTTGCTGAGCATTTCAAACTGGTTCAGCGGCTGTCCCGATATGACAGCCGGCTCCTCCCAGCTTCCCTGCCGTTCCAGTATCGGCAGGTAATAGCGGTGCTGTCCCAGGCGGGTGATGCGCCAGGGTGTTTCAGGGGTGGCATCGTGCGGAACATCCAACTTGAACAGGTCGATACCCCTGGGCAGCTTCTGCTCGAGCATCCATTTTGCCAGGCAGTAGGTAAAATGGGCGGCAGCGGAAAAATCGATCAGCGCTGAGTTGCTGCGGTACTCGTCTATGTTCAGCAGTTCCAACGATGAGGCAATGGCAGGGATGCCGAAATCAGCCCCTTCCATGGCGGCGCCGACCGTCCCGGAGACGGTGATCGAGTTGCCCAGGTTTTCGCCGTAGTTGATGCCCGAAACGACCAGGTCGGGTTTTTGCGGCATGATCTCCATGATGGCATGCTGCACCACCTGGGCGGGGGTTCCACCGACCGCATGGACTGACCAGTCCTGGCTGCCGATCTGCATCGAGCGGACCAGGATCCGCCCGTCAGAGTCGTTTGGCATGCTGCGCCCGGTTGCGGATTCCTGCTCGCGCGGGGCTGCCACGGTGACGAATCCCAGCCTTGAGAGCGCTTGTGCAGCCGCCCACAAGCCGGGCGATTCAATCCCGTCGTCGTTGGTGAGTAAGATCTGTTTCCGTTTCCCTTTTTGCATTTCATTATCCCTACTATGATTATAAAAGAAAATGGAGCGGTTGTTGACCACTCCATGAGTGTGCCCCCGGCAGAACTCGAATCTGCAACCTTTTGCTCCGCAAGCAGACGCTCTATCCAATTGAGCTACGAGGGCGGTTTTTTAGTACACCAAATATACCGCGCCGGGCGTGAATCGTCAAGGCAGGGAAAAATCCCGCGATTTTCAGGTGCCCGCCGCCCTGCTGCAGGCTGCAAAGGACCTGTCCATAGGATGGAAAGGGTATAATCCTGTATTGGAGCACATAACGATATGGTCAACCGCGAACAAGTTATCAACGCCCTCTCCACGGTCATGGATCCGGAGCTTAACCGCAGCCTGGTCGAACTGGATATGGTGCGAGACCTTGAGCTGCAGGCCAATGGCACGGTGAAATTCACCCTGGCATTGACCATCCCCGGCTGCCCGCTGAAAGACCGCATGGCCAGGGATGCCCGCACAGCATTGCTGGCGCTGGAGGGTGTGAAGCAGGTGGATATCACCTTTGGCGCCATGACGGAAGAGGAGCGCAATAAGATCATACCCAGTGGTAAGCCGCAGCTGCCCAAATTGTCCCAGTTCAACAAGGTGGAGCACGTTATGGCAATTATGAGCGGCAAGGGAGGGGTGGGAAAATCTTCTGTCACTGCCATGCTGGCGGTGAGCCTCAACCGCCTGGGGTTGAAAGTGGGCATCCTGGACGCAGATATCACCGGTCCCAGCATCCCGCGCCTGTTCGGCCTGCCTTCCGGCGGCTTGCGCGGGTCAGAGCAGGGTATCCTGCCCTCAGCAACCAAATCCGGTATCAAAGTCATGTCTACCAACCTGCTGCTGCAGGATGAGAACCTGCCGGTCATCTGGCGCGGGCCGATGATCACAGGCGTTATCCAGCAGTTCTGGAACGATACCCTGTGGGGCAGGCTGGATTTCCTGCTGGTGGATTTACCGCCTGGCACATCCGACGCTGCCCTGACCGTCACCCAGCAGCTGCCTTTGCAGGGCGTTCTCCTGGTGACCACCCCGCAGGAGTTGGCTGCCATGGTGGTCAAGAAAGCGGTCAGTATGGTGGCAACGGTGGGGATTCCCATGCTGGGCGTGGTCGAGAATATGAGCTACTTCCGCTGCCCGGATACCGGCAAAGAATACGAAATTTTCGGCCCCAGCCATGCCGGGGAGATTGCCAAAGCTGCCGGCTGCGAAGTGCTGGCGCGCCTGCCGATCCAGCCTGAGATCACCCGCCTGGGCGATGCCGGCCTGGTGGAGGAAGCTGCCCTGCCCGAATTTGCAGACCTGGCGGAGAGGGTGGAGCGGCTGGCATCCTTGCTGCCGCCACCCAGGGAGAAAAAGTAACATGCTGATCCATTCTGCTTCTCAACTGGTCACGCCATTAGGCGGGATGCGCCGCGGGAAAGAAATGTCAGACCTGCAGATCATCCCGGATGGCGCAGTCCTGGTCCGGGACGGGCGTATCGTTGAAGCAAGCAGTACGGATGACCTCCTGGGCGCTTACCCGGACGAAGATAAGCTGGATGCAGGCGGAAAAGCGGTGATCCCGGGTCTGGTGGACCCGCATACTCACCTGGTGTGGGCGGGCGACCGGGCTGCCGAATTTGAAATGCGCCTGCAGGGCAAGACTTACATGGAGATCATGGCTGCCGGCGGCGGGATTGCCTCAACCGTGCGTGCCTCCCGCCAGGCAGGTGTAGAGGAGCTGATCAGGCAGGCTTTGCCGCGCGCCCGCAGCATGTTTGCCCACGGCACCACCACCGCCGAAGCCAAAAGCGGTTACGGGCTGGAACTGGGTTCGGAAATCGACCAGCTGCAAGCCATCCTGGAACTTGATACGCTGGGTCCACTCGAACTGGCACCCACCTTCCTGGGGGCGCATGCAGTTGCACCGGAATACCGGGATGACCCAGACGGGTACACCGCCCTGGTAGCGGATGACATGCTGCCAGCCGTGAAAAGCTGGTGGGAAGCAAACGCTGCCCAGCATCCCCTGCCGTTTGTGGATGTCTTTTGCGAGGCTGGTGCTTTCACCCTGCAGCAGACCCGCCGCATCCTCGAAAAAGCCAGGGAGCTGGGGTTCCCGCTGAAGATCCACGTGGACGAGTTCGAAGCCCTGGGTGGAACGCGCCTGGCTGTGGAATTGGGCGCTGCTTCAGCCGACCATCTGGTGAAAACCACCGATGAGGAACTGCAGATGCTGGCGAAGAGCCATACTGTGGCAGTCTCCCTGCCGTGCACCCCCTTCGGGCTGGCAGACCCGCACTACACCCAGGCACGCGCCATTATTGATAATGGCGGTGTGCTAGCGCTGGCCAGCGACCTCAACCCGGGCACAGCCTGGTGCGGCAACATGCAGTTTGTAATGGCGCTGGCCTGCCGCTACCTCCGGTTGACACCAGCTGAAGCGCTGACGGCAGCCACCATCAACGCCGCTGCTGCCATCAAGCGTGAGGATAAGATTGGTTCGATCGAGCCCGGCAAGCAGGCCGACCTGCTGATCCTGAATGTGGACGATTACTGCCAACTGGTGTACCGCTTCGGCACCAACCTGGTGCAGACGGTTGTCAAATCCGGCCGGGTTTACCCAATCCAGCCAGTGCAGGAGAGCGTATGTTGAGCATTGAACAGGTGCGCCTGTGGTACGAACAGACCGACGCCGTGCATGATTTTGAGCATGTGCTGCGGGTGTACCGCACTGCCATGAAACTGGCGGATGAGGAAAATGCGGATCAGGAGATCGTGGCTGCCGCAGCCCTGCTGCATGATGTGCAGGGCGCCACCCCCGGCTCTGAGGAGCGTAAAGGGCACCACATTGCCTCAGCGGTGTTCGCCGGCAGGGTGCTGGCTGAAGCCGGCTGGCCGGAGGAGCGCATCCAGGCGGTGCAGCACTGCATCCGCGGCCACCGCTACCGCGGGGACGGCAATAAGCCCGAGACGCTGGAAGCAAAGATCATCTTTGACGCCGACAAGCTGGATGTGATCGGGGCAATCGGGGCAGCCCGTACCATCGCCTATGCCGTCCTGGCCAATGAGCCGGTCTTTGCAGAACCCTCACAGCAGTTCCGTACCAGCGGGCAGGGTGAGCCGGGTGAGCCACACAGCGCCTACCATGAGTACCTGTTCAAGCTGGTCCGCATCCGTGAGAGGTTGTTTACTGACGCGGCAAAACGGATGGCGGAACACCGCCATGCTGCCCTGGTGCAATATTTTGAAGAGCTGGCTGCCGAGATGCGCAGCGAACTTTAATTATCTAATGTGAAAGAGATGCAATGAAACCCACACTGGAGCAATTAGTACAATGGGCTGCCAATGCCGGCAGCATCCTTATGGAGGGATTGGGCAAACAGCACCAGATCCGTCACAAAGGGCTGACCGACCTGGTGACCGAAATGGATAAAAAATCGGAAGATTACCTGCTGGGCGAGATCCGCTCAAGTTTTCCGGGTCATGCCATTATGACCGAAGAGAGCGGCTACCTGGACGGCGATGACGGCGCCTGCTGGTTCATTGACCCGCTGGACGGTACCATGAATTATGCCCACGGTATTCCTTTCTTCTGCGTGTCACTTGCCTTTGCAGAACAGGGCAGCACCCGGCTGGGGGTGGTATACGACCCGGTGCGGGGCGAGTGCTTCACAGCTGAGAAGGGAAAAGGCGCATTCCTGAACGGCAAGCCGGTGCAGGTCTCGGATGCCGGAACCCTGATCAAGTCCCTGCTGGCGACCAGCTTTCCTTCCAGCGAGGGAGAGTTGAAGCAGACGGCCTTGCAGAATTACGTTCATCTGACCAGGTTGACCCAGGGCGTGCGCCGGATGGGCTCAGCTGCCCTGGATATGGTGTATGTGGCTGCCGGCAGGCTGGACGGTTACTGGTCGAACTCCATCCACACCTGGGATATTGCCGCCGGCGCACTCATCATTGCCGAAGCGGGAGGCATCGTCACCGATGCTCGCGGAACCCCGGGCTTCATGCAGCCGCCCTGCTCGGTGCTGGCTGCCAGCCGGATTATGCACCCGATCCTCCTGGCGGAGCTCAACCACAACGGCAATATGTAAAGGAGAGTACCATGAAATACAGGCTTACCTGGCTCGGGCATGCCTCGCTGCACCTGCAGATCGGGGAGTATTCCATCCTGGTGGATCCGTACTTCAAGGGCAACCCGGCAGCAGCCGCTGCACCCGAGACGGTCCAGGCAGATTACATCCTGGTGACGCACGGTCATGGCGACCATGTCGGCGATACGGTCGAGATCGCAAAGCGCTGTGACGCTACTGTCATCTGCAACGCCGAGATCTCGCACTGGCTGAAGGAGCGCGGCGTGAAGACCCATGCCCAGCACCTGGGCGGGGGGCACACCTTCCCCTTCGGGTATGTCAAGCTGACCATGGCGCTGCACGGCTCCGGCTTGCCGGACGGCAGCTATGGCGGCAATCCGGCTGGATTTCTCATCACCATCCCTCCAGGCGAAAAGCTCTACCTGGCGGGCGATACCGGCCTGTTCGGCGATATGCGCCTGATCGGCGAGGAAGGGCTGGACCTGGCGGTTATCCCGATCGGAGACAATTACACCATGGGCCCGGCGGACGCCCTGCGGGCGGTCAAGCTGCTGCAGCCGCGGGTGGTGATCCCGATCCATTACTCCACCTGGGGGCTGATCGCCCAGGACCCGCAAGCCTGGGCAGCGCTGGTGCGGGAGCAATCCCCGGCAGAAGCGGTGGTGCTGCAGCCGGGAGAAAGTTACACCAGAGATTAAAAGAGAACTGCCCTGATTTTCCAGGGCAGTTTTTTGTATTAAGAGGAATTTCTGGTCTAGGGATTAAGCTCCATGTAATTTAATGCACCATCCGCAGTTGCCAGGCCGGAACCGGTGGCATCAGCGCCCCAGCAATATTCTATTGGGACACCACTTGGACCGTTTACTGAAAGGCAGCCAGGCGCCAGGGCTATGGCAGATCCCTCAAGGATCACCTCAGCGTCATTAGCATTTATGGCCGGGTCTTTCTGGGCCATCAATGCCACAATACCAGCCACGTGCGGGCTGGCCATGGATGTGCCGCCCAGGAAGTAGTAGCTAAGTTGCCCGCTGTTTACTTGATAAGGTCCAACAACCCATGTTCCGGGAGCTGCTACATCCAGGTCCTGCCCGGGCAGTTCACGGCTGGAGAAGTCCACAATGTAGAAATCAGCAGGATTGGTCGGTTCGGCAACATTGGTGTTATTCCACCAATTTCTATTAACCTTATTATTAACAACAGGCCATTCACCTTTCCAGCCGCTGGCAGCCACCGAGATGACCGGTGCATACGCACCCGGGTAGCCCATCCCGGCTTCGCCTTCATTGCCGGCGGAAGCCACGATGATTACACCCTGGTCAAGAGCGTAAATAATTGCTGCTTCTTCCATGGCATCCAGGGCAGGTCCACCCAGGCTCATGTTGATCACCACCGGGTAATCTTTTAATGGACCGGCTTTCAGGTCAGCCACATAGGTGATGCCGCGGGCAACCACGGAAGACCAGCCCGAACCGTTCTGGTTGAGGACCTTGACCGGGATGACGGTTGCCATCGGAGCAACACCGTTGATCGGTGTTCCGCCCAGGCTGTATCCCAGGATGGTGCTGGTGACATGCGTACCGTGCGAGTTCTGGTCATGCTGCCATTTTTCGGGTTGGGACGACACGAAACCCACCTCGCCGCCGCCGCCGCCGAAGGCGATGGCGTAATCTTCAGCAATGCGTTCCTCGGGGAAGTACTGGCGCCAGCTATCCACCAGGCCGGTATCCAGCACGGCCACATATACGCCGGTACCGTCGTATTCCACCTGGCGGTTGTCAAAGCCGAAATCGGTCACATTGATGGCGTCCATATCCCAGGTGCTCAGTCCATTAGAAAAATCTGCCACTGGCACAGTGTCCACCGGGGAGCCGTTACGCACCGCATCCGGTGAGACGGCAACCACGAACGGCAGGGCTTCGATGGTGCTGATTTTGCTGGTCAGGGCTTTCATGGTGAGGGAATCGATCTCAACCAGCTTGTCCAGCACCTTGCCATACTTGCCGAGGGTGGAAAGTATCTGCGGGGTGATGTCAGTGCTCAACACCACGTTCACCGCGGTATACTTTGGCGCTGCCTGGGCTGCGTCCACGCCGACCAGCGGGAGGGCAAACACCAGGATGAATAAAACAATAAAAATCCGGTACCACAAACTTTTCATATTTCCTCCTTCTTGAATTGGGGATGGGCAGGTTGTTCCATCCAATGTAGTTACGGCCGGTTACGCCATTCGCTCACCCCGGTCACCTCAGGCGTCCAATGTACAGGCAGGGGATCATCGCTCCGTATCAGGTGTACATTAATTATAAGGCGCAAAAAGCATTAGTCAATAGACTGGTTGTCATTATTTCGATTGGCGGGCGGGTTAGGCTTCAGCAGCGACCCCAGCAGGGCAGGCAGCATGCCCCCCTGCCGGTAGAAATCCAGCTCGTTTTGGGTATCCAGGCGCACCCGGACCGGGAACTCAATGCCCGTCCCATCCGGGCGGGCAGCCTTTACCCGCAGGATTTCGCCAGGGGTTGATAAGGCGGAGATACCTTCGACGGTGAACGTTTCTTCCCCGCTTAACTGGTAGCTTTCAGCGTTTTTCCCGGGCAGGAACTGCAGCGGCAGCACTCCCATGCCGGCCAGGTTGGAACGGTGAATGCGCTCGAAGCTTTCGGCGATTACCGCCCGCACCCCCAGCTGCTGCACACCCTTGGCTGCCCAATCGCGGCTGGACCCTGAGCCATACTCCTTGCCCGCCAGGATGACCAGCGGCACCCCTTCCGCCTGGTAGCGCATGGCTGCATCATAGATATTCATCAGCTCGCCGCCGGGCAGGTACGTGGTGAATCCTCCCTCTTTGCCCCCGGCCAGGCTGTTCTTCAGGCGGGTATTTGCCAGGGTGGCGCGCGTCAGCACCCGGTCATTGGCACGGCGCGACCCATAAGAGTTGAACTCCGCTGGCGCTACACCTAATTTCTGCAGGTACTGCCCGGCCGGGCTGGCTGGCGGTATCGATCCCGCCGGCGAGATGTGGTCGGTGGTGACCGAATCGCCCAGGAACGCCAGGACACGTGCCCCGCGGATATCCCCGGCGGTTGCCGGCGCTTCGAAGAAGGGCGGCTCCTGGATGTAGGTGGACTCTTCATCCCAGGAAAAGACTGCCCCTGCCGCGCCTTGCAGTTCCGCCCAGCCGGTATTACCCTGCAGCAGCGCGCGGTCATTCTCGGAGAACAGGCCGGGGGTAACATGGGCCTGGATCAGGGCTTCGATCTCGTGCCTTTCCGGCCAGATGTCTTTCAGGTAAACAGGCGACCCGTCATTTGCATACCCGAGCGGTTCATGTTCCAGGTCGATATTAACCCTGCCGGCCAGGGCAAAAGCCACCACCAGGGGCGGCGAGGCCAGGTAATTGGCCTGGATGTGGCTGTTGACCCGTCCTTCGAAGTTGCGGTTGCCGGAGAGCACCGCGGCGGTCACCAGGTTGTGCTGGCGGATGGCGGCAGCGATCTCGGGCGCCAGGGGGCCGGAATTGCCGATGCAGGTCATGCAGCCATAACCGGCCAGGCTGAACCCCAGCGCTTCCAGCGGCTCGAGCAGCCCGGCAGCCTGCAGGTAAGCGGTGACCACGCGCGAACCGGGCGACAGGCTGGCCTTGACCCAGGGGTGCGATTTAAGCCCGCGCGCCAGGGCTTTTTGTGCCAGCAAGCCGGCTGCCAGTAGCACATGCGGGTTGGAGGTGTTGGTACAGGAGGTGATGGCTGCCAGCACCAGGCTGCCATGTTGAAGCGTGAACGGTTCACCCTTCAGGACCAGCTTTGCTTGCGCCTGCAGCCCCTCTGCTGGCACCCCGAACCCGCCTTCCGTGCGGCTGAGGGAGAGGGATCCGGCAAAGGAAGGTTTGACCCGGCTGAGCGGCAGCCTGTCCTGCGGCCGTTTTGGCCCTGCTACCGAAGGCTCAATGCTCGCCAGGTCCAGCTTGAGGATGCGGCTGTATGCGGGTGCTGCGGCATCCTGGGAATGATAAAGATGCTGTGCCTGGGTGAAAGCTTCGACCAGTTCGACCAGGCTGGCATCCCGGCCGGTCAGTCGCAGGTAATCCAGCGTGACCTCGTCCACCGGGAAATACAGCATGGTTGCCCCGGTTTCGGGAGCCATGTTGGCGATCATAGCCCGGTCGGCCAGGGTCAGGCTGCGGCTGCCGCTGCCGAACACCTCGACAAAGCAGTTCACCACGCCGGTCTTACGCAGCAGTTGCACGATGGTCAGCGCCAGGTCGGTTGGCATAATCCCCCCGTGCAGGCTGCCGGTCAGTTCCAATCCGAGCACATCCGGGGCAGGGAATTCGAGCGGTTGCCCGAGCATGGCAGCCAGGGCTTCGATCCCGCCTACCCCCCAGCCGGCCACCCCCAGCCCGTTGATCATGGTGGTGTGCGAATCGGTGCCCACCAGGGTTTCAGCCTGCAGCAAAGTTTCTGCAGGGGTGCGGGTTTGCATCACCACCCGGCTGAGATTCTCCAGATTGACCTGGTGGATGATGCCGGAGCCGGGCGGAACCACCCGCAGCTGCTTGAACGCCTGCTGCGCCCACTTCAGGAACTGGTAGCGTTCCTTGTTGCGCTGCATCTCAAGCGCCTGGTTGCGTTGCATGGCATCCGGGATGCCGCTGAAATCGACCTGGATGGAGTGGTCCACCACCAGGTCGACCGGGATGAGCGGTTCTACCTTCTGCGGGTCAACACCCCTGCGTGCCAGCGCGGCCCGCAAGGCTGCCAAGTCGTTCAACACCGGGATTCCGGTAAAATCCTGCATCAATACCCGCCCTGGGTGGAATTTAACGGTGCTGCGATCTGCCTGCTGCGGCTGCCAGGCTGCCAGGGTCTGCACATCTTCAGGCGTGACCTTCTCCCCGTCACAATGCACCAGCAGGTTTTCCAGCAGCAGGCGGATGGAATACGGAAGAGCAAGCAATGTTTCCCGGCTCAGTCCGGGCATCTTCTCCAGCGCATGGAACAGGTAAGTCTCCCCATTCACTTCCAGGGGAGTCAGGGTGTTCATTGGGTCAGGGATGGTGTTTGTCATAGGTCTAATCAGGCAGGTGTTGTATCACTGCCTTAGCAAAAGCGCTGGTTGAGGCAGGTGGATGGGGTGCGGTGCCAGGCTGCAGGTCGGCTGTGAAGATGCCTTCCTGCAGGGTAGTTTGCAGGGCGTTTTCAAGCAAAGCTGATGCTTCTTTCCAGCCCAGGTAAGCCAGCAGCATGCCCCCCGAGAGGATGAGCGAACACGGGTTGGCGATATCCTTGCCGGCGATGGTTGGGGCAGTGCCGTGGGTGGCTTCGAAGATAGCCGCCCCGCTCTCGAAGTTGATATTCGCACCAGGTGCGATCCCGATCCCGCCCACCTGGGCTGCCAGGGCATCTGAAAGGTAGTCACCGTTCAGGTTTGTGGTAGCGAGCACGTCAAATTCCTCCGGGCAGGTCAGGGTGCGTTCAAAAGCCGCATCCGTGATGATGTCGTTGAGATACAGTTTGCCTTGCTGCAGGGCTTGCTCGCGTTCCAGGCTGGCTGCCTCTTCACCCTGCCGCAGGCGGGTTTCTTCCCACTGCAGCTGGGTGTACACCTGTCCGGGGAACTCCTGGCGGGACAGTTCATAGCCCCACTGGCGGAAGGCGCCTTCGGTGTACTTCATGATGTTGCCTTTGTGCACCAGCGTCATCCGCCTGCGCCTGTTTTCCAGCGCCCAGCGGATGGCTGCCCTTACTAGGCGCCGGCTGCCCTCTCTTGATACTGGTTTCAAACCGATCCCAACCTCTTCGTTGAAGCGCAAGCGCTGGTACTCCGCCGGGTATCGCTCCTGCAGCCAGCCGAGCAATGCTCTGTTCTGGTCGGTCCCGGCTGGGAATTCAATCCCGCTGTACAGGTCCTCGGTGTTTTCGCGGAAGATAACCATATCCACTTTTTCGGGGTGCTTTGTGGGGGCGGGCACCCCCCTGAACCAGCGCACCGGGCGGACGCAGGCATACAGGTCCAGTGTTTTGCGTAAAGCAACATTCAGCGAGCGCATCCCCCCACCTACAGGCGTGCCGAGCGGACCCTTGATACCAACCAGGTATTGGCTGAATGCCTGCAGGGTTTCAGCGGGCAGGGGTGTGCCGTATACCTGCTGGCTCTTTTGCCCGGCATACACCTCAAGCCAGGCGATATGGCGGCTGCCGTGATAGGCTGCCTGGACAGCCGCATCCAGTGTTTTGCGGGCTGCCGGCCAGACATCCACGCCGCAGCCATCCCCGGCGATGAAGGGGATAACCGGGTGATCCGGCACTTCCAGGCGGTTGTTGGTCCTCTGGATGGTTTGGGCTGAAAACGGGGGTTCGGGGTTTCCTGGTTTCATAAAAAAAGACCTTAAGTTCCTCATTGACGAATACCCGGGATATTGCTATAATTTTAGCATAGATTATGGGACGCTGTCTTATTTAAAGGGACAAATGACCGAAGAACGCACTTCCGCGCTCGAGAAAGCAGTTCTCATCCTGGATTGTTTCAGCCAGGAGAATACCGAGTTGGGTGTGCGCGAAACCGCCAGGCTGGTCGGCCTTTCCAGCAGCGCCACCGGCAGGCTGATGACCGCCATGCGCGACCTCGGGCTGCTGGTGCAGAATCCCCGCACCAGGCTTTACACCTTGGGCACCCGCGTGCTGGTTTGGGCAGGCACCTACCTGGCATCCTCCCAGATCGATACTGCTGCCCGGACTTATATTAATGAGCTGCACCTGGTCACCCGTGAAACCGTCAGCCTGTATGTGCTCGATGATAACGAACGCGTCTGCATCGAACGCCTTGACAGCCCGCAGAGCGTACGTTTTGTCGCCCGGGTGGGCAAGCGCCTGCCCCTGTATGCCGGTGCATCCGGCAAGGTGATGCTGGCTTTCCTGAAACCCATGCGGCGTGATGAAATCCTCAACTCCACCGAAAGAATCCCACTCACCAATACCACCATCACCGAATGGGTGGCGCTCGAGAAAGACCTGGCGCTGACGTGTGAACGCGGCTATGCCGTTTCCATCGGCGAATGGACACCCGGGGCGACGGGCATTGCTGCCCCCATTTTCGACCGCAGCAACGAAGTGGTCGGCGCCCTAAACCTGTCTGGCCCTTCAAGCCGCTTCACCGAAGAGGTCATCAGGGACTATGCCGCCAAGGTCTGCCTGGCAGCTGCTAATATTTCCCGAGCTTTAGGGGCTCACCGACCGGTCCAGACCGCGCCGGTGGCGCCGGCTCATGCACATTAATTACCAGTACAGCAGGGCTCACATCCATTCCCTGGTGTTCCAGGGAATTTTTGCATATCAAGGAGGAGTGCATGATCATCCATGACCGAATTGCTGAACAACTGCCGGAATGGCGCGACCGGGTAGCAACCCTGACGCGCCAGCATGGGAAATTCAAGATCTGCGATGTCACAGTGGAGCAAATTTACGGGGGGATCCGCGGGGTGCAGATCCAGGTTACCGATATTTCCTACCTTAACCCGCTGGAAGGCATTTACCTGCGCGGGTATTCGATCGGCGATGTGTTAAATTTCTTGCCGTGCGAACAGGGAGCTGAATACCCGCTTTGCGGTGGGTTGTATTACCTGCTGACGGTAGGCTCGCTGCCCACCCTGGAGGAAGCCCGTGAGGTAGAGCAGGAGTGGCAGCTCCGCAGCCAGGTGCCAAAGCATGTGTTCGATGTCATCAATGTTATGCCGCCCCAAACCCACCCGATGACACTGCTCTCTGCTGCGCTTACCGCATTGCAAACTGATGCTGTCTTCCCGCAGCATTACAACAACGGCAACGGAAAGGCGGATTACTGGAAGTACTTCCTGGACGACAGCCTGACCCTGATCGGCAGGTTGATGACTGTGGCTGCCTACATTTACAACTGGAAGTACCAGCAGCGGAAGTACATTGCGCCCGACCCAGCCCTGGACTGGGCAGCCAATTTCGCCCATATGATCGGGCGCGACAGCAAGGATTACCAGGAATTGAGCCGGCTTTTCTTCCTGATCCATTCCGACCATGAAGGCGGCAATGTCAGCGCCCACACCGGTCATCTGGTCTGCTCAGCCCTCTCCGATGTGTACCTGACCTGCGCCGCCGCCATGAACGGGCTGGCCGGCCCGCTGCACGGCCTGGCCAACCAGGAGTGCCTGCGCTGGCTGCTGAAGGTGTACGACCACTTCCGGGGGCTGCCTTCAGAAGAGCAGCTGAGCGAGTACCTGCAGGCCCAGCTGGATGCCGGCGGGGTGATCCCTGGTTACGGGCACGCCGTGTTGCGCACAACTGACCCGCGCTTCACTGTGCAGGTGGATTTTGCCAACAAGTACCTCCCGGAGGATGAAATATTCCGCCTGGTGCAGATGGTCTATGCCGTCCTGCCGCCGCTGCTCAAGAAGCAGGGCAAGGTGAAGAACCCATGGCCGAATGTGGACGCCATCAACGGTGCCCTGCAGCACCACTACGGGGTGGACCAGTTCGATTTCTACACCGTCCTGTTCGGCGTCAGCCGCATTTTGGGTATTACTGCCCACGCCATCTGGTCGCGCGCCCTGATGAAACCGATCGAGCGCCCAAAATCACTCACCACGCGCATGCTCGAGGAAATGGTCGGTCTGCCCCCTGGTGCCTGAAATCAACTCTGTATAACGGTTTGAACTTCCGCCTGCAGTGTGCAATACTTCCTGTCCCAAGGGAGTGCACGCTGCAGGCGGTTATTCTTGCCTGTGCATGAACCTTGCAACGGAATCCTGCACCATGCCTGTAGAACCTGATAGGTTTTGACTGTGTTTCATGGATAAAGTACTCAAATGCGAGAGCCAAAATTCTACGACCTGACCATCGCCGAACGCCTGGACGTGCTGAACCGCGAGGTGCAGCTTACTCCTGAAGAAATGGCTGCCCTGTCCGGCGCAGCCGGGCTGACCCCTGCACAAGGCAGCCACATGATCGAGAACGTGGTCGGCATCTATTCCCTGCCGCTCGGCGTCGCCCGTAATTTCGTGGTGAACGGGCGCGCGGTGCCGGTGCCGATGGTGATCGAAGAACCCTCAGTGGTGGCGGGGGCATCTTTCATGGCAAAACTGGCACAGGCTGGCGGCGGTTTCATCGCTGAGGCGGATGAACCCGTCATGATCGGGCAGATGCAGGTCATAGCCCTGCCGGATGTCCAGGCAGCCCGCACAGCCCTGGAAGCAGAAAAGGAACGCCTGCTGCAGGCGGTTGATGGATTGGACCCTCTCCTGCAGAAGTACGGCGGCGGGCCGCGCGGGGTCGAGATCCGGCTGATAGAGGATTCCAGTATCGGCCCATTTTTGGTGCTGCACCTGCTCTACGATGTGCGCGATGCCATGGGCGCCAACGCCATTAACACCGCGGTGGAAAAACTCGCCCCCCTGGTGGAAGAGATCACCGGTGGCAAGGTGCTGCTGCGCATCCTTTCCAACCTGGCAGACCGCCGCCTGGCGCGGGCCCGCGTCACCATCCCGCTCGAGAAGCTGGCATTTGAGGATTACAGCCCCGAAGAAGTGCGCGACGGCATCATTTCCGCCTGGGCTTTTGCTGCGGCCGACCCCTACCGGGCTGCCACACACAATAAGGGCATTATGAACGGCGTGGATGCGGTGGTGATCGCCACAGGTAATGACTGGCGCGCGGTGGAAGCCGGGGCGCATGCCTATGCTGCCCGCAGCGGCAGGTACACCAGCCTGAGCCGCTGGTATAAAGCTGAAAATGGCGGCCTGGCAGGCGAACTGGAATTGCCGGTGGCGGTTGGGATTGTAGGCGGAGCCACCCGGGTGCTCCCGGCCGCGCGCGCGGCCATCACACTGATGGGAGTGAAAAGCGCCCCCGAGCTGGCACAGGTGATTGTTTCGGTTGGGCTGGCGCAGAATCTGGCTGCGCTGCGCGCCCTGGCAACCGAGGGCATCCAGCGCGGGCACATGGGCTTGCATGCCCGCCAGGTGGCGGTAGCAGCCGGTGCCAGGCCGGACCAGGTGGAAACCCTGGCACAGAAGATGACGGCAGAGAAGAATATCCGCATTGACCGTGCGGTTGAGTTATTGAAGGAGATGGATTGATATGGATGCTGCAGGGACGGAAAAACCCAGCCTGTTGTTGAAAACCCTCAAGCCGATCGGCATCATTGGTTATGGCGCTTATGTACCGCGTTACCGCATCCCGGCGGCCGAAATTGCCCGCATCTGGAAAGGCGCTGAAGGCAGTCTGCCGGTCAAGGAAAAAGCGGTGCCCGGCCTGGATGAAGATGTCATCACCATGTCGGTCGAGGCTGCCCGCAACGCCCTGGCGCGCGCCGGTATCGACCCGCAGGAGCTGCGGGCGGTGTGGGTCGGGTCGGAATCGCACCCCTATGCAGTCAAACCCAGCGGCACAGTGGTAGCGGAGGCAATTGGCGCTTCCACCAATATCCAATCCGGCGACTGGGAGTTTGCCTGCAAAGCCGGCTCTGAAGCCCTGGTGGCTGCCATGGGTCTGGTCGGCTCCGGTATGGGCAGGTACGCCCTGGCGATCGGTATGGATACCGCCCAGGGCAAACCCGGCGATGCGCTCGAGTTTACCGCGGCGGCAGGCGGGGCAGCCTTTATCGTTGGCCCGGCTGAAGAAGCCCTGGCGGTGATCGAAGGCTCTTATTCTTTTGTGACGGATACCCCCGACTTTTGGCGCAGGGAAGGAAAAAAATACCCCGAACACAGCCAACGCTTCACCGGCGAACCGGCTTACTTCCATCACATTACCTCGGCTGCCCAAACTTACCTGGAAGACAGCGGCACCAAGCCGGAGGATTACACCTTTGCAGTCTTTCACCAACCCAATGCCAAATTCCCCCAGCGTGTGGCAGGGATGCTCGGCTTCAAACCGGAACAGATTAAAACCGGCCTGCTGGTGCCGGAGATCGGCAACACTTACGCCGGTTCATCCCTGATCGGGTTGTCGAATGTGCTGGATGTAGCCAAACCGGGCGACCGTATCCTGACCGTTTCTTACGGTTCGGGTTCGGGATCGGATGCTTTCGGCTTGCTTGTAACCGGCGCCATCACTGAACGCCAGGGCAAAGCACTGAAAACCCGCGATTACATTGCCCGCCGCACTGAGATTGATTATGCCCAGTATGTGCGCTTGCGCCGCAAGATCACGATGGAGTAGCCCATGACCGAAGTAGTAATTGCTGGCATTGGCATGACACCTGTTGGGGAGCACTGGGACCTTTCGCTGCGCACCCTGGCAGCCCGCGCCATCCTGTCTGCCGAGAAGGACGCCGGCGGGTTGAAACCCCAGGCGCTCTATATTGGTAATTTCCTTGGATCAATGGTGAGCCACCAGGCCAACCTGGGCGCCCTGATCACCGATAACTCCGGGCTGGGCGGGATCGAATCCTTTACCATAGAAGCTGCCGAAGCTTCTGGGGCGGCTGCCCTGCACATGGCTTACCTGGCGGTTTCTTCCGGATTCGTGGATACTGCCATGGCACTCGGCGTGGAGAAGGTGACCGATATGACCGATGGCGTTGAGAAAATTCTCGCTACCGGGCTGGATTTTGACTATGAAGGTTTCGAAGGCGTTACCCCGGCTGCCCAGGCGGCATTGCTGATGCAGCGCTATATATACCAGTATGGCGTGGGGCATGCTGCCTTCAACTGGCTGCCGCTGCTTGCCCACACCAACGCCGTCCACAATCCGAATGCCATGTACCGCAAGGCGCTCAAACCAGAGGTGCTGCAATCGGCGCCCCCCGTGGTGGACCCCCTGACCTTGTATGACATCGCTCCCTATGCCGACGGCGCCGCCGCTGTGATCCTTACCCGTTCCGGCCTGCTGCCCAAAAAACCGGTCCAAAAGCCGGTCAGGCTGCTGGGCTCGAGCGTGATTACCGATGCGCTGGCGCTGTACGATCGCCCCGATCCGCTCCGTTTTGAGGCTGCCCGCCGCTCGGTGGAGCAGGCCTGCCGCCAGGCGGGTATTCTGCCGGGGGATGTCGACCTGTTCGAGGTGGACGATTTCACCTCCATTTACGCTGTGCTGGCGCTCGAGGCAGCCGGCTTTGCCCTGCCCGGAGAAGGCACGCAGCTTTCTGAGCGCGGGCATGTGCCCCTGCTGACGATGGGCGGATCCAAGGCGCGCGGCTGCCCTGTGGGGGCTTCCGGGCTGTACCAGGTCTGTGAAGCCGTGACCCAGCTGCGCGGGCAGGCAGGCGCATTGCAGGTGCCCGGCGCACGCCTGGCCATGACCCAGAGCCTGGGAGGACCGGCTTCGACCGCGGTCACGCATATCCTGAAGGTTTGAAATATCCTGATAGGTTTTGAGAGTCACTGCTGAGTAGACTCGGGATGCAATAAGGAGAATGTTATGGAAATACCACGCCATTGGAGACTTAAAAAACAGCGCTACGCCCTGGTGGGCGAAGTCTGCCCCCACTGCGAAGCGAAGATCTTTCCGCCGCGCGATGTCTGCCCGCACTGCAGCGGCGAAGCCAAAACCCCTTACCAGTTCAGCGGGCAGGGTGAAGTCTATTCCTATACTGTGATGAATGACGCCCCAGCCGGGTTCGAAGAGAACACGCCCTACACCGTGGCAGTGGTTAAACTGGCCGAAGGCCCCATGGTCACCGCCCAGCTGACCGACCTGGGGGCAGAACCGGTCAAGATCGGCATGCCGGTCGAGATGGTCACCCGCCGCATCCGCTCGGATGGCAATGACAGGGGGATGATAGTGTATGGGTACAAGTTCCGCCCGGTGATGCAGTAAATACCATCCTGATACGATGGTTTAAGCGCCTTCCAGAAATGGAAGGCGCTTTTTGGTTGCAAAGCGGATAGATGTCCCTATAATGTGATAGTAGAATGGAAACAATCTGATCAAAGGCAAGATGGCTCGAGATGAAAGGCACTCATCCGTCTACTCTATTCAGATTCCACAGGATAAACACTTTTAGCACAGGCAGTTTTGCCATTAAGGAATTCACATGAGCAAGGCAGAAATTCATAATAAAGGCCTTCGGCAATATCATGTCTGACACCATATTTCAGTTAATTCCCGATCAGCCGGCTTATGTTCCGGATGAAGAAACTGTGTCACTGGCGGAGCAATTTTTGCGGTCACATCTTCCAGGAGCCAGTGAGGTCTATGCTGAAGTTTCAGAAGAAATCAGGTTTATAGATGCAGGAGCAAATTATGAATCTGTTTCCTGTCCCATATGCGGAAAAGAGATTGCCAATGAATGGTGGTTAGCCGCTATGGATGAGGCATACGAGTCTCAGTTCAACAATTTGGATATCGTAGTTCCCTGTTGTGGCAGCAAAACGAGTCTAAACAATTTGGATTACCATTCTCCACAAGGTTTCGCACGATTTGTCCTGTCGGCTCGTAATCCAGATATTCAAGGGCTGGATGTACGATTGCCGGAAAAAATGGAACAGATCAGTGGCACAAAGCTGCGCGTTATTCAGTCGCACTACTGAGTTGTGATGGGAAGCAAATGAGGAGCCACAAGCTAATATTCCAGATGACTGAACGCCAGGCTGATACTGATCTACCAACTTTCAATTTTAGTGCCTTCAAATTGCTCCCAATGCCAATCCTTTTGTTGAATAGTGTATATGCCTCACAAATGTCCTTCATTAAATGAATGGTTGGACCGATTAATGACATCCTCTTTCAATAAAGACACCTGCAGTTCATCCCAACCTTAGATAGCTCAATTGTGCTAGGAAGGAATAGACAAACCATGATGAATGCAAATGAGGTCTTAATCGATTTACTGGAAGATAACCGGCGTCGCCTTTACCGGGCGTTCAACGAGATGAGCGATGAGTGCTTGGCTTGGCAATTTGAAACCGGTGCCAACAACATCATCGTCACCATGTGGCATATGGGCAGAATTCTGGACGTCTTCCTGACTCTTCAAGCTCTAGGGTTAGCTTCAGAAGAGGAATGCTGGTTCCGTTGTGGCTGGGCAGAGCGAACAGGTTACGACCCGCGTGGCTTTGGTCAAAATGGTTGGGGGATACTTACAGGCTATACCCAAGAGGAAGTAAAGAACATGCCATCACTCACCAGGGAACAAGCCCTCGGTTATTTGAATGATGTTTACGATACCGTCAAAGAGTATCTTTTAAATACGCCTATGGAAAAGCTGGAAACGCCTGGAATAGGGTTTGATGGAAAATATTCCCAATATCAGTGCATCCAAATGGCTCTTCTTGATAACATTAGACATCTAGGTGAAATCTTCGCCATCCAATCAAGCTGGAAAAGACAAGAGGGCAAAATGGAAAAGCCGCTTGACACCAATCCCGGCTAACAGCCGTAGGTTGGGTTGAGGGCAGGTTCTGTATCCTCTCAATTTAAAAGTCGTTTGGCCGAAACCCAACAATTGGCTCAAATGCTATAATCATCTCATGGAGTATGTAGGGTGCGTTGGAAACACACCATGCTTTCTAGATCCTTCCGCAAATGATAATAGCCACAAACTATAATTTCTACTCTGATTCAAACAGCGGTGACCCTGACAGCGCCAGCCCAACCCTCCGCAGGTATCATAAGATGTTGTGGAGCAAACCATTACCAAATGGTCGCGTCCTGGAATTACGCGATGACAGAAAAGACGCTTACTTGTATCACAAGTCAGATCTCGGAGAATTCTATTTTGGCAGCGATGCCATAACGCACTCGTATAAAAACCACATACGCAAGAAATGGCTCACGGAACAAATTCCAGCTGACGTGAATGAGCTTTTTGATACCGGTTCTACCATTGGGGGATATATCATCTTTCCAAATAATAAAATCGACGGCAAGCATACGATCAACCAGGCTCGCGGAGTAAACAGTTACATTGATGACAGGTTTGACCTGACATTAGAATGTATCCGACTCTTTTATTTCGGAAAGGAAAGTCCACTTTATACCACCTTATTAAGGTATAAGAAATTCTTCGATTTGTTTGATAATTTTATGGGGTATATCCATTTCTTCTTTCTGGATGATCTGGTAAATGAAAACAATGAGATAAATTTTTACCTGCCTTTGGATGGTTTTATAACCCGTCCATCATTTTCCGATGTGAGCCAGTATCTTATATATAAAAACAAGGTGGTTGAATTCGTACATTCACGAAACAAACGGATTGAGAATTATGTCAAATTGACGGCAAGTGCGTAGGGTGCGTTGCAAACGCACCCTGCTTTACCTACTCGCCCTTCCATTATTGGAAGGTGCTTTTTTATTGCTACGTCATAATTACAGCGCATCAAGAGCCTGTATAATTAATCGTTGGGCAGCTAAACTGCTTTGATGTAAGTAGGAGAGCGAGTATGAAACAACATAAGCTTATTCAGCGAGTTATGATAGCTATATTGTTTTCCTCAATTTTAATGGGATGCGGTGCATTTTTGTCACAGGACACACCTACGCTTACGCCTGTTAATCCTACTGAAACATTAAAACCCACAGCCAGCAGTACACCCCATCCTTCAGTTACACCCTCTCCACGCCCAACAATGACAGCTACCACTATGCCAGCATGGGTAACAGACTTTGCAGAACCCATCTTGGCGGCCATCGCTGACCGTCCTCCAGATTTTGAAGAAGACTTTTCGCAAGCCGGGCCAAATTGGTACATTGAAACGGTGAATTGCCCGGATGATGGCTGCAGCCTCTCTAAGGGAGTTTTATCGGTTTCCGCTTTGCCTGGAAATAACAAAGGAGGCTGGGCAGAACAACCCCTTGGAAGCTGTTGCCAGGGATTTAAAACCTTTGTGATGCAGGTGGATGTAGATCCGTCGAAATTGACCGACGAAAATTCGGCCAGTATTTGGTACATCGATAATCTGTATGAAGGCAATAAATTCACCATGAAATTCCAATTAAACTTTGAGCTAAAAAATGATCTCAGATGGTTCAGCTTGACCGATCCATCAGGTTTCCGGGACAATTCTGGTCAGCTGCCCCGCTTAACCCAACTGCCTATAACCTTCACACTGATATCGAGGAATTCCATGTTAGCGGTCTATCTCAATGATATCCCTGTCACTTTTTTGGAATATGATGGAGGGCAATACCAACCTGCCTTTGAATTGTGCGCCTGGTCCGCTGGAAGCACTGCCGCCCACGCCGAGTTTGACAACGTCAAGGTCTGGAACCTGGATAATATTCCGAGTAGGTAGGGCGCGTTTTCAATGTCCTATGCTTTCCAACAATAATGAAAAATCCCTAGATACTTACACAGATGATAATAGACACAAAATCTAATTTCTACTCCGATTCAAAAGGCGGTGACCCTGACCACACCAGCCCAACACTCCGCAGGTATCATAAATTCTTGTGGAGCAAGCCGTTACCAAATGGTCGCGTCCTGGAATTACGCGATGACAGAAAAGACGCTTACTTGTATCACGAGTCAGATCTCGGAGAATTCTATTTTGGCAGCGATGCCATTACACACTCGTATAAAAACCACATACGCAAGAAGTGGCTCACAGAGCAAATTCCAGCTGAAGTGAATGAGCTTTTTGATACCGGTTCTACTATTGGGGGATATATCATCTTTCCAAATAATAAAATCGACGGCAAGCATACGATCAACCAGGCTCGCGGAGTTCGTAGGGTGCGTTAGTAACGCACCCTGCTTTACCCACTGGCCCTTCCATTTCTGGAAGGCGCTATTTGGTTGCAAAGTTAAGTGTAATTAATATAATGAAATTATTGACCTCGCCCGCCCACACCCAGGTAACGCGAGCCGTCGGGCAACCTCTTGAGAATGGGCACAAGTAGAAAAGTGAAGGGAGATGTTAGAAGTGTCTGACATTGATTCAAATATTACTGATACTTGGCGTAGATTCCTGATTGAAGTGGAATTTTCGAAGAATTATCATCAACCGTACTAGCTCTATATGATGCGGACTCATCGCAACCCGTTACTTGAATATCTCCTTCCTGCGCTTTTATACATCAAGATGGTTTCAATCTTAGATGAAGCATTCGTGACCCACATCGATAACCAAAATATGTCTATGCCAAAAAAGTACAAGAATTCCTTACAAGGCAGGATTGACTTCTTGACTGACAATCAAGTCTTAAACAACTCAATGGAACTACATGAAATCCGGAAAAAAAGAAATGGACTCGCCCACGATACAGCTAAGCAGATTGATTGGAAGGAATTGGAAAAAGATTTGAATGAGGTTCAGAAGACCCTTGAAGAATTGAAATTTTCGGGGACACGACCTAACTATGAATTTTTTATAGAACGTTCTGCAATGAAGTATTCCACGGAACCCGGTGTGTTGTTTGTACGAGATTTCAGTTATGGGTTAAAAAAAGGTGATGAAGTTATCGCAGAAGTTTCTTGGACGGAGAAGACTTTGAAGTTTGAGGGCGAATAACACAATAATTACAGGCTGTCCGACAATGCGTGCAACGGACTTGGTGGAGGGTTGGGCAAAATGGAGGAGTCCAAGCGAAAGGATTTTTCCGTTTCGTCGGCTGGTTCTCCCACAAAGCCGCTAACGCAAACCGTCAGGCGTCATGGAAGAAACATGTTGGAAAACTACCTTAAACTTGGGGATTCGCTATTCGAAATCAGGTATGTGGAGGACGATCTCCGATACGCACAGAAAACCTTTGCTATCCTGAGCAAGGCGCTCTCCTCCGTCACTGACTACTTCCTGGTTTCTGAGCCGTTTCCAAAAGTGAGGGTTGTGCTCGTTCCCGATCGCAATGAATTTGACAGACTCGTTGTAAACTTTCTGCGCGTGGAGATCGAAATCCCCTCCAACCCAGCTAGAATAGCGCAACCGCAGCGAACCGACATGGTGCTCCTTTCGCCTTCAGCCTATGAAAGCCATTCCGTCTTCAAATACATCCCATATCAGTTCCGGAGGCTGTTGATACATGAGTTGGTTCATATGGTGGAAGAATACCTCTCCCCCAACATAGAAGCAAGCCCCAGATGGTGGAGCGAAGGGCTTGCGGTGTATCTCTCAGAGCAGTGGCGTCATGAAGATGAATTCAGGAAAGCAGCCCTGGATGGCATTGCGGAGAACAAAATCCCGGGCTTTCGCCAGATCGAAGCGGAGAGAAACCTGGCTTACGATTGGGGCTGGACCATTGTCCGGTTTATTGAGATCTGCTATGGCAAGGAAATGATTTTGCGAATTGTGAAGGAATGCGCAGACGGAAACGTGTTCTCTGTGATAGGAGATGATGCTGAAGGTATTGAGAAGATGTGGAAGGACTGGCTCCTCGGTGAAGGACGCCTGACAAGTCAATCCAGCGGACGCGATTCCACGCCGCGCTGCTGATTTCCAGCGGTAGAAAACTAACATTACCTTGAATCGTAATTACTAATGAAAGAGGGCGCTTATTAAGTTATTTTCATGAAAAGAAAGCTTTGTTCATGTATAATATATATTATGAGTATTTTTATACTATTGGTGGTATTAAAGAAAATATCCATAAGTAGAAAGAAATCTTCACCCGTGGTGCAAGCCCTGGCTGGTTTGCGTGCGAACAAAGCCATATACCGTAGAACAAATTCGGCCACAAAATCGTCGTTTCGACGACGAATCCATGCTCACACCTACTGCAGGTGTGCAATCCGCAAGCCTGTCCCGTCAAGGGTATAGATTTAAATCCATATGAATATCAGCATCTTTTTCGTTTGTAAGATTTATAAATAGGAGACTAGATTATGTTCTCACCTACTTCACAAGATAACGATATCCAAGAGCACTACAACCGCCGAGGTTTGGGTGGCGCAATTTTGGCAGCCCTGACAGCGGCAGGTAAAGACATTAATCACCTAAAATTGGAAGATCTTGCGCCAATCGATGAATTTCATATCCGTGGCCGCGAAGCAACCCATGAATTGGCTTCCCAGGTAAAGCTGAACTCCAGTCACAAAGTCTTAGATGTTGGCAGCGGCGTTGGCGGCGCCTCACGCTATCTGGCTTCGGAGTATGGCTGTCAGGTTACAGGCATCGACTTAGCTGACGAAAATTGCCAAGCTGCTCAATCGCTCGCAGATCGGCTGGGACTTGCTTCTCACGTGACTTACCGACAATGTAGCGCACTCGACATGCCATTTGAGAATAACACCTTCGATGTGATCTGGACTCAACATGCTACCATGAACATTGCCGATAAACCAAAACTCTATTCTGAAATCGCACGCGTATTGCGACCTAATGGTTATTTCGCCATGTACGACGTTCTTGCTGGCCCTGTTAATCCATTGTATTACCCAGTTCCTTGGGCACGCGATTCCTCAATTAGTTTCCTGATAACTCCGGAATCGCTTCGTGAACACTTGGAAACAACTGGTTTGCAAATCCTCAGTTGGCGTGATACGTCAGAAGTCGGGCGGGTATGGTTCAAAGAAGTTGCCGTAAAAATGCAGCAACAAAGTGAAAAGCCAGCGCTAGGATTTCATATTCTGCTAGGACCGGACTTTCGAGTGATGGCTCAGAATCAAGTGCGCAATCTCGAAGAGAATCGGATCGTTTTGATTGAATGTATTGCACAGAAATCGCCTGTCCATTGAAAGTGAGCGCGGCTTAATACGGCATTCAGCTGACAAGTAGAATTCGCTGCGTATTTGTAAAGGTTGCGCTCTTCACTATTATCCTTCTCACTAGCATGTAGGGCGCGTTCGATCTCTGAACGCGCCATTCTTTTTCACCGACCTGGGCGAACAGTTCGTAGGGTGCGTTGTCAACGCACCCTGCTGTAATGCTGGGGTGGATGAGAATTTCGTAAAGCGCGTTGGTAATGCACTAATCTGGAAGCTGGTTATTTTTCCTGTTCATTTGAAAATCACTGAGAATTCGAAAATGCTATAATTGTTTAGACATGGAAACCCAATCGGATACGCATCCAGAGATCGCTGCGCTGCAGTACCACTTGCTGCGGCAGGTTTCAGCGGCGCGTAAACTGGCTATGCTGGGCGAGATGAACCAGACCGTGAAAATGCTGGCGCTGGCAGGGCTGCGCTCGCAGTACCCGGCGGAGCCCCCCGAGAAACTGCGCCGCCGCCTGGCTGACTTGCTCCTGGGGCCGGAACTAGCCCGCCGAGTATTCGGTCCAATGGTCGAGTGACCTATGCAAGCGCTTCCCGAACCTATTCAGGTTACCCTCAAAGTTGTGGCAGTTTTTAACCGCCTTGGAATATCCTATTTCATCGGCGGGTCGCTGGCCTCAGCAGTATATGGCATGGCACGAGCCACAATGGACGCCGATCTGGTGGCGGATATCCACCCATCGCAGGTACCCGCCTTTGTCTCTGCATTGGAAGGTGAGTTCTTTATCGATGCGGAAATGATTCGGGATGCTGTTGAGCAGGTCGGCAGCTTTAACCTGATCCACCTTGAAACGATGTTTAAGGTGGATGTGTTTATTCTCAAGCAGCATCCTTTCGACCAAAACCAGATGGAACGCCGTATATCTCAAGTAATCGGTGAAAGGCCGGGAGAAGAGGCCTTTTTTTCCACGGCAGAAGATATCATTTTGGCCAAGCTGGTATGGTATCGGGCTGGTGGTGAGGCATCTGAACGGCAATGGCGGGATGTTATGGGAGTCCTGAACTTGCAGGGCGACCGGCTGGATTTTGAATATCTGCAAAACTGGGCTGGCATGTTGGGAGTACAGGATATCCTGCGCAAGGCACTCACGGCGCAGGGCGATTCTTGAGCGAATTTATCACTAAAGAAAACAAGAGTCTGCAACATCAACACCACTTTCCAGAAATGGAAGCCGGTGTTGCGATGCGTGTAGTTGTTTGTATAATTGTAAATCGGAGCAAGAATTCCGAATAAGCGCTGCTCGCAGGCAGCTTAAACTGTTGTGCTGCCCTTTATACAGGAGGTTGTAGATGGATATTTGGAAATACTTTGATATTACCCACCGGGAGCACGTTTTCTGCAACCCGATGAGTGTGGAAAAATTTGAGGAACTTATCGCCCTGCTGCGCCTGGAACCCGGGGCAAAGGTGCTTGAGATCGCCACGGGGAAGGGCGAGTTCATCCTCCGGCTGGCGGAACGGTACAAGATTGAAGGCACTGGGCTCGATATCTCGCAATTCCACATTGCGGATGCACAGAAAAAATGCAAAGAACGCCTGCCTGATGCCAGGTTGACATTCCTGGTGATGGATGGGGCGGATTACAAGCCGGATAAGCCGGAGAGCTTTGACCTGGTTGCCTGCATTGGAGCAAGCTGGATTTACGGCGGTCATAAAGAAACGCTCAAAGCCCTGAAAGAGATGGCAGCCCCCGGCAGCTGGGTGGTGGTGGGGGAACCATACTGGAGACATGAACCAGCAGCAGAGTATTTGAAAGCCACCGGAGAAGACCGGAGCATGTTTGGATTGCACTATGAGAATGCACAGGCAGGACAGGAGCTTGGGCTCGAGCTGGTTTACACAATTGTAAGCAGCCCGGATGATTGGGACAGGTATGAAGCATTGCAGTGGTATGCAGCGGTGGAGTGGGCAGCCGGGCATCCGGATGATCCTGACGCAGGAGAGGTGTTGGAGCGGGTCAGGGATAACCGGGCAAACTATTTGCGGTGGGGGCGCGAGACAGTTGGTTGGTCGGTTTATGTGTTCAAAAAGGATGGTGTTGCAGCAAATAACGGGCATCCCTACCAGGGATAAAACTGATACCACTGATGCAGCGGTAGATGCTGCGTGGATGTAAATGCGAACCACCTTCCATGGATGGAGGGCGGTTTTTATTTTGGACGTATCATTCACCCTGTTTGTGCGGTGGGTTCAAAATCGAACCTACCCTGCCTGCTGTCAGGGCTGCAAAAGATCAAATTCAGCCCGCATGAGTTCCCAGAAAGACGGGTAGCGCACGGCGCCGGTTTCTCCCTCGAAGCACCAAGCCTCCCACTCATCATCCGCGGATTTCAAACCCGGCATCAATAGATAGACGCCGATGTCCTCCTCATCGCTGATCTCAAGACCGCTTTCTAAGGTGCGAATGTCGAAGCCTAGCCTTTCCCCAATCGTCGCTAGATCACCGTTTCCAGAACCAAGCCTCATACCCAGTTTCCAACTTTCCAGCCAGTCCCTTTTTCTGGCTGAAACCCATTCAATCTTTTCAACTGGCAAAATCCTCGTTACGTAAGGTCCACCTGCCGGCCAGCCGTTGGTGATCTTTAGAAATTCGCGATAGGATTCTGGCAGCCTAGTTTTCAAACGGCGTTCCGCTCGGGCAATCTGCTCCTCGCCGGCGCCCGGGTAACCGATCCAAAGGGTTTGCTCGTCGAGCCATTCCGCAGAAAGATTATCCCGGTCATCACCAGCCGCCAGGGTGTGCCGGCTCCAGGATTGTAAAAGTCCATGCCATTGAAAATCAATCACTATTAGCTTCTATACAATTCCAGGCGGCTGGAATGGCTTCGGTGAGCCACCAATACCAAAACTCAAGGAGTTTTTTTGAATCACACTTGAGCTGATCCGTATCATAAGCATATGCTACGGCGGCAGCCGATGCAGCATCTCCCAGCTGCTCAGCTAATATCTCATCCGGTAATTGATCGAATGGTACGGATTGTCCTCCCTGATCTGGCGAATCGCCTCCCCTGATCCAGGACATCTTCTTGAAATGATCCATGCCGGCGGCTTCTTCCAGCGCGCGATGAGCAGCTGTGCCTGCCAGATATACATTCCAGGTCACTTCGGTTTCCTCGTGTCCCCACAACCGTCCGGCGATTTCGTGCCCTTCCGCCGCTTCGTGGATTGCATCCTCCACGTAAAGTTTACCGCGTAAAGTTGTTTCAGCCAACTCAATCAACTTTCGGGGATTGTCTTCATCAGGAAGAGCCTGCTCGAAAATGGATAGCACATGGCGCGCTGTGATTACCGCCAACCAACCCCGAACGCAATTGGCCTGGTGATCCGTTTTGGGTCCAAAGGCCGCATAGATCTCCTGCCTCTTTTGCACCGGGAGGCGGTGATGGGGATCGCTTTGGATATTCATCAACAAAAGATTGATCAGAAATTTTAGGTTATCTGGTATTTGCATACCCACCTTTCGATCGTCAATGGATCTGATAACGGAAATAAGTTATCAAAATCATTATATGAGATAAGGTAATAACCTACCTAAGAAAAAAACAGGGATTTCATTCGCTATAGGCAGGCATAAAGGGCATGGGCTACTGACATTTGCGATCCCAATAGCTTGAATGACCTCACTCATTGGCAATCCAGTACTAGTAGAATATCGAACTGTAGTTTCATATAAGAAACGTTCAAACTGCAAAAACATTTCTTTCATCCTCAACAACTCATCATAATAAATACTTATTTCTTATTTCGGATACAAAGGTAGTACAACTCAATGATCGATTCAAGTCTTTGGCCTGTATAAAGGTATGGATTTGTAGTTAATCCTGTTTGGGAATAGAGTTCCCCAAAGGCTGTGTAGGCATAGGTATCGATTACAGCGCCAAAATCGTCACTCAGTGTGCCGGTGCTGCCCTGCCCGTCGTGCAGGTAGTAGCTCGTCGCCCCGCCGCGTGTTTGCGAGAGCAGTTCCGTCCCGCCCAGCACATACCCGGCCAGCGCCGATCCGTTCTCATCCGTTTCCAGGGCTATATCGACGGGTCCAGAAATTTGATGGGAGATTCGCCTGATCGCTATGAAAAACGATTGGAGACAGCCTAATTGATGCGATTGTTAATGTTCTGGGAGGGATTCTTCTTGGTCAACTCCAAAAGGGCGCGCATATGCTACGGCAGTGGCTTCCACAACAACCCCTTTAAATCGTGCTCCTCGACCGCAGCTTTAAAAGCATGTGAAACGTATACCCATGGGAAATTTACTGGCACTCTAAAGATATTCACTCCCTTTAGTTTTTCTTCATGAAACACATAGCGGTTTATCGTAAATACCATCTTGTTTTCAATGGACCACTGGATATCTGAGTGCTCCAGGTCCAAGCCGTCCACATGTTTCGTCAGGTGCATCAGAAACAACCGCTCTCCTTCGCATTGTAACGGAATCACCTGAGCGTCGTTCTGGATTAACGGCCAGAGAGCATTGAGAGCCTTTTCACTGAATACGATTTGCCCTCCATACAAACCTGGAAAATCCCCCTTGGGCAGGATTCCTTTCCGTAACAAAGCACGCTGCGACGGAGAAAGATCCTTTGATTGAGTTTCATACTGAACGGTAATCGTTGGAAATGGTTCAGGGATCGGTCCAGGTTGGAAATCTCGATACACGAGCCATTTATCACGCTCAAAATCAGCCAGGATAAGCGTGAAGAAATGGTCACTGTCTTTTTTGTATTCCCATATTTTCATGGTTCACCTATTATTGACATCGATCTATGGAATAGCTCGTTTTTCGGGTATTTCCATACCTATCTTATGGTTACCATTCCGTTTCCATATAAACACATGTGTCAAATAGGTCATATAAATCCGACGGCTGGCATCGCTTTTCCACTAAGTTTAGCGCATAAACTTCGATGTGGTTTTCGGGGTCATATTCAACTCGTTTCTTAAAGCCAGCCAGGACCGGCTTATTGGAATAAACATATCTTTTCTTTGTCCACAACTGCCATTCCACGTAGGGGAAACGTTTCCGGATGGTTTCCCCAAGGTATATCCCCAGATCACAGATTAAGGAATAGGTCAAATCCATAAATACAAATTCCGGCATAGAAAACATCGCACGATATTTCTCCGGAATCTTCTCCAGGCTTTCCAGGCGCTTTCTCTTGAACTCTTCAGAAGGTGGAGCCGTATAAAGATTCTCTGAAAACCACTGTCCCAACAACACCGGCAAGGACTCGGGCGTCAAATCTGCTTCCCAGCTTCGAAATTGAGGTTTACCTGCCGTGGAACGGATAGCACGCTGTAGTCCGGTGATCCGCTCCGGGATCTGGTCGATGTACCAGCGAAAATAAATGCCGGCTTCTTTTCGCGTCATCACGTACGCTGGTTTCAGAGAAGGAGGTTGAATCAAGTTGTATTGCATATACCTCATTTCTTGAAGAGGTTATTCAAATCGTGACCATGATTTCATGGCTATGGAACCTTGGGATAACCCTAGAAATCCCAACTGAACGCAAAGCAAGATACATCCCGTAACCCGGTTTGGTATTGATAAAGATCAAGGTTGAGAGGATCAGAGCACTTTATGTTCCTTGAGGAACCACTGGATAATGCCCATGGTCTGGCGAGCGCCTTCCCCGGTTGCACTCAGGCGCGTTTTTTCTAGCAAATTGGTTTCAGGTTCTTGCTTCATATCCAGAAATTTTTGATGCCATCGATTTTCAAACTCATCCATCAGACTTACCAACGCGTGTCGTACCTCTTCTGGATCACGAGTCTGCTTCTGGATCTGGCTTAGCTGCTGCCAGCCACATTGAAGCTCATCCCGAATACCCACCTCATATTGGGC
The DNA here is from genome assembly GCA_002403095.1 of Leptolinea sp. UBA4782. Classification (GTDB taxonomy): domain Bacteria; phylum Chloroflexota; class Anaerolineae; order Anaerolineales; family Anaerolineaceae; genus UBA4782. The sequence continues at coordinate 99,399 of DHHC01000005.1, forward strand.
CAGCACCCAGGATTCGCTGCTTGCAATTTTGGTTTGGGATTCGATCTCTTTTTCAAATTCTGCAAGAAGCGACGATAAATCATTCCAAACGCTGTCCGGGGATTTCTGCGACCTGACATTTGCTTTATCTTCATCCACCAGGTCCTTGACTTTCCGATACTCTGCCTGCATCAACTCATCAAAAGAGCGGTAGCGTATGGCGCCAGGTAGCCAGGCGGCGAAGAACCAAGCTTCCCATTCACCATTCTGCTCGACGACCCGTGGGTTGAGCAAGTAGAGCGATTCATCAGCGCCTATGCCAATCGCCAGGCTAGCCTGCAAGTCTTCTGTGCTTACTAAACTAGGGTCCTGGGATTCGCCGTAGACCAGATACTCCGAATCGGATATCGACGGAGGTTCTTCCATATGGTACCCTGTGAGCCATGCCTGCAAGATATCTGAGAAGCGGAGGGTGAACCAATCGGTCTCCTGGATGGAGAAGAGCCGGCTTGTGGCATCCGTTCCTGTAAACCACCCATCGCTTGCTAGCAAGAAGGCGCGATATGATGGGGGCAGCCGGATACCCAGACGCGCTTCCGCCTGAGAAATCTGCACTTCCGATGCACCAGGACAACCCAGGTTGCCGGCGCCAGCTACCTCCTCCGGCAGCGCCTGGCTGAGACTGAAGGAGGACAAGACGAGGCGGTTCCATTTGTTCAAGAAGAGTTGCCAGTTGATTTTTACCATGCTGCCTCCACAGTTATTATAGCAACCAACACCATGAAACAGAGCGGGCATGCGGCTGGGTAAGTTGGATGAATGCAGCAGAGGCAGTTCATGCAAACAGCTACTCACGCATGATAACGCATCAGACAATCCTGACCAAAAAATGTTATTAGCATACCATCTCAATGGCTATCCGTATCCTTGATCGCGCTCCCATGTCTCCCTGGTTCCCCGCTGGCACATCGGTGGAACCTGCTTGATTGTGGAAACCGATCGGGGATTAGTGTTGGTCGATACCGGCCTTGGTTTGCACGACTTCTCCAACTCAACGCGTATGGTTCGCTTTTTTCAACTGGATTTTGGCATCCACAAGGATCCCGGGAACAGCGCACTTCGTCAAATCACCCGGCTTGGCTATTCCCCCGATGATGTCAAGCACATTATCATGACACACCTGCACTTTGACCATGCCGGAGGCTTACCAGATTTCCCTCATGCGCAAGTGCATGTACACAGGCGGGAGTATGAAGCCATGCAAAAACCTCGCGGTTTGATCGAACTAGCGTATGACAGGGCAAACTTTGTGCATAACCCTCCTAGGTATTGTACGAACTACCTGATGCAGAGTGGTTCGGTATTGAAGCCATTCGCCTGCCATTTGTGCCTGAGATGTATCTTGTACCTCTTTTTGGACATACCCGGGGGCACTGTGGAATTGCTATTCAAGACAGGGATAGCTGGTTATTCAATTGTGGTGATGCAGTACCAATCGGCGCACAATTTGACCTTACTCCCCCTTGGGTAAATCGTTTGATCCTTGGCGCGCATGTTTCATGCATCCAGGAATGGGCAGCTGCCCACCCTGAGGTGCGTTTACTTGCCGGCCACATGTGGAGATCATTCTTTGAAAACGAGCAATTCGCAGCCTGACAAAGCACTCTGAAGCCCCGGAGTTTGTGGCAGGCATCAGTTCGCGGGTGTGTTGGAAATTCACCCGATTAACTTCTTAACGATTCGGCGTTAAGCGAATTTTTTGATTATGAATGCGGATTCAATGCCTGGATTGCTAAATTTTTCCATATTGAAAATGGGTTGTGAGTCACTATAATAAGAATCGTGAGGTGAATTTAAGGATCAAAAAGAAGGTAATGGTGCAAAACCACCTCACTTTTTTTGATATTGCTTCCAAAGCGGGACCTGCAGAAAATTCAGGAGGGGATGAACCACAAGATTTGATTCTTGCCTGACAAAATAGGCTTATTTTTAGCGCAGATATACCCATTCTTAAAAGATGTTGAACTGTATTGATTCAGCATATCAATTTTTTGATCGTTAATAATTAAGTTAATGCTCCGAAAGAAGGGAAAAATGAGCAAGCAAAAGTTGTCATTTTCATATGCGCTGATACTTCTGGTAATAATTGCCCTGTTGCTTGGGGCATGCAGTCAAATTCCGGCTGCCAATCCTCCCGCAGAACCTTCACGAACTTCAATTTCATCTACTGCAACACCAGTTCCAGCGGCTCCTACTATGACCTCTATCCCGCCCACGGAAGCACCAACGACCATCCCGCCAACACCAAGATCAACTACCATACCAGGTACAAAACTAACTGTTACCACAGAGGAATTGAAAGTTGAACTTGAGGTGCATCCCTGCAATATGAAAAGTATCGGTTATGGGAACTTTACCACTGACGGCATATTTGATGGTGATGTGAGAGCCATGATGGACCTTACAGAGAAAATCATTGATCCTGCGCGGCCTTTTATCACACCAAGATCAGGTGATGACATCATGTGCTGGATGAAAGGGGAAGTCCTCGAAGGCACTGTTTCGGTTGCGGATGTAAATGGTTGGATGGAGAAAGGCACAGTATTTTTGCTTGACCAGGTTGGTAAGAAGAGTGACCTGGTATATGCTGGGGTAAATCCAGAGGAACAAATATTCATATTGCTTTTTAGTACAAAATACAGTTTTATGCCGGCTCAGATCCAGATGTTAAATGCGCTGGTTGATTTACCATAGCTGCCCCAGTAGCTTGTTACAGATACGGAATATAGAAGTGTTCACATAATAATTAGCACCCGACTGGCTCAACACCTAAGGCAAACTATACGATAATCGTGGTTTCGAGTTTTTTTAAGCTCCAGTTCACGGGGTGCGTTGCCAACGCACCCTACACTCTCCCGCGGGTTCTTGCAGCGCAATATGGGTCAGCTGAATTCATATCCGACCTGTAACGGGTAAACCTGATACTTGGTTCTTATTTAAAATACGAATATATACCAGTTACTTACGGAAATAGGAGATATTATGGGACTCTTTAAACCTAATACGAAAAAAATGATGGAACAGAGAGATATACCAGGGTTGATAAATGCTTTGTTAGATAGACGTGAGGATGTGGTGGAAGCTGCATTGAATGCCATTACCAGGCTGGTTAATGAAACAGATCTTAGTGACCAGATTTTGGACGCAATTCGTGCTCAATTAAACAACACGAATAGCGATATTCGCGGGCAGATGGCTTTCCGATTACGCGACGTCACTAAAAAAACGAATAACTCGTATTTTCTTGAAAATATACAATCTGCCCTGGTTAAATCGCTGGATGACCCGGATTTTCATGTATGTGCATATGCGGCACGGTCGTTAGTGCAGTTCGGCAGATCATCATATGAAGCACTTAACCTCGGCCTCTTAAAAGCAGCAGCAGCTGTTCAATTACACCCATTCACTCCCTTGACATATGATAGCGACCCGCGCATTAAGTTTGTCAAGGCATTGGGAGATCTTGGAGTTGATGAAGCTGTCCCCTCTTTGTTAGTTACTATCAAGTTTCAGGATGATCTTCCTAGTGTAACTTTTGCATACGGATATGGAAAAGGGCTATATATGGATGCCGTTACAGACGCGATTGGGAAAATTGGGACAACTGCAGTTGAAAAGCTTGTTTATTACTTCAAAAATCCAAGCTCAGATTCTGAACGTCAATGTTCTGCCATTGCATTGAGGAAGATTGGGGATCAAAAAGCTTTAGAAGCCCTTATGGGTGCATTAACGAATGAAAACGAAACAACACGCATGTATGCTGCTGAGCAATTAGGTAAGCTTGGGAATCGGTGTGCCGTCGAACCACTAATTTTAGCATTGCAGGATAAAGATTGGTTGGTTCGCTGCAATGCTGCCAGGGCACTCGGTGACCTTTGTGATGTGAAAGCAATTGGACCTCTCCAGGCTGCACTCCAAGATCCTGATGAAATTGTGAGGAAAAACTCTGGTGACGCCTTGTCTAAATTAACGGCATCTCAACATTAGGAGTCCGTAGGTGCGTTGGAAACGCACCATGCACTCTGTATAATTAAAAATTAGGTGACTTTGCTGTATTACAAGAAACCTCTTGATCAGAAGGAAAAATGTTGGATTGATCGACTGAAAATCCAAACCCATGGAAATTTTCTTTGCCCTATTTTCATAAATATAAGGAGTGGAAAATGAATATCTTTAAACCACCCGATATCCAAAAAGCCATTGATGAAAAAAATTCAAAACAGATAATTAAGGCATTCCGCTGGTTTCCAAAGGTACATACACAAGCCATCGAAGCCCTGGGGGTAATTGCAGATGTAGATTGTATTGTACAACTGGAAACCATCGTTAATTATTCATCAAGTGTCGAAGATAACCGAACCGCGATCAAAGCGTTGAGCAGGATTGACGGACCCGAAACGGGAAATATTCTGGTGCGTTTTGCTTACAACTCCTTAAAGGATGATGAAAGCCGGATAATTGCATTAAATTCAATCAGGCCGGAACACAAACCGACCGAACTGGATACCTTGATCAAATGCGGATCCGAGTTTAATCCGGACTTGAGAACGGCGGCCATCAAAGCTCTCTTGAGAATCGATAGTGAACAGGCTGAAGAAGAATTTTTTAATTTATTACATAACTACAATAAAATGAACAGCCTGGCGCGAGAAAGACTCGCGGAACTGCTGGTGGAATGCAGCAGCGAGTGGTTTGGTGAACAATCTGTTCTGAGGCCTTCCATCATCACGCGCTTAATAAAAGAATACGCCGTTAAGGCTTGCCGCGAGAGTAAAAAATGGGGGGCTTTTAAAGTACTCACAGGAGTTGCCCATCTGGCAGCATTGGAACCGCTTTATGAAGTTCTTGCAGATGAGTGGCAGCTGAAAGTCCTTGAAGGAGGCAAAATCTTCAATGATGAAGACCATGAAATAATTGATCGGAAGAGAGAATTGATCCCGATCTTGGTACAAGTCTTGAAAGCCAACCTCCAACAAGTAACCGATTTTGATCTGAGGAAGATAGCGGACTTCCAGTTGTTGGTGCCGGTAATTGAAGTTAGGTCGATTACCCATGATGCTGAACTTGACATAGGTTTTGACAATGAAATGGAAGTTACCAATACGATTTACACTTTGAAAGGCACTAGCCTGGAACCCTTGCCTGAGATCAATGAATTAGCCAAATTAGAGATTGACCGTCGAAAAAAAGCGGGAAGTGAATGAAGCAAATTGTTTTGTGATTACCAGTGCTTCCACCATGCATTAGCCTGCGTATTGCCAAGATTGTCCACCTACTACCGAATTGCTCCACACACCATTGAAACAGTTTCGATCGGGAAACAACCTTAAGAGAATTCACTTATGCAACCACACCGTATTTTCAAAATGAAATTCGGAGATTTGTACCCGCTCTATATCCAGAAAACGGAACGGAAAAACCGAACAAAGGATGAGGTTGACAAGGTCATCTGCTGGTTGACCGGGTACGGCCCCGCGGAACTGGAACAACAAATTGAGCTGGGCAATGACCTGGAGACTTTCTTTGCCCAGGCGCCAGCCCTCAACCCGAATTGCTCATTGATCACCGGTGTTGTGTGCGGGGTGCGGGTTGAGGAAATCGAAGATCCGCTGATGCAACAGATCCGCTACCTGGATAAGCTGGTCGATGAGCTTGCCAGGGGGAAAGCCATCGAGAAGATTTTACGGCATTGATTTTGCGGTATTCATTGAAAAACGGAATTCGAAGACGCCTTCCAGAGACGGAAGGCTCTTTATTTTTCCATATTGAAAATGGGTTGTGAGTCACTATAATAAGAATCGTGAGGTGAATTTAAGGATCAAAAAGAAGGTAATGGTGCAAACCCATCTCACTTATTTTGATATTGCTTCCAAAGCGGGATCTACAGAAAATTCAGGAGGGGATGAACCACAAGATTTGATTCTTGCCTGACAAAATAGGCTTATTTTTAGCGCAGATATACCCATTCTTAAAAGAAGTTGAACTGTATTGATTCAGCATATCAATATTTTGATCCTTAATAATTGGGTTAACGGTCCGAAAGAAGGGAAAAATGAGCAAGATCACCGGAAGTATTAAAAACAATTGTAAGGATCATGTGATGCTGCTGATTGCGGCTGGAAATTATATCGGGGGTATGGACTCAGTAAAATTCATGCAGCTAATGAGAATGACTGGTGAAACTTTCTACAAACCATTGGAACCTGGAGAAATATATCCCATAGAATCATCTCCATATGAAAGTACCCCTTTTGTCTGTGCAAGTGTCTATCGAGAAGGACACTGGCCGAAGTATGTAACCTTTAAGTATAAGCTGAAGGGTGAGGGCATCACATGGGAAGTGCAAGAAAATGGGGATGATGCGATCTTAAAAAAAGTCGGTGGTGAAAAAAGTTGGTTGAAAAGAATCTTCGGCAACCGGGACAGTGGACCAGGTGGCTGAATTAATACAGCGATGGATGGATGCCGGCGCAGACTCGGTTGTACTCCTGCCGCTGAACGGAGATCCGGCTTACCTGGAGGAGTACATCCGCTACTTGATGCCGCTGCTGAGATAATATATGTGGGAAATGCTTGTTACACGCCTGTGGTATGTAAGCTTAATTAAACTCAATGGCATAATCATCATCCGATAATAGTATCTCGAACCAGTAACATGCACCCTAAATAGGAAGCCTAATCCCTAATAATTACCACGCTGCCAGCATGTAACTCCAGCCATTTATCGGTAGAAGCCATAAGTTAATCTGTTCACCTAAATTCAAAGGATGGTCTAAAATGCAATCTAAACACCCGCAGGCTCCCCCTTTTGACAATGAACTAGAAATTGCAGCTTTCCTGGCTAAACCTCAGCTGGCCAGGTTCTGCAGCCACAACCCGGATGGTACGATCCATGCCGCGCCGATCTATTACCTGTATGAGAATGGAGAGTTCCTCTTCGGCACGCAGGTGCTTTCTCGCAAGGTAAAGAATATCCAGCATGATCCGCAGGTGACCGTGCTCATTGATGCTTATGAACCAGTGCTGCAGGCTGTCCTGGCTTACGGCGAGGTTGTGCTGGATTTTGAAGATGTTGTTGAAAAACGGGTCCGCATCCTGGAGCGCTACTTCGAAACACCCGCCCAGGCGAGGGCTTTCGTCGAAATGCTGGCCAGGGCCTGGCAGACGGTCATCATCCGCCTGCGCCCGGTCCGCATGGTCACCTTCGATTACAGCAAGCCATTCTCGATTGATTAATCTACTACAATGTTAATGGCTGGATGATTCCACCTGTTGATGGAGCAATGAACATGAAACGGTATCTGGTATTCGTTATCGCAATCCTGATCAGCTTATTCCTGGCCGGATGCAGTTTACCCCAAAAACCGCGCATCTTCGAAACTGACGCGTTCTCGTTCACCATCCCAAAAGGCTGGAAAACCATGGCTGAGATCTGGGGTAATGAGGCAGCAGCGGGGCAGGACCTTTACGGCCTGGGGGTGCAGCAACTGGCGATGATCCAGTATCCCCCTAAAAAAGGGAAAGGGAAAGCATTCTTTGCAATCGCATCCCGCCCGCTGGCTGATGGCGAAGTTCTCGAAGAGGCATTCAACAGCGCTTACCAGTCAGCCAGTCCCGCGATCGAGGATGCTGTAAAGCAGCCCTTTACCCAGGCAGGACTGACCGGTTTTGAGATCACATACCGGCGCCCGTGGGGTGAGCCGTGGTGGCAGTTCCGCGATATCTGGGTGGAAAAGGACGGGGCGGTCTATGTGCTTTCTTTCCATGCACCTCCCGGTTCGTTTGAGACATATATCAGCACTTTCGATGAGATCATCGAGGGTTTCAGGTTTACAGAGTGATTGCACCCGGGCATAACCGGTTAGTTCGATCTATGAACTGGTAAAGACAGCAGAGATACTCGGAAAAACCCTGGGATAATGGAACCGCCATGAACCTTCAGCAAGACACTTGACGCATTAAACACCCGGCATGATGAGGACTATGCGGAACTTGAACCTGAACTTGTTCAGGCTCTTGCCATGGGGCGCCGGTTTCCATAGGCATTGCTTGCCAGGTAGGTGCAGTAATTCAAATTGTGGAACAAGCACAGCAGAATGAAAAAACCTGCCTGCATTTGCCAGCCCTAAGGTGGGCAGGTTTTAATGTAGAATCCTTGGGCAGGATGGTACCGGCTGCCTTGCAGACATTATTGCATCCCCGCGTTGATCCAGAATTAAGGGGGCATCTGCATTATTGCCAGATTGAAAACAGACCGGTCAACCTGCAAGCCGGTTTGGTGCTGCTAATAATCGGTGGAACTTTTCGGGTTATCCTGGCGTCTATTCCTTTGAAGACAACTCATCGTTTGCAGAGGATTTCATGAAGATACTAAAAATAGTAGTAGTTTTGGCAGCAATTATGGTTGCCATGCTGACCGCTTGCTCGCCCAGACTTGCAGAAGAAGGTACAACTTCAGAGGTACCAGTCATTTCACCTGAGGTTTTACCCACCAATGAATTAACACAACAACCGGGTTATGAACCAGTGCCAGAGGAAAGCCTTAAGAATGGCACCTACGTCATTGATGGTCAGCCCGTCCATCTGGTGGATGGCACGGCAGAAACCGAAGCAGCGCCCGGGTCCGCGTCCATGCAGGTCACCAGGTATTTCGGGTATACCGTGAACATTGATCTCAACGCAGATGGTCTGATGGATGCAGCTTTTCTCTTGCAACAGGAAACAGGCGGAAGCGGAGAATTCTATTATGTGGCAGCAGCCCTGCAAAATGAAGGCGGCATCCTGGGAACGAATGCAATTTTTCTCGGGGATAGGATTTCACCTCAAAGCATAACTGCCGACCTGCATGACCCTGCTCACTTTATCGTAAATTATGTCGATCGGAAACCTGCTGAACCAATGTCGGCTCAACCCAGCGTGGATGTCTCCAGAGTCTTCAAATTTGAAAATGGTTCACTGGTGGAGGTTCTTCCAGTTCCTTGAAAAAGCGCTTCCGGTATTGTATAGAGAGGTGGGTGAAAGAAAAACTGGAACCCGCTCAACTGCCTTTCAAGGAAAACAGGGCATTGGCGCAAAAGATGTGTATTAAGGTTCCAGCTTTCTTCTTCCATCCCGGCTTGGAGAATACCAACCATTGCGCCAGCGCAACCTGGATATGGCATGAAGCCGTGCAGACAATGGTTGGCACAAGGCTTCTGGAAAAGCTGACGGGAGTGGCAATGTATGGGTCAGATATTGTCCTTTGCCATATGTAGACTTCTGCACTGAGACAAACCTGTGTCGTAGATGCAGGTGGTTATTGCCACTTTCGCAGCAACGGTTGCACCGGTAGCCTCAAAAGATTTTTGAACCTGGCAGCATGACCAGGTCTATCCTGGATGAACTCTCTTCTCAACGCGGAGACCGCACCGAAGATTCCAACTGCAAGGTTGTCCTTCGGGTTCTGGAAGAACCGCACTTACTGGTTGAGATCGCCGGAGGGCTCACTGGTGAGAGTGCTGCCCTGGCAGGGGATTGCGCTGAAGTATTAACTAAAGTGCCAGAGGAGCGCCCCACCTGGATAGCATCTTACGCCGCAGTGCTGGCAGCTGTTCACCAGTACACACTTCAGTACCTGGAATCCTTAACCGTGGATGACACCGAAAAGGTAATTACCGTACCCTGGGGCGAAACCATTCCGTTACCCTGGATTATCCGGCATGTGGTGGAACATGAAATCCACCATCGTGGAGAGTTATCTTTAATTCTCGGTATGTTCGGCCGGGAAGGGCTTGATGTTTGAGCTTTGTTGAAAGGCCAAACACGGGTGTAAAATCCATCCAGTTGCTGGTATCATCATGGACATTGGTCCGGTGTTACCACTGAAAACCGGCCGGGTTTTTGAGACTGTAAACCGGTTCACCAAAAAAAATCGTTATGCAAAAAAGCCATCTTCCATCCATTCTGCGTGCCCTGGTTGCTGCCCTGCTGTTCGGGGCGAGCGCCCCGCTGGCAAAACTGCTTTTAGGGGAGGTGGAGCCGATTCCCCTGGCGGCGTTCTTATACCTGGGCAGCGGTTTTGGGCTGCTGGTTGTCAAATTATTCCAGCGCAGGCAGCCGGCAGGAGTACAGGCCGAAGCGCAGCTGGTGCGCGCTGACCTCGGCTGGCTGGCGGGGGCGCTCCTGGCGGGTGGCGTGGCAGCCCCAATCGTGCTGCTCTTCAGCTTGAAGAGTACACCTGCTGCAACGGCATCGCTGCTCCTGAACTTCGAGGGCGTTGCCACCACCCTGATCGCCTTCTTCATTTTCAAAGAGTCGATCAGCCGGCGCGCCTGGTGGGCGATCGCGCTCATTACCACCGCAAGCATCCTGCTCTCCCTCAACTTCAACGCCGAGTGGGGTATTTCGCTAGGCACTGTCGGGATCATTGCCGCCTGTGTCCTGTGGGGACTGGATAACAACTTCACCCGCAACATCTCTGCCAAAGACCCCCTGGTGATCGTCACGCTGAAAGGACTGGGGGCTGGCAGTTTTTCCCTGGTCCTGGCGCTCATCCTGGGGGCAAGCTTCCCATCCTGGAAGGTGGTTCTGGGGGCGCTGGCGCTGGGCAGCTTGAGCTACGGCGCAAGCATCGTTCTGTTCATCCATGCCCTGCGCGGGCTGGGCGCGGCACGTACCAGCGCGCTCTTCAGCACAGCCCCGATCGCCGGCATCCTGCTGTCCATCTTGATCTTCCGCGAATTACCGGGATGGCTGTTTCTGGCGGCACTGCCGTTGATGGTGCTGGGGACATTGTTCCTGGTGAATGACGAACATAAGCATGCGCATGTACATCACGAGGTAGTCCATGAACATGCCCACACGCATGATGACGGTCACCACCTGCACGAGCACGCGGACGGTACCCCTGGGAAACATTCGCATGTGCACAGGCATGAAGAGGTGGCGCATACGCATCACCACATGCCCGACCTGCACCACCGCCATGTGCACACATCTGCGCCGGATTAGCGGTACAACACCTCTTTATCAAGCTAAACGGTGACAATTTCCGCAAACAGAGCGGCCTTTTTCCCGCAGACCTTCCAAAGGATTGAGGGTTTTTTATTCTATAATTGGGTGAAGATACACTCCGGGAGTGTTGCCGGCTGTTGATTGCAAACAGTCCTCAGCTGGTGAACTCGACTGGATATGTACTCGTCTTGCACTCGGCTATCCAGGAGAAATTCATGAACGATCTCATCCCACTTCATTGCCCTTCTTGCGGGGGAAATATTCAGGTCGAAAATCAGCTTGAAAAAATATACTGCACCCATTGCGGAACACAGCTTTTGCTGCGGATGGGGTCTGACGGCTTGCTTGCCCCATTAATAGCGCGCGAAATGGCGGCTTCAGCCGGGTTGATGGAGGCCCAAAAAGCCCAAATAACTGCTGATTTACTGCAGAAGCAGATCCAACAACTGGAAGCACAGGCGCAAAGAATTCGGCATGACTTGCTGCAGTACTGCCGCGATAACCAGGTAGATGGATGGGGGCGGGAGACGAAGGGGTTAAAGCTTGTCAACCAGTACACCCGGCAGGTAACCGGCAGCCCGCAATTGACCAGGGATATCTTGCGGCAGGCGGTGAGCAAGAATCCGGTGACAGGCGAATGGAATTACCACCTCCAGGCTGTAGAAGCCCTGAACCTGCCTGCTTTAACCACGGCGGAGGATATGTACCGGTTGTTCCAGTTTGTTCTGAAGAACACTGACCAGGGGAAGGAAGCGCGTCAGGTGCTCGCCATATTGCAGCCGATAGCATCCATTTGGCCTGAACTGGCGAAAAAGCAGCAGGAGTACGGAAACGCCGTCGAAAAAATGGCCGGCAGGTGAGTGACCCGGGAAATATCTATTGACTTAACCCGGCAAAATCATTATTATTCAGATATGAACACTCCAAATAAAAACAATAACACATTAACGCCCGATCAAGCTGAAGCGTTGATCGGTGTACTGCATACCAGGTTTGAAAAGCACATGAGCCTCCATAAAGGCCTGCTATGGCAGCAGGTACAGGCGCGGCTGGATGCGCACCCCGATGTATTATTGGCACTCTCTGAAATGGAACGCACCGGCGGCGAACCGGATGTGGTTGGGATGGATGAAAAAACCGGCGAGGTTATCTTCTTCGACTGTTCGCCCGAATCCCCGGCCGGGCGCAGGAGCACCTGTTACGACCAGGAAGCCCTGGATGGCCGTAAGGCGAACAAGCCGGAATCCAGCGCAATGCAAATGGCGGTTGAAATGGGCATAACCCTGCTGGACGAGGAAGAGTACCAGCACCTGCAAAGCCTGGGCGAATTCGACCTGAAAACCTCAAGCTGGCTGAAGACCCCCGCCAATGTGCGCAAACTGGGCGGCGCCATCTTTGGCGACAGGCGTTACGACCGGGTATTCATCTATCATAACGGGGCTGACTCGTACTACAGCGCCCGCGGCTTCCGCGGCTCGGTAAGGGGTTAAACAAGACCCATTCAAGCCTTACAATTGAAACTTGCTGTGATCCGTGCCCTGCAGTTTAGGCACGGATTGATTTGCTATATAATATGTGGGGAGGGTGAATGCAACTCAGGCGCTGCAGTTCTGCGGGGTAAAATCCGCCCCCATTAACGGTCTTCCATTATTCGTACAGGCATGAAAACTACAGGAGCATGATGACGGGAAAAAAGAAAGATGCCAAGGCATCCAATGGTGCCAACCTTGGTTTTGAGCAAACCCTCTGGAAGGCGGCCGATAAAATGCGCGGCTCGATGGACCCTTCAGAGTACAAGCATGTCGTCCTCGGGCTGCTCTTCTTGAAATATATTTCGGACGGTTTCGAAGAGCTGCATACCCGGCTGCTGGTGGATCCCGTTGCCGACCCCGAGGACCGCGACGAGTACCGCGCCGAGAACGTTTTCTGGGTGCCGCAGAAGGCGCGCTGGCCTTTCCTGCAAAACAGCGCCCGCCAGCCCGAAATCGGCACGCTGATTGATGACGCCATGCTGGCGATCGAGAAGGAAAACCCTTCCCTCAAGGGCGTGCTGCCCAAAGACTTTGCCCGCCCCGCCCTCGATAAAACCCGCCTGGGAGAGCTGATCGACCTGTTCAGCAGCGTGGGGCTGGGCGATAAAGAGAACCGCTCAAAGGATATCCTCGGGCGGGTGTACGAGTATTTCCTGGGGCAGTTCGCCAGCGCCGAGGGCAAGAAGGGCGGCGAGTTCTATACCCCCCGCTCGGTGGTTCGTATGCTGGTAGAAATGCTCTCGCCCTACAAGGGGCGCGTGTACGACCCGTGCTGCGGCACGGGCGGTATGTTCGTCCAGTCGGAGGAGTTCATCGCCGCCCACGGCGGGGGGCTAAACGACCTCTCCATCTTCGGGCAGGAATCCAACCCCACCACCTGGCGCCTGGCAAAAATGAACCTGGCCATCCGCGGCATTGAGAACAACCTGGGCAAAACCCACGCCGATTCATTCCACCAGGACCTGCACCCCGATTTGAAGGCCGATTACATCCTGGCCAACCCGCCTTTTAATATGTCCGATTGGGGCGGCGAGCGCTTGCGCGAAGACAAGCGCTGGGTGTACGGCGTACCCCCGGCCGGCAATGCCAACTACGCCTGGATCCAGCACTTCATCCACCACCTTGCCCCGGGAGGCACAGCCGGTTTTGTAATGGCGAACGGCTCGCTTTCGTCCAACACCTCCGGCGAGGGCGATATCCGCAAAGCCATCATCGAGGCGGACCTGGTGGACTGCATCGTTACCCTGCCGACCCAGCTTTTCTACACCACCGCCATCCCGGTTACGCTCTGGTTCCTAGCGCGCGGCAGGAAAGGGCGGGGTGAGGGGAGGACTTTGTTCATTGATGCCAACAACCTGGGTAAATTGATTGACCGCCGCCACCGCGACTTTTCAGAGGAGGACATCGCCCGTATTGCGGACACCTACCATGCCTGGCGCAAAGGGGATGATTCGTATGCCAACATCCCCGGTTTTTGCTATTCTGCCGCTCTGGAGGAGATACAGGTACAAAATTACATCCTCACCCCCGGGTGGTACGTTGGGGTGGAAATAGGAGAAGTTGATCCTGAACCATTTAATGAAAAACTGTTACGACTAAGAAACGAGTTAGAAAATCAATTTACCAGTAGTCAAGAACTAGAATCAAGAATTCGCTCAAATCTGGCTAGGATAATAAGTGAAATCGACTGATTGGCATACTTTACCCTTATCTGATGCCCTAGAGATTATTGATAAAGCAACCTTTTTTCTGTA
>DHHC01000030.1 GCA_002403095.1 Leptolinea sp. UBA4782
CTACTTTTTGGACAGCCCCTTTTTTACTAACCTGCCCTCTGGTATAATAGCTTGCTTGAAAGCTAATTGTGAATGGAAGTGGTAAATGTTAGGGAAAACTGCTGCAATTGAAGCAAGGCTGAACGAGATCAACTCTCTGCTGGAGCAAAAAGCGGATGATTACCAGCTGGTGGCTGACCTCGCCAGAGAGCGGGCTGAATTACTGCCGGTTGCCTCCACAGCTGAGGAATATCGCAATGTCCTGAAACAGATCGAACAAGCCGAATCGCTTTTACATGAAAATGACAGCGAAATGCAGGAACTGGCACAGGCTGACCTGGATACCCTTCGTCCGCAAGCAAACATGCTGGAACAAAAGCTAAAGTCTTTACTCGTTCCTAAAGATAAGCGCGATGAAAAAAGCGTTATCATGGAAATCCGAGCCGGAACCGGCGGGGATGAAGCCGCCCTGTTTGCAGCGGACCTGTACCGCATGTACTCCTATTTTGCCGAAAAACGGCGCTGGAAGGTCGAGATCCTCTCGCAAAATGAGATCGGAATCGGCGGTTTCAAAGAAATTATCTTCCTGATCAAAGGCAAAGGCGCATATTCACAGTTAAAGTACGAATCAGGAGTGCACCGGGTACAGCGCGTGCCGGCTACTGAAGCCCAGGGGCGCATCCATACCTCGACCGTGACGGTTGCGGTGATGGCCGAAGTGGAAGATGTGGATATCGACATCCCCGCATCCGATATCCGGATCGAGGTGTACAAATCCGCCGGCGCTGGCGGGCAAAATGTACAGAAGAACTCAACCGCCGTGCGTATCACCCACATCCCGACCGGGATGGTGGTTGCCTGCCAGGATGAACGCTCGCAACTGCAGAATAAACTACGCGCCATGAGCATTTTGCGTGCCCGCCTGTATGAGATCGAAGAAGAGAAACGCAAACAGGAAGAAGAAGAGACCCGCCGTGCCCAGGTTGGAACCGGTGAACGTGCTGAAAAAATCCGCACTTACAATTATCCCCAATCACGGGTAACCGACCACCGCATCAATTATTCTTCATTTAATTTGCCTTCTGTCATGAACGGCAATATCGACGAATTCGTCCAGGAATTGAACATCCAGGATGAAGCCGGCAGGCTGGCTGCCAGCGGGCTGGGAGACAGTGAAGACTGACATCGCTGCCTGGCTGAATGACCTCAAGCTGCGCTTTTTCTCAGTGAGTGACACGCCTGGACTGGATGCAGAAGTCCTTCTTGCGCACACGCTCAAAGTTGATCGAGCCTGGCTGTTGGCTCACCTTGATGAAGTAGTAGCCCCAGATGTCTTGGCAGACATTGAATCAAGAGCAAGCGATCTTGAAAGTGGAATTCCGCTCCCGTATGTAATAGGTGAATGGGAATTCTTTGGCAACCAGTTTTTTGTCAATCCCGCAGTCCTTATCCCCCGCCCTGAAACCGAGCTGCTGGTAGAGCAAGCCATCCAGTGGCTCAGTGCCCATCCCGAGCAAAAGAATGCCCTCGATGCAGGAACCGGCACGGGCTGCATCCCGATCAGCATCAGCCTGAAGAATCCAGGCTGCACCTGGTTAGCAACAGATATCTCCTCTTCTGCCCTGGATTTAGCAGCGCAAAATATCCACCGTTACCAGCTCGAAACAAGCATCACCCTCCTGCAAACGGATGTCCTGGATGGCGTGGCGGGGAAATATCCCCTGATCTGCTCAAATCCACCCTATATCCCAACCAGTATTTACCAGATCTTGCCCGTTGCCCGGCATGAACCACGCCAGGCACTCGACGGAGGAACCAATGGGCTTACGGTCATTACAAAATTTTTGCAGCAATCTGCCAGGCTGATTGCCAGCCCAGGATTGATCCTGTGTGAAGTCGAAGAAACCCTTGAGCCGCAAGTTGAAGGGATCGCCGGCAGCCTGTTTCCGCAGGCATCCATTCTGGTACTGCCCGACCTGGCTGGAAAGCCGCGTCTGTTGAAAATAGAGCTAGAGTAGACAATGAATACCCAAGTTATCTCTGCAGCAGACAACTTAGCAATTGAAACAGCCTGCAAGATCCTGGAAGGCGGCGGGCTGGTAGCTTTCCCTACTGACACGGTCTATGGGTTGGGATGCCTGGTCAACAACTCCAACGCTATTGATAAGTTGTATAGTGTCAAAGAGAGGTCCCAAAGCAAGGCGATTGCAGTTTTGATTGCAGAGCATACTGATCTTCAAGGTTTGACAACCGACATCCCCCCATTGGCTGCTGAGCTGGCTGCCCGTTTTTGGCCGGGTGCCTTAACCCTGGTTTTCCCCAAGCACCCTTCCCTCCCGGAGAATTTAAGCCCGCTCCCAACCGTGGGCATCCGTATGCCTGACCACGCCTTTGCCCGCAGCCTGATGCGGTTTACCGGCCCGCTCGCGACCACGTCGGCCAATATATCCGGCTGGAACAATCCCGTTAATGCTGATGAGGTTTTGGCACAGCTGGATGGCAGGATTGACCTGGTGGTGGATGGGGGACCTGTTCCCGGTGGCATCCCTTCAACGGTGGTAGACTGCACAGCGCTGATACCGCGTGTGCTTCGAATTGGCGCTTATTCCCCTGAGGAGCTGGGGCTGGAGTAATGAAATCCGGGATTAAGTCCTCGTAAAAGTATTCTCAGGTAGTGAGATACTATTGATCTCAAATTTTTCAGAAAACTTGGGCCGCAAGCCGGTTGAGCGTATCGACCCGATCACCCTGCCATTCGATATACCTGTTTGTTCAAATACGAACAGGTCCTGCAGGGTAAAGGTGTCACCTTCCATCCCTTGAACTTCGGTAACCTGCACTACCTTGCGGGTACCATCCCGCATCCTTTCAAGATGAATGAGTAAATTAATTGAAGAGGCAACCTGTTCCCGGATAGCCCTCAAAGGCAGATCCATGCCAGCCATTAAGACCATAGTCTCGATCCTGCGCAGGGCATCCCGCGGGCTGTTGGCGTGGATCGTGGTCATAGATCCTTCATGCCCAGTGTTCATCGCTTGCAGCATATCCAGCGCCTCGCCGCCGCGTGCCTCTCCTACGATGATCCGGTCTGGGCGCATTCGCAAGGCATTAATTAATAGCTGGCGGATGGTTACTTCGCCTTTTCCCTCGATATTTGGCGGCCTTTTTTCCAGGCGAACAACATGGCGCTGATTTAGCTTCAATTCAGCAGTATCCTCTATAGTAATGATGCGCTCATTCGATGGAATGTAGGTGGATACTACATTTAGTAAAGTAGTCTTTCCGGTGCCAGTACCGCCGGAAATAACCAGGTTAACCTTTGCTTCAACACAGGCTTTGATAAAGCCTACCAGGTTGTTGTTCATTGTGCCGTTATTCACCAGGTCCTGTGCGGTGAATGGAACCACAGCAAATTTCCGGATGGTCAGGATAGGCCCATCCAAGGCAAGAGGAGGAATGGTTGCATTTACGCGGAATCCACTGGGCAGCCGGGCATCCACATACGGCGATGATTCATCCACCCGCCTGCCGATCGGGGCAACAATCCGGTCAATGATCCTGTGCAGGTGGGCATCACTGGTAAACTTTACATTTGTGTGCTCAATTATCCCAAACCGTTCAATATAAACATCATTCGGGCCATTAACCATTATTTCGGTTATATCGTTGTCATTTAAAAATGGTTCGAGCGGGCCATATCCGATAATATCTGAAGTGATCCATTCGAGCAGCTGCATACGGGTTGCCCGGGTGTACATCAAGTTTTCATCTGCCAGGTACTGATTGAAGGATGTTTCAATGATCTGCTTCAACTGGGTGGAATTCTCCATGGATAGCTCACCATTGAATTCCATCAACAGTTTCTTTTGCACTGCATCTTTGATCTGAATTGCATCCTGCTCATATTCAAACACTGGCGGAAGATCCCGTTTGCTGCTCTTTTTTGAGCTGTCATTCTGTAAGGCAGGTCGGTTAGTAAACATCGTTCTCCTGGGCTGTGTTCCCCTTATGGGATATACGGGGCAAGAATAGTTGTGTCACTTTTCGATGAAGCAAGATCTGGCATATCATTTAGCTCGCGTATGGTGTGTGCGGTTGACGAGTAAACCAAAGAGATACTTGCCAGGTTCTGCCCTTTTGCTATGTTTACGTCTCTGTAAGGTAATGCGCTAAGGATTTCGGAAATAGCCAGGGCATAAGCTTCATACGAGTTGTAATCCATGAGTGCTTCTGCATTGACCCTGGCGCTCTGCAAGGCCGCAAGTTTATTGGCGTCTGTTACAGAACCATCAAGACCAGCTGAGTCCAGCGCCATGCTGAAATACTTGACCGCATTGGTATAATCATACATTTTTCCCAAAGCCAGCCCCACATTTACCTGGGCTTCGAACCTTTGCAGCTTGTTATCAGGAACTTCCCAGGCAATAATTTCAGCTTTTTCAAGGTCATTCCTGGCATCCAGGAAGTAGCCAGCATTCAGAAACCTGATCCCGCGTGCTGAGTAAGCTTCATAAAGCATATACTTGACCATACCATTGGCATAGTTGCTTTGAAAGCGGCTGAGTTTCTCCAGGTTGGTGATCGCGGCATCCCACTCCATCCGGTCGAATTTTTGTATGGCTAACAGATAGGTTTGGGCTTTGTCCAGTTCCGAACTGATGCGAGCGTCACCTGGTGACAGGCTTAAAGCCTTTCGCAGGTAATCAACTGCCTTGGAAATTGAATCTTCTGTGGCGAATGGTGAATCGATAAAAGCCCTGGCGATCTGGCGGTATTTCAGGTTCAGCAAGCTTACCAGGAACTGCTGCAGGTCCCTGCGTTCCTGTGTGAATGCCTTATCCTGCGCAACCAGGGCAACAGCTTTGTAGTAGTAAGCTTCAGCGGTATCGATGTCGGTGATGGTTGGGTTTTCAGATGAGAGGATTTCCCGAATCTTTTGATAGTAACTGGTGAAAAGTTGTACCTCGAGGTTTTCGGATTCCAGGTTTGGGTTTAGAGCCATGGCTTCTTCATAGGCAGCAATCACATCCGCCCAACGCATATCTGAATATGCGCTGTCAGCCATGACCAGGAGTTCATCAATCCGTGCCGTATGCTCAATTTGCTCCACCTGGAATTTAACATCTTTATACGATGGATTCATCCCCACAAGCTTGCGAAATATCTCGAGGGCTTCTGCTTTATTCCCGTTTGCCAGGCTCGCTATTGCTTTACTGTACAGGAGATCCATTTCCTTCAGCTGGTCAGCCTGGCGGGATAGCTCAACCAGGGGCACATAATAAGGGTCTATTTCTTTAATTTTCTCAATGGTGCTTAACGCCATTTCTGTGTTGCCAACCCTGAGAAAATTTCGGGTTTGTTCTTCATACACCTGCAGCTTCTGTATCTTTTCAGTCTGGCTTAACCCTGAATTATCTCTATTATTAGGATTGAACTCTGTCAAATAGAGAATAACCGCTGCCAACCCCAGCAAAATCCCTGCAGCAATAACGAGGAGGGACAATGAAAAGCTCTTTCGGGTTTGTTTTTTCTTTTCCTTTTCGTAAGTTGCATCATCCGATTGGAAAATCTGCTTCATCCGGATTTCTTCCCGAATTTCTGCCAGAACCGGATCATCTGGATATTCAATGGATAACTCGTCCAGCAGGTTTTCGCATTCTTTCCACTCGGCATTCTGGTACTTCACCAATAACTCCAGGTAAGCTGGTTCCTCTTTCAGGCTGCTGCCGGAAAAGCCTGCCACCGTATCCCCTGGACCGCTTTGATCCATCAGATTCTCTGGGTTCGTTTCATTGTTATCAGCTAACATCATTCTCTACTTTTCTTTGCAATGAATAATCAGCAAATACCAGGATCCTACGCAAACAGCCCAAATATTTTTGGGATCAATGGACCAAGCAAGACAATCAAAAGCGCAGGCAAGATTAATAATGCCAGAGGGATGATCATCTTTGCCGGCAGCCGGTTAGCCATCTCTTTTGCTTTCAGCTGCCGCAAAATCCTGAACTGCTCTGCCTGGCTGTGCAGTACATCTGCTATGCGCATGCCCAGTGATTCTGATTGTATAATGATCGTCACAAAACTGGAAACTTCAGATACATCCAGCCTGTGGCTCATATTCCGCAACGCATCTGCCCGGGATACTCCCACTTCCATTTCTGAAGATACCCGGCGAAATTCTGATCCGATCGAATTCTCCATGTACTCGCCTACGCGTTGCATAGCCTGATCAAAACCCAATCCCGCATCCGCGCACACCGAAAGAAGATCCAATGCATCCGGGAATTGACGCTCAATGTCCCTGTGGGTTTTCCGTACCTGGCCATTCAACCACACGGAGGGCAGGAGAAAAGCAGATAGTATGATCATGAAACCTGCCAGGATCAGCAGATTCGCGTTCTGGGGATTGCCGGATAAGGTTTCCTCCAATCCTGCCTTCCTAAAAAAACCCAGGTTTTGGAAATTTACCAGAATTGCCAGCCCAATCCCAACGATGATAGCCAGCAGACGGATAGCAAAGAATTCCCGTGCCCGGAAGTTGCGCGGGTTATGGATAATTGCCAGCTTGCGGTCCGTTTCGGCGATCGATTGGGCAGGCGTAAAACGCCCAAGATATGTAATGATCTTGTTTACACCTGCAACAAATGTGCGCTCGAAGAATTGTTCACGGAAATGCGGTTGAACCTCAATTTTTTCACGGGTAATTGTACTGGTGCGGCTCTGGTAGGTAACGAAATCATTGATACGGCTTGTGGTATCAGAATTTTTGGATGCCCGGAAGGCAAGCAAAATCAACACGACCCCTGCTGCCACCATGCCAATTACGAGAATAATGATTACTACTTCCATTTTATCCAGCGACCTTCTTAAACCTCAATATGCGCTAATCTTCTCAACCAGATGTTGCCCAGGATAATTCCGAGCAGGGCAATGATAAATAACACAATTACAATCGGGCTTCTAACCGCCTCGGAAAAATAACCCGGGCTGAGCAGTGTCACGATTAAAGCCGTCAGGAAAGGCAGCAAAGTCAACAGGTTGCTGGCGTACCGCGCATATGATGTCAGCGAGCGCACCTCACCCAGCAATGCAATCCGGTTGCGGATGGTCTCTGTTACCGCTGTCAACATTAATGACAGGTTGCCTCCAACCTGGCTGTTGATGACGATTGCGGTCACCACCATTTTGAGGTCATCGCTTTCCATTCTATCGGAAAGGTTCTCCAGGGATTGACCAAGCGGAATTCCCAGCTGGACCTCCCTTTGCACCCGGGCAAATTCTTCCCCGGCAGGCGCTGGCATTTCACGCACAATCACATCCATAGACTGTAATAAACTGAATCCAGCCTGTACCGCCCCCCGAATTAATACAAGGACATCGACCAGCTGGTTCTGAAATTTCCGCTGGCGGCGGAATATGCTTTGCTGCAGGAAAAATCCCGGCAACAGGTAAAAAAGGATTGCTGCAATCACGCCAATAATAATCGAGCCGGAGATCAGCCAGATCAACAACAACCCTAACAAGGCTGCCCCAATCTGGATCATGATAAATTCTGTTACTGTGATCTGCCAGTTTGAACTCTGCAGGCGCAGGTTGAGTGATTTACTGGCAAATCTCCCCATGAATTCATTCAGCTTACTCCGGTATCCACTTACCACTTCCCGGCGTTTGAGTATGAGTTGGGTAGTTCCTGGCATCTCAGGTACCGTTTCAACATACCTGCTAATCCTCTCCCGAATCCGGGTAGGTGCCATGCTGGAATAGATAAGGACAGCGGTTAAGATAAACAAGCCAGCTATAGAAAGGATACCAACCAGGATGATTAGGGTAGTTTCGCCGCTCAAAATGCTCCTTTGCTTAATGGATCATCCCAACCGTGATGTCTTTAGCAGCATATCTGAAGCAATATCACCCTGCACCCTGAGCATGGAAGTCCCATAGACTTCAAGCAGGTTTTCGGCAAGTTTCTTATAAGCCTTGGAGATCGGGTGGTTCGCTCTTTTTGTGATAATAGGAACCCCTTCATTTAGACTGCTTAATGCTATGTTTTCATCTGCAGGAATCACCCCGAAGATTTTTATCCGCAATACTTTTTCAACCTCCCCCATTGAAACATCATTGCGGCCGCTGACTTTATTCATGACCAGTAAAATCTTCTCCCGCGGATAGGATAGCGTACGGCAAATGTCCATGAACAGCCGGGCATTCCTGAGAGATGCCAGGTCCGGGGTGATGACCAGCATCACCCTTTCTAATGTATCCATGAGGGTTACAACATTATCATTGAGGTAATTGCCGCCATCCACAACCATGACCGGGAAGATTTTCTGCAAACCGGTGATCACCTTGAACAAATCGTCCGGCCGGATTGGCTGGGCTACCGAAGCAGAAAACGGGCTGGGTAAAACCTGGATTCCAGATGTATGCCTGATAACTATCTGCCGGACAAGGCTCTCATCCAGGTTGCCTGCATGTGGGATCAAATCCACAATCGAGTTGGCGGTCTTGATATTCAACATAAGCCCCACATCGCCGAAAAGATGCTTACCATCAACGAGCAGCAACTCTTCATCAGTCGCCTGGAATAACGCTATAGCAAGGTTAACCGCCACTGATGAGCAGCCCGCACCGCCTTTCGGGCTGAACACCAGCACACTTTTATCTTGCTTCACGCCAGCTCTGCCTGCCACGGCGTCGCCGGATGAGACCAAACGGGTATTCAACTCATGCACCCTTTTTAAGGTATTAAGCAGGCTGGCACGGGTAAATGGATAGGGTAGGAAAGCCCTTGCTCCTGCCAGGATCACCTTATTTGCATTGACAACTTCCTCTTCAGGGATCACCACCAGGGTGGCGGTTTTTGGATTCAGAATGGTAATGTCATCGATGACATCAAAAGTCTCTTCGAGCGGGAAATACCGGTAATCAAAAAGAAGGATGTCCGGTTGTTCTATCTTTACTGCCTGCAAGATGTTTTCTTCAACCAATTCAGGAACCACTAGTTCAAATTGTGAATCTGACTGGATTATATTTTCCGCTTCTTTTACAAACAATTCATCTTTGGAAATGAGCAGAACTTTAAGCGCATGTGAAGTTGTTGTAGGGGTCATGGTTTGATCTGCTCCTTATCCTAGGGGACAATTCCCAATCCGTAAAGTTCGACAATATATTCCTTGGTGACAGGAATCAAGTCAAAATTGCCGCGCGAGGTTGGCGCTCTCAAGACCATATCAAAAGTAG
>DHHC01000055.1 GCA_002403095.1 Leptolinea sp. UBA4782
TCTCAAAAGAGGCTGACCTACTTTTAGGACAGCCTGTTTTTGAAATGTTGGACGCTCACCGTTCCGGAAAACCCTTTTTGTGCAGGTTTACTGCCAGTTCACAAATCTCGTCAAAACCTTTGTTGACCAGCCGGCAGATCTCTTCCCCCAGCTCTTCGGGCGTCTGGTCTATCACATCCTCAACTGGATCTGGAATGGAATATGCCTGGTTTTCGCACACTTCAGAGCACAGGAAAATACGGTCTTTTTCCTGAGGGAAGTCCAGGGTCAGAGCTTCTTTCTGCCCGTTTGACATTACAATCACCAGGTCAGCATCTTGAAGCAGGTTTGCATCCACTTCGCGGGACCGAACCTGGTCAATATTCAATCCCAGCTTGGCGGCGATACTGATCGCTTGTGATAAAGGCGGCAGCCCCTCAATAGCCCAGGTTCCTGCGCTGCTCACTTCCCAGTTCCCATCAGGTTTTTTCTTCTCAACCAGGTCCTTGAAACAGGCTGAGGCAATCACTGACCTAAACCGGTTTGCACTGCAAACAAAGAGCACTTTCACAGGGATTACCTTCCTTCCAGCAATCATCACCAAAACTAATTACTTGTTTGGGATGAGAAGCCATTCGCCAACGGTAAGATAGTAACCGTCTGGCAAAGCATTGAATTGCTTGATCGAGCGCGAATCTACCTGTAAAAGCTGTGCCTGTTCTTCGACTGAAATCCCGTCAACAACTACTTCAAACGTGGAAAACTTTGGCAGCCCAGAAACCTGGGTGGTATTTAAAGGGATGACGAGGACATAATCTTCCCACAACCGGGCGGGCAGATTGAAATTAATCGCCTTAATGGCTGTGATGGATGTTTTGTACTGGGCGGCAAGCTGCTCATATGATTCACCCGGCAGGGCGCGGTGGATGATCAACTGGGGGATCTCACCAATAGGAGTGTCCAGAAAACGCGGGGCGATTTCCGTTGGAGTATTCACTAGTCTGGTGCGGGTAGGAAGTATCCGGGTTGGCGTGCGCGTAGCCGTTGGCGGCGGGGGTGTCCGGGTGGGGTAAAAAATTGTGGGAATGGGTGTGCTGGTGGGGAAGGCTGCCAGGTGTTCCAGGCCGGGGAGCCTGATCAACCCGAGCAGGATGCTGGCGACAAGTCCCGCAGCCATCACGATGGTAAAGGCGAGCAGGGGCAGCCCAACGCTCAGCTTGGGTGTCTCCGGTCCGATGCCGCGGTATTTCCTGGGAAGCGGTGCCGGGTTCTTCTGGTTGTATACCGAACACTGGGTATAGTTATCCGAAAGGCAGTACCTGCGCTGGTGGTCAAAACTGACATAAGAGACAGGCCTGGAATGGTAGCAGCAGTTTAGTTCTGCCGGGTAAGAAATGGCGGTTTCCTTATCTTCCCGTACTCCAAGGTGTGGGCACATGCTGCAATCTGGCTGGTTTGGTGTTTGTTCATTCACTGGCATAGGGTCGCTTTCAGTTTGGGGTTGTTCGCCCTATCCCGAGTTTCTTTTTTCCAGAGTTTCGGCACCATTATCAACATCTGCCACTAATTCTGCAGGCTCAACAGGAGCAGGTTGTCCGTGGTCAATTTTCTCTTTGGGCTTTGTGTAGTAATTGCGGCTGTGGTAGTACTGGCTGCGCTTGGTCTTTGCATTATTCAATACCACGCCTATAATGTGCGCATTTACCTGGTGCAATTGCTCGACAGCATGTTTTACTGCACTGCGTTTGGTCTTCTTGGTATCGACCACCAGGATAACGCCGTCCATGCGGGATGCAAGTACAGTTGCATCGGTAACCACCAGTACCGGCGGGCTGTCAATGATCATCATGTCAACCCTTTTCTCCAGCAGGTTGAGCATTTCGATCATTTTCTTGGATCCCAGCAGCTCCGAGGGATTGGGAGGCAGATTCCCCGATGTGATCAGACGCAGCCGGTCAGTATTGGCCTTCTTTACCAGGCCGCTCAATTTCTCTGTGGAACGGATAAAGTAGTCGGATAACCCGAGCCGGTTGGAAACCTTGAAAATTTTATGGAGCGACGGCCGGCGCAAGTCGGCGTCGATCAAAATGACATCCTGTTCGTTTTGGGCAATTACCGTGGCCAGGTTGGCTGCGATGGTTGATTTCCCGTCTGCAGGGGAGGGGCTTGTAATCAGGACGGTCTTGATTGGTGTGTCGATCTTGCTGAACTTCAGGTTGGTACGCAGCGCCCTGAAGGCTTCTGCATCCGGGGAGCGCGGTTGGGATTGCGTAATGATGGCAGAGCCGTTTGAATTAAATTTGGAGATCTGACCCAGAACCGGGATGCCCCACCTTTTTGGAAATTCGTCAGGATCGCGGACCTGGTCTTGCAGGAGCGTTACCAGGAAAACCAGCCCTGCCACCAGCATTGCCCCAACGACAGCCGAAAGCATGGCGCTGCGCATGGGCTGCGGCTGGATGGGCGACAGGTTGGGCACCGCTGGATCCTTCTGGATGATGGTCGAAGTGGATTGGGCTTCAGCCAGTTTGATGGACTGGTAGCTGGAGTACAGGTAAGAACGCGAAGACCTCAACTGTGAAAGATTAACCTCAAGCTGTGATTGGTTAGCCAGGTCCTGCGGGTCAGGTTCGACAAACTCGTTGCTAAGGGTAACCTCCAGATCTGCAAGCTTTAATGTGATCTCTTGAATTTGTGCATCTGTAGCCGCCAGTTCACTTTCCAGGCCCTGCAGCAGTTCCGTGTAGCGCGAGGTCTGTTCCTTCTGGATCTGGTCGGCGAAAACGGTGACCAGGGTATTTGCTATCAGGGCTGCCCGGTTCGGGTCCAGGTCGGTAACCGTGATGTTGATCAGCTGCGAGTTTTCGATCTGGGTGACAGTGATCTGCCCGGCATTGACCTTAAAGCCCAGTTCGCTCGAAACTGCATCAATAACAGGCTGCGTGAGCATGGTGCGGGTGTAAGTAGATGCCAGCTGAATTCCCAAATAGGAGGATGTGTAGCTGTCCACTGCCGAGCTGGAGCCGCCGCTCACCATAACCAGGGTTTTCGCCTGGTAAACCCGCGGCTGCTGGTTGGCCAGGAAGTAAGAGATGAAGCCGGCTATCAGGGCTACCAGTAATATCAACCATGCCCAGCGCAGGATGATGCGGGCATATTCGAGGATGCTTTCGAGGCTGCTGCGTTCTTCTAACTCATTTTCCATGCAGTTATGTGACCTTTCTGTGGACAGTACCCCAAGTATAAATCAAAAGTATCGTTAATCAGTGACTAAGATTCCCCCACCAGGCTGCGGTAGTAAGGATCGGCCTGGCTGAGCTCGGCATGGGTGCCAAGAGCAGCCAGGTGCTTGTCTTTCAATAAAAGGATGCGGTCAGCGCGCTGGATAGTCGAGAGACGGTGGGCGGCAATGAACAGGGTTTTGCCTGTGACTGCTTCCGGCAGGGCGTCGAAAATGGAACGCTCAACCACGGCATCCAGCGATGCGGTCGGCTCATCCATGATCAGGATATCCGGCTCTTTGAGCAGGGCACGGGCGATGGCAATGCGCTGCTTCTGCCCTTCAGACAGGTTGACCCCTTTTTCGCCGACCGGGGAATCAAATTTCTGGGGCAGGCTGGTGACGAAATCGTAAATCCCCGCCACCCTGGCTGCGTGTTCGATCTC
Source organism: Leptolinea sp. UBA4782 (assembly GCA_002403095.1). Lineage (GTDB taxonomy): Bacteria > Chloroflexota > Anaerolineae > Anaerolineales > Anaerolineaceae > UBA4782. The sequence continues at coordinate 3,646 of DHHC01000055.1, forward strand.
TGCATCGCTGGCTCCAGGGTTGCCATATGCAATGTTTTCGCGGATGGTGCTGGCCATCAGCAGGGCGGACTGGGAGATATACCCGATCCGCTGGCGGAGAGAATCGAGGGCATACTCCCCGGCAGGGACGGCGTCATACAGGATCTGCCCGCTGCTTGGTTTATAGAACCTTAAGAGCAGGCTGATGAGGGTGGTCTTCCCAACCCCGCTTGACCCGACAATGGCGATCTTCTCGCCAGGCTGGATGCTGAAGCTGATATCCTCGAGGGTGTTATCCTGCTGGTCATAGCTGAAAGAAACCTTTTCGAAGGTCACCCTGCCCTGCAAATGGTCCACCTGCCTGCCGGTTTTCTCAACCTCTTCTGGCACAACTTCCATCAGGGCATTGATGCGCTCGAGTGATGCCAGAGCAGTTTGCAGCTGCAGGTTGCTGCTGGCCAGTGCCAGGGCGGGACCAAACACGTAGCCGATATAGGATTGAAAAGCCAGCAATGAACCGAGTGTCCAATCATTCTGGATGATCAGGTAAGCGCCTGCCACCAGGATAACCGCTTTGGAAATATCGGGCATCAGGTTAATGAGCGAGCCAGCCACCGAACCCAATACCGTCTGCTCCAGGGTGATCTGCTGCGCGGAACGGATTTCGTTGATGACCCGCTGCGATTCTTTTTCTTCGGAGACAAAAGCCTTGATCAGGGGGATGGAAGAGAGGGTTTCCTGGAACCGGCTGGATACCCGGGCATGCTGTTCCATGCTGAAATGGCTTAAGGTGTGTATCTTCTTTGAGAAGAAACTGACGATCACCACCAGGAAGGGGATCGCAACCAGGGTGACCAGGGCCAGCCGCCATTCCAGAATAAAGAGAAACACCACCCCGCCCAGGAACCGCAATATGTTGGTGAAAATGTAGACCATGTTCTGGGAGAAGAACCAGTTCAAGCCGTTCACATCCGAAATGATGCGCGACATCAGGTAGCCGACTTCTTTGTCATCGAAGAAGCTCTTGGGCAGCTGCAGGGTATGGCTGAGCAGGCTGTCCTGCATATCGAGCGAAACATCCATTTGTAGCCTGGTGAAGATGTACTGCTCTGCCATGCCTGCCAGGACACTCAACCCTTTGACGGCTGCCAAAGCTAAAACGGTCCAGAGCAGCATGTCCAGCTGTTTCCCCAGGATGACCTTATCCACCAGGTAGCGGTTGATCATCGGGATAGGGAAAGCCAGCAGGGTGGTGAGGATGATGATGACCACCCCTGCCGATGCTTTTTTCCAGTGGCGCATCAGATATGGTTTGAGCAAGGTTAGATCTGCCTGTTTTCCTGTTTCCTGTTTTCCCTTTAAAGGGTCTTGCAGAGGCATACGGGAGAAACCGGATCTTAATAGGTCTACCCAGATCTGAAACATTGGCTTATGACTCATTGTCTGCTGGAGAAGTAATTACCAGATCATACGGTTTACGGCAGATAAACCGGTTCTGCTGGGGATACCAGGTTGCCACGGTACTCCCTCTTACCACATACTTAATCAATTCTCCCTCAGAAGTATGTACCTGTATCCGGGTGATTTGTGGATGCCAGACTTTGTGAATCCAGCCTATTGATTTGAACCAGCGATAAGGTGCACCCATCCAGGGTAGTGATTTTGTATATAGGGCATTGAACTCCCAGCGTGCCTTTGCTTTCAGCAGCGCTGGTGTGCCGCCTTTGACAGCACGTGTTTTATCCCAATTTTCGGCCTTTTCTACCACCCCCAGCACCTGATCGGGGGTTAGCAGCCATAAATCATCATAGGGATTGTTATCACCACGAGTGGAGATGCCATCCTGGGAGATAGCAATCACACGGTGGACGACATACTCATTTCCTCGGCTGAAAACAACAACATCACCCGGTTTGATCGCCCTTTCATGCGGTCGAATATAAAGCACCTGCCCGGGTTTAAAAGTAGGCAGCATGCTTGGTCCTTTATATCGGAATTTTTTCGGGTCTTTCCGTGAGGAGAGATCACTCCCAGGAAATCTCTGCATCGATCAATTTCCAGAAATCCGGGGATTTACGGAAGTGCAATTCATAGCCAGGTACTATTCGAGCGAATTCAGCAATCTGATGAAATAATTTCTGGTATTCTCGCTCTGGCAACATACTCCCTGTTAATTCCAGCATCTGCTCCCAAAACAACTTAGTTAA
>DHHC01000035.1:0-231 GCA_002403095.1 Leptolinea sp. UBA4782
CCCTTTGAAGTCCAATGCGAGATCCTTTGGTCGCAAGCTCCCTCAGGATGACAAAAATGTGCACGCTCAGGATGACAAACCCTGATTGTCACCCTGAGTGTAACGAAGGGTCTCGCCTCGGTTCTTTTGTCACTCTGAACGAAGTGAAGAGTCTCGCCTTGAATGACGATATAGCTGTCACTTTGAAGTCCAATGCGAGATCCTTTGGTCGCAAGCTCCCTCAGGATGACA
>DHHC01000035.1:242-11359 GCA_002403095.1 Leptolinea sp. UBA4782
GCCAATTGCAGGGTCTTGCTCTGGCTTTTTTGTCACCCTGAGCAGCGCGAAGGGTCTTGCTCTAAAGGTCCAATGCGAGATCCTTCGGTCGTTTACTCCCTCCAAGATAACGACCCCCCTGTAGTCCCCCCTAATTCTTGTGGAATTAGGGGGAGGCGGGAAGGGGGGTAAAAAAGCGCCCCGGTTACCGGAGCGCTGAAACTATTTAATATACAGGATGCGAGTTTGTTTACCTAGTCGTTCCTTCCGCCGCCATTCCCGCGGCCGGCCCACAATGGGCGTCCGTCGGCATCCCTCAGGCTTACGGTTTGGCTGGTGGCAAGGCTGGTGATGCTGCCGGCTTCAAAAACACCATCATCGTAGAAACCAGTCAGGCTGACTGAATCGCCCGCTGCCAGGGTTAATCCCTGCTCCTGGGCAAACCACCAGGCCCGGTTCTCCACCAGGATCACTTTCCCATCACTGGTGGTCACTTCCAGCAGGCTGGCATCCACTGCGGTCACAGTGCCTTGCAGTGTGACCCACTCGTCCACCACCGCATCCGGTACGCCGTCCCCGAAAGGAACACCATCGCCGGACTGTTCGTATCCTTCCTTATCAGAGCCATTGCCATAACCGCCGCCGTCATTGTCATTGCCTGTTCCAAGTCCTTGCCCGGTGCTGCCATTATCAATTCCAACACCTTGCTTGATTTCAAGGTTTTCTTCCAGCCTTTCCTGGTTATTCAGGTCTTTCTCCAGGCGCAGGAGTTGTGCCACGGGTTCTTTGTCAACCGTTTGTGCCAGGGTGCGGTTCACCCCGCCGAAGATCAGTCCACCCGCCAGGGCGGTAAAGGTTATTCCCAACAAGATATTTTTGATCATGATATATTCTCCTTTTTTACAGGTAAGGCTTTACTGATTTATGGTTGGCATGGGGATGCCATTGATTTCATTTACTGCAGGAACATCTTCCTTGCGGAACGGTGCGCTGAGGACCTTTGGGGTTACTTTGATGATCCAGTTCCAGTGGATGGTAAAGTGCGCCAGGGCTGCGAGGGTCATTACGACTCCGGACCAGGTGTGGATCAGGTCCCAGGTTGTATCGCTGAACAGGAATCCGGTCCCGCTGTGCTTGGGGAAGAAAGCGAAGTACATCCCGGTGAATGCAGCCACCCCGAAACTAACGATAATCACAACATCCACCAGGATGTTCAAGCGCACTTTCTTGTTCATGGTGCTCTTGCCCGTGCGGATGCTGGTGATTACCCGGTTGGTTGTACCCTTGATCCAGCGCCAGTGCAGCGGCAGGTGAACCAGGATAGCCGCAGTAAAGATGATTCCGCTCCACAGGTGCACCAGGTCCCAGGTGGTTCGGTTGAAAATGATCACTTTGTCATAATACGGGTTGCGGCCGCCCTGGTAGCCCGACGGAAAATACAGGAAGTACAGGCTGCTGGCCAGAACCGCTATCGCGCTGAGGAAGACAACCAGTGAAACGGACCAGTAAACTTTCGTCTGCTTTGAAACGCATGTAGATGTATTCATTCTTGCTCCTTATTTACGATATGGATAATAGCAAATGAATGTAAAGAATCGTTAAAGAATGCTTGAAGAAGCAATAAAAAGCCCCTGCCGGGTGTGCAGGGGCTGGAATATAGGGTATGCCAGGTTCAAGGGCAGGTGATGGAAACCTTGATGCCCGGGTTAAAGTACTGGTGGTTGGGGTTGTCGATGTACACTTTGTAGCTGCCGCTGAAAGTATAGCCTGATGAGCCGCCGGTCAGGGTTTCTGTTACGGTTTTGGTAGCGGCTTTCTCGAAGGTGACGCTGCGTTTTTTCAATTTGGTGCCGTCGCTGCTTTCAAAGAAGTAGGTCACATCGCCAGCCCCGCTGGAAGCAATATCGGCGCTCAGGGTAATGGTATACGGGCAGGCGGCATCCCAGGTGTCTGGTGAGGCGGTGCCTGTCACACTGGTGACGGCGAAACTGGATTGTGGCTTTGGTACATTGATCAGGGCATAGAAGGCCTGGTCCACTGCACCCAGACCGAAGGAAACCCCGTCCGGGTTCTGTAGTTTCCAATTGCTCTTGTACGTTCCGGCAGTGCCGGGTGATTTGAAGGTGACGCTCAGGTCGGCTTCTTGTCCTGGGGCAACGCTGACAGGCAGGGCGATGGATGCTGCCGCGCCCATGCTGTCGCCGTTGATGAAAACCAGCTTATAACCGGTTGTCCATGTGCAGGTACCGTCATTGCGCAGGCGCCAGGTTTTTACAAAACTGGTGTTAGGTGCTATGGCAGTGCCATCCGGGATGGTGACATCCTTCACCCAGGCAGCCCGGTCGCAAACTTTTTTTGCTGATTCGGGAAGTGGGGTCAGGCTGGGATAAGGCGTTTGGGTGGGAAAAGCGGTGTGGGTGGGCAGGAGGGTGGTGATAACAGGGGTGTAGCCCGGTCCGAGCGGGGTGATGCCAGACACGGGTGTGCTGCCGGGATTGAGCGCCTGCTCGGTTTCCATGGCGGATACAGTCTGGGCAGCCGCTGTCTGGATAGCTTCCATGCTGGTGGTGGAGTCAGGCTGCAGGAATGGGATGCCGCAGGCGCTCAGCACCAGGACTGCTGCCAGCAGCAATGTAAGAACCCGTATACGTTGATTCATGGTCTCCTCCAATCCCTTGCGCTTTTACGCAATCTTATTATAGGAACTTCTGCCCTTGGTTTCAATTCCCCTGAGTTGGGGAGGGGCTATACAGGTTTGTAAGGATGAAAAGAAGACTATTCCCCGATGATCTTGACCAGCACACGCTTGCGGCGGCGGCCGTCAAATTCGCCGTAAAAAATCTGTTCCCAGGTGCCGAAATCAAGCCGGCCTGCAGTGACGGCGACTACAACCTCGCGCCCCATCACCTGCCTTTTCAGGTGGGCATCGGCATTGTCTTCTCCGGTCAGGTTGTGATGGTAGCAGCTGATGGGGGCATGGGGCGCAAGCTCTTCCAGCCAGGTGTCAAAATCATGGTGCAGCCCGCGCTCGTCATCATTGATAAACACAGATGCAGTGATATGCATGGCGTTGACCAGCACAAGCCCTTCCTTGATACCGCTTTCAGCGACGGCCTGTTCCACCTGCGGGGTGATATTCACAAACCCGCGCTCGGTGGGCAGGTGCATGATGATCTCTTTGCGGAACGATTTCATAATTTACCCCAGCTGCGCCAGGTGCGTAACCAGTACCCGGACGCCAATGAAAATGAGAATAACCCCGCCGACCAGTTCCATCCGTTTGCCGAACTTCTTCCCCAGGAAATCACCACTCAGCAAGCCAACCAGGGAGAAGATGGAGGACACGATCCCGATCGTCAGGGCGGCATTCAGGATTCTCACATCCAGCAGTGCCATGCTGATGCCGACCGCCAGGGCATCCAGGCTGGTGGCAATCGCCAGGACGACCAGCGTGATCCCGCGAGTGGAATCCACGCAGGACTCTTCCTCTTTCTCTTTTTCAAAACTTTCGATGATCATGCGCACACCGACAAAGGCGAGCAGCCCGAACACCAGCCAGTGGTCGAAGTTGGAGATCAGCGACAGGATGGTGGTCCCTGCCAGCCAGCCCAAGAAGGCCATCAACCCCTGGAATAACCCGAAGTGGAACACGATCCGGAAAATGGGCCGGCGGCTGTTTGCCCTGCCGCTGGTACCCAGGCAAAGCGATACGGCGAAACAATCCATAGCCAGGCCGACGGCGATCAGAATGATTTCCCAATAGGACATGCAACTGGAACCTCCGGGAAACCATTATACCTGCAGCAAGCTGAATCTAGGTTTTTACTTCCCCGGGTTCTCAGGCTGTTTTCCAATCGCTCACCTTGTTGAGGTAAGCGTACTGTTCATCCGAAAGCGATACCGCGAGTGATTTCAGGTTGTCTTCCAGCTGGGTCAGGCTGCGCGGCCCGATGATCGGGCTGGTGATGGTAGGGTTGCGCATCACCCATGCCAGGGCAACTTGCGAAATGGGTACTCCGCCCAATCCGGCTGCCACGGTATCCAGCGCTTCCAGCACCGACCAGCCGAACGGGGTGAAGTTCAGGGCAGCCTTGCTGTGCCTGCCGCTTTCCACTTCGGTCTGACCGGGGCGGTACTTGCCAGTCAGAAAGCCGGCTGCCAGCGGGCTGTAAGGGATGACAGCCAGGCGGTAACGCCGGGCAACCTCTTCCGCATCGTATTCATATTCCTGCCGCCGCACCAGGTTGTAGCCCGGCTGCAGGCTGGCATAGGGCTCAAGCCCAAGCTTTTGGGCTGCCCAGAGCGATTCAACCACCTGCCAGCCCTGGAACCCGGAGCAGCCGATGTAGCGCACTTTGCCTGCCTTTACCAGGCTGTCGAAAGCAGACATGGTCTCTTCAACCGGCGTTTCGGGGTCGGGGCGGTGCGACTGATAAAGATCGACATAATCGGTTTGCAGGCGTTTCAGGGAGGCATCAATGTTTTTCAGGATGTGTACCCGCGACAGCCCGCGGTCATTGGGATCAGCGCTCATCGGGTTGAATACCTTGGTCGCCAGGATCAGGCGGTCACGCGGGATGCCGCTTTGTTTGAGCCATTTTCCGATGATGGTTTCGGCTTCGCCGCCCTGGTTGCCGGGCACAAAGCGCGAGTAAACATCAGCTGTATCAATAAAGTTGATGCCGGCTTCATATGCCGCCGAGAGCACCTGGAAGCTGGTTTGCTCGTCAGCTGTCCAGCCGAATTGCATGGTACCCAGGCACAGGCGTGAAACCTTGCACCCGGTTGATCCTAGATTGCGGTATTCCATATTGCCTCCTCCATAAATGCATGGTTTTCATTTGACTCATATTGGATGAGCCTGTCATTCAAGCGGCTTAAGCCAGTAGGTTTCTTCGTCCCCTTCAGCTGTCCAGCCGACAATGTAGGATTGTTCTGACCGCACCTTCCACCAGACCCAGTTATCACGGCAGACCGGGCCGGCCAGGATTGTTACGGTTTCGTACTGCTGGATGAAGCCCAGCATCTTGCCCTCCAACCCGGCTTCTTCGCGGATGCGGTTCGGCAGGGCAGGTTCGGATTCGACAATGGCACGCGAACCAACCTTCAGGCGGGTGGCATACCCTGCCTGGCAGTCTGGCAGCTGCGCTTCGGTCGGGTAAGGTGTGATGGTAGGGGTAAGGGTGGGGGTTGGTTTGCGGTTCCCGGTGGTAACCATAACCATCACCCGTTCCTCATCAGGTGAAATGGCATAAATCATCCCATCCCACTGGCTGACCAGCCAAACCATCTCTTCGGTAGCCGTCAGGCTGGCTTCACTGCGAGAAACCGGGAAAATCGCTTTCACCTTGCGCTCCAGCGGGTCGATCTTCAGCACCTCGCCCCGGTCTGACAGCACCCAGACGATGCTGCCGGCTGCCTGCACATCGTAAGCATTGCCGCGCATACCTTCAAGCGGGATGAGGACCTGGTTTGCACCGGATGGAACCGGCAGCAGCGCCAGCGCAGCAGGGGACATGGCGTTGATGACCCACATCCCGGCATCGCTGACGGCAATGCGGGTTGCGCCGTACCACAGGCTGCCCTGGTCGGGCTGGTAGACAGCAAAGCTCACCGGGTCGATGATGTAAATGCTGCTCAACCCGTTCCAGGATGTGACCACCCATACCCAGCCGCCGTACACCTCCACATCGCTGACCGGTGCACCAAGACTGATGAAGGTAACGGGCCCCAGGCTGTTCTGGTCGATCAGGAGCAGCCCGCCGCCAGGAGACGCGCCCGGAACTTCCCCTGCAGGCAGGGGATCAGGCTGCACGCCTGCCCACAGTCCTTCATCTCCGGCTGCCAGTGCCAGCAGGGTGTATCCAGCCGGGCTGACCTGGCTGGCAACCTTGTGTTGCTGCGGGTCTATCTTCATCAACTGCTTGCCGCTGCCATCGACTGCCCAGATACCATGTTTCCCCTGGATGAGCGCCGACAGGCCGTCTTCCAGGTCAATAACGGCTTTTTGAGCCAGGGTTTGAGCGTCAAAGCACAGCAGGGCATGGTCGGTTTCATTTACCAGCCAGATCTCACCCGGGGCAACCGGCAAAGGTTCAATGGTGGGGGTTGGTGTACCGATTGGAGTCGGGGAAACTGACGGCTGCAAGCTGGGTTCAGTTGATGGCACGGTTTCGCTGGCGGGCTGCCCCGTAAGAGAACAGCCCGGGGTGAGGACCAGCAGCAGGCATACCGTGATGAGGCACCAGGTTCGTTTCATCGAAGTTATTATACAGAAAAACTGCGATGGCCATCCCGCAGGTGAGATTGACTGTATCGCTCCTGCAGTGATGTGCCGCTGCCCTTGCTTATAATTCGATTCTGCTATACATTAAACGGTACAGCGGCAGCGCTGCCCGGTGAAAAATGACTGCTATTGATGAAATCAAATCACGCCTGGACATTGTGGACTTTGTTTCACAATCTGTGAAACTGCGCCGGGCTGGCAAGAACTATACCGGGTTCTGCCCTTTCCATCCCAACACGCGCACCCCGGCATTCGTCGTTTTCCCGGATTCGGGCACCTGGCGCTGTTTCGGGCAGTGCAACGAAGGCGGCGACATCTTCCGCTTTGTGATGAAGAAAGAAGGCTGGGACTTTAACCAGACCCTCAAGTTCCTGGCAGACAAAGCCGGGGTGGTGCTTGAGCCGCTCACCCCGCAAAAGAAAGAACATGAAGACCGGCTGGATACCCTGCGCGGGCTGCTGGAGCAGGCGGTGGTGTTCTACCGCCATCACCTGACCCAGACAGCAGCCGGCAAACCCGCCCTTGATTTCCTGCACCGGCGCGGGCTGACCGACCAGACCATTGAAACCTTTGGCTTGGGGTATGCCCCCGATGCCTGGGATGCTGCACTCAACCATTTCACCGCTAAAGGCATCTCCCCCGAGGACCTCCTGGAAGCAGGCCTGGTTACCGAGAGGGGGGAAGGCGGCGGGTACTATGACAGGTTCCGCAACCGTGTGCTTTTTCCGATCCACGACGCCAACGGCAGGATGGCAGGTTTTGGGGCGCGCATCCTGAACCCGGATGATGTCCCGAAGTTTCTCAATTCCCCGCAGACACCACTTTTTGATAAAGGGCGACTGCTGTACGGTATGGATAAAGCCCGCAAGGCAATCCGCGCCAGCGATGAGGCGGTCATTGTGGAAGGCTACCTGGATGTGATCGTGCTGCACCAGGGGGGATTTACCAACACTGTCTCCCCCATGGGCACCGCCCTGACGGAAGACCAGCTGCGCATGATTAAGAAGTATGCCCGCCGGATCGTGCTGGCGCTGGATGCAGATGCTGCGGGTGAAAAAGCCACCCTGCGCGGGTTGGAAGTTGCCCGCCAGGCCATGGACCGCACTGCTGAGATCACCAGCGACTCCAGCGGTATTTTCAATGCCCGCGGGCTGGTACGGACTGAAGGCCGCTTGCAGGCTGACCTGAGGGTGACCACTATCCCTGAAGGGATGGACCCGGACGAGGTGGTTCTGCGCAGCCCGGAAGAATGGACCGAGATTTTACGCAAAGCGCAGCCGATCGTTGTGCATGTCATGGAAGCCCTGGCTGCCAACCAGGACCTGGAGGATGCCAAGGTCAAAGCGGATATTGCCAGGAAGGTCATGCCGCTGATTGAGGATGTCCCCAACCTGATCGAGCGCGACACCTACCGCCAGCGCCTGGCGCGCCTGTTGAGGGTGGATGAAAGCATTCTGGGCGGAAGCGCAACTGTAGCCCGGCGTACTACTGTTCGCAGCCGCGCTGCAGCCGGAACAAAACAAACTGCGGCGGGAGACCTGCCTGCACCGGGGCAGGACCTGATCCACCGCCTGGAGAAGCACATCCTTGCCATCCTGCTCAACAACCCTGGCCTGATCTACTCGCTTAACCGCATGCTGCAGCTCTATGGCCTGCTTTCCTTCCAATCGGACGGAATGGAGCTGGTGGAGCACCAGACTTTGGCCAGCCTGATTTATGAAGCGGTAGAGCAGGACAGCATGGAAACGGCTGAGTACATCTCCCAGCAGATCCCGGGCGAATTTGAAGAGATCACGCGCGAAATCAAGGAGAGCGTGAAGCTGGACAAGCTGACGGAGAATCGCCAGCTGGAAGACTTGTTCAGGACGGTGCTGCGAAAGCGGCAGGAACAGATCAACCGCGAGATAAACCAGCTGCGGTTCATTCAGCAGGAGGCGCAGGAGCAGAATGAACCCGAACAGGATGATTACATAGAGCGCATCCTGCAGAATTCACAAACCCTGGCACGCATCAACCGTGCGCTGCATGAGCCTTTCATCCCCGATTGAGGGAAGCACACCCGAAAAACCGGTTTAAGGATTATGGTATAGTTAAATATGCCCCGCCGCAAAAAGACCGATCCTGAAATTCCAGCCGCAACCGAAAAAACCAGCCGCCGCAAACAGGCCGAATATTCTGACGAGCAAGAAATCATGCTGCCCGATGATCTGGGCATTGTAGACCAGGAAACAGCAGAAAACGAGATTATCCAAAATCTAGTTCAGGAGCAGGACCAGGAAAAAGATGATCCCGAACAGAAGATGCTGCCGCCCCTGGCGGAAGATGAGCTTGACCCGATATTGGGGGATAGCCTGGAGATCCTGGCAGATCCGTCCTATGTGGTGGAGTTGTCTGAAGACCCTGTCCGGCTGTATTTAAAGGAAATCGGCCAGATCGGGCTGCTGGATACTGACAGCGAATTTCGGCTGGCGATCCGCATTGAAGCCCGGCAATTCCTGCGGCGCTTATCTACAGCATTTATGCTCCCGCTGAATAATCCCGATCACATGCGTAACCTGCACCTGGCTGTATGCAAAGAAACTATAACTGCCTGGGGCAGGCTGCAGGATGATCTGGTCCGGTTGAACCAGGGAGACCCCCCAGATTTACGGTTAGTGCTGGCTGAAGCCCAGGAACTGCGCTCCTTGTGGCAATCTCCAAACCCGAGTTACCTGCGCAATTACCTAGACAATGACGGGGATTGGGGAAAGGATATCCTCTGGAACCAGCCGGTCCGCCAGGCGTTCATCCTGTTTGAAGGTTTTTACCTGCTGCCGGCTGAAGTTGCCGCCAAGCTGGATGGCTATATCCTGAAATACGGCAACATGCCGACCATGTCATTCTTCACCAAGCATGTCCCGACATTTCAAGTCCTGGCCAATGAGCTTGAGGGGATAGAGAAACGGGCATCTGATGCCAACCAGACCCTGATCCGCGCCAACCTGCGCCTGGTGGTAAGCATTGCCAAACGCTACCTCGGCCGCGGGATCACATTCCTTGACCTGATCCAGGAGGGCAACCTCGGGCTGCTGCGGGCGGTTGCCAAGTTCGATCCCACCCGTGGATACAAGTTCAGCACCTACGCCACCTGGTGGATTCGCCAGTCCATTTCGCGTTATATCGCCGAACAGGCGCGTACCATCCGTATCCCGGTGCACCTGTTCGAAGCCATCACCCGCCTGCTGCGCGAACAGCGCAACCTGGTGCAGCAGCTGGGACGAGAGCCGACAATAGAAGAGCTGACCATCGAAGCGAAAATGCTTGCCCCTGAAGATGAAGAGGCGATCAGGAAAGCACGCAAGGAGAACCAGTCGCTGGACAGCGAGCTGCAAAAAAGGTTAACCCTGGGGGTGCAGAAAGTGCAGCGCATTTTGCAGTCTGCAGAGGAGCCGGTCTCGCTGGAAAGGCCGGTCGGCGATGAGGATAGCAGCCAGCTGGGCGACTTCATCGAGGACGAAGAAGCGCTGGAGCCGATGGATGCCGCGGCACGTGAGATGCTGCGCGAGCAGGTGCAATTTGCCCTGGCGAATCTCTCAGAACGCGAACGCCAGGTACTGGAATTGCGTTTTGGGTTGATTGATGGCAAAGACCACACCCTTGAAGAGGTCAGCCGCTATTTTAATGTGACCCGCGAACGCATCCGCCAGATCGAAGCCAAAGCGCTGCGCAAACTGCGCCACCCCACCCGCAGCCGGTACCTGCGCGAGTATTTATCCTGACACTAGTTAGGCATCGCCTTAAGGATGAGTGACCGAGGATATTCAGGATCACTCATTTTTTATTCCCCACAGCTGCACCACCCCATCCCAGGTGATGGTTGTGAGCAAAGAATTATCCCGGTTAAAGAACACATGCGCATACCGGCTGCCGGTGTCTACACTGTACAGCAGGTTTCCATCCGGCAGGCTGTAAAACTGCAGCTGCAGGCCGCTGACCGCCAGCAGGGTGCCATCGCCTGAAAGCGCCAGTTCACCAGGCGGTGTAACCAGCTGGTTGACCACCTTGCCCGTCAATGGGTTGGCAAAGGTGACGGCAAAACTGTCTTCACCGTAGGAACGGAAGAGAATAGTATCATCCGGCTGGAATGCCGGCAGCAGTCCCTTGAAAGCTGAAATTTCACTCCAGGTATTTCCATCGCCAGCCTGGTAAACCCGGATCTGACCTCTCCCGGCAGCCAGGAGGAGATTACCAGAAGAACTGAAACCCAGGGTAGAGGCGGGAAACCCCGGCTGCAGCTCGGCCAGGGTGGAACCATCCGCCAGGCTGATGACCCACACCTTTCCGGCAGCATTGGCGGCTGCCAGCCATTGACTGGCATGGTCAACAGCAAGGCTGGTTGAAGGGCTGCGGGTGCGATCCGGGTAGAAGCTAAACCTGGCAGCAGCAGGAGAGTTGATGTTCCAGATGGATACCTGTCCGTCCACCCCGCCGCCGGCAATCCATTCCCCATCCAGACTGGATGCAGACACATTCCATTGCTGGCCAGTCAGCAAGGTCAAGCCTGTGCTGCCGTCATCGAGCCGGGTTTGCAGAACAGAACCTTCAACAAGGGTCCTGGTCAGGGTATCGCTTTCGGGCAGGTAAACCTGGTTGAGCGCTGAACCGGAAAGAAAACCGGCACCGCTGAGCGGCACAATCGCCTGGCTGCCGATATCCAGCACTGCCAGGGCGGGGCTGCCCAGTAGAATCTTGCTTCCATCCGGTGAGAAGCCCAAGGATCCGGGGATGATTTCCAAAGGAAATTCAAGAACCTGTGCGGGGGTTGGCTGGTTGATATCCCAAAGTGTCAGGCGGTTGGAGTCAACCGCACCCA
>DHHC01000018.1 GCA_002403095.1 Leptolinea sp. UBA4782
CCTACTTTTGGGTCAGCCTCTTTGTTTTAATCACCCGCCAACCTGCCTATTCATCCACCAGGTCGGCAATCGTACCTTCTCTCTGCCTGGAAGACGACCTGACCTGATGGTTGTGGTAGTTGATGTACCCGCCGAAGAAGAAGATCACACACGAGAAGTAGACCCAGGTCATGAAGGCGATGATGGATGCCAGCGAACCGTAAACCAGGTTGGAGGATGTCAGGTAGCTGGTGATGAACAGCAAAAAGGCTTTCTTGGCCGCTTCCCACAGCAGCCCGGCTAAAACCGCACCTGGGAAACAGTCTTTCCAGGAGGAAGAACCATGCGGCAGGAGGATGTACAGGACAAAGAACATCAGGATGTCCATGATGATGGAAAAGAGCTGGGTGAGCTCATACTGGATGGCAAAGATCGAATCGGGGATCAACTCGCGGATGCTGCCAAGCATACTTCCTGCAAATGAACCCAGGAACAACAGCGGACCGGTGATCGCCAGCACGATCAAAATGGCAAGCCCCCGCCGTTTCCATGTTGAGGGTCCTTTGTCGTACTTCCAGATCATGCCCTGGGTACGGTTGAGCATGTAAAAGATGCTGGAAGCTGACCAGATCAACCCCAGCAGCGCCAGCCCGGAGACCGTTCCGCGCGACTGCAGAATCTCATCGATGTTCCTGCCCAGCAGCTGCCCGAGAGCAGGGGCGATAAACTCCAGCTGTTCAATGATCTGGTTCTCGGTAACCAGGCGGCCCAACCACAGGCTGGAGATGGAAACCACCAGCAGAACCAGGGGAAAGATGGACAGGAAAGCAAAATAAGCTACGGCAGCAGCCATCACGCCCGAATTCGGCCTTAATGCCTCATTGAGTGAGACAATCAGAATCTTCGGCCAGCCTTTCAGGCGCCTGTTTTCCCGGGCAAGGGCATGCACCGCCTTCGCCCACCACAGGCTGGTGGTGCGATCTATTTGTTCAAGGATATCGGGCAGTTTTTTCATATCTAACAGGCACAAGCAACCCCGCAGGGTGAAACTGGTAAAGAAAAATCAGGAACATGCCTATCTAGTATACCAAATGCATTCAGCGGCTGTGCGGCTGCTTTTGCAGCCTCTGGCACAGACAGGGGAATGTCATATTCATGGCGGGGAAATTTGATCAAAACAAGGATTTTATTCCTGTTTGACACTGGATTTAATCAACTGTATAATGAATCAGTCGGTAGAAAATTGATGCGCTATCAGGTTGACAAAGATGGATGGTGAAAGTAGAATCCTCTGATGCTTCAACCGTCGATGCATCAAAATTATTTCCGTTTAATGAGGAGTGATTACTGAGGTGCAAGCCGCTGGTTTGGTAACTCCTAAATATCAAAATATTGGCAGGTATGGTTTATAGATTGGCGAACCCTGTAGGGTAAAGGACGCGCCAATCTTACTTTAATAATTGGTGTACGGCGGAGAAAATCTTCCGCAACATTACTGGTAAAGTTGGTACCGGATCGTTCAACGAAGTTTGGCCGCAACACAGGGAGCAATGACGGTGCAGCTTATCAGAAGTTAACAATACATAGAGGTCATTTGTGAAGAGGTCAATTACTGACTTACTTCGCTGCAGTTGAACATTAAAACGAACGTGAAAACCAGGTTGCTTTTATAGAATTATTAAAGCAACGAGCGCGTACTTTTTGAAAGGAGGTGGTCAACCACACAATTGCGTTATGGGAAAAATACAGTACTTGCCAAAAATATCTGTATTTCAAATTCTGAGGAGGAATAAGCATGTCTAAAAAGAGTTTCTTGTTTGTAGTAGCGCTGCTGGTCATCGCAAGCATGGCATTAACTGCTTGCCAGCCAGGGGCACCTGCTACCGAGGCTCCAGTTGTTGAAACTGAAGCCCCTGTCGTCGAGGTCCAAGAGACCGAAGTCGTCGAAACTGCAGAACCCACCCCTCCACCTACCACCCGTCATGGTGGCTGGGCGGATGAAGTTGTGTTCACCGTCGTCGACTCTGCTTCTGCTGTAACCCAGATCCAGGCTGGCGCCATTGATATCTACGGCTCCGGTCTTTCATCTGACAAACTGCCCGAAATTCAGGCAGCCGGTTTGAATTACTCAAAGCAGAACGGTCTGTACTACGAGTTGACCTTCAACCCTGTTGGCCCTGAATTCCCCGCCACTGGCAAACTCAACCCGTTCTCCAGCGCCAAAGTCCGCGAAGCCATGAACTGGCTGATCGACCGCCAATACCTGAACCAGGAAATCTATGCCGGCGGCGCTTTGCTCAAGTGGTTCACCATCACCACCCAGTTCCCGGATTATGCTGACCTGGCCGATGTCGTCAAAGCCCTCGAGAACAAGTACGCATACAACCCCGAGAAGGCTAACGAAGTCATCACCGCTGAAATGGAAGCCATGGGTGCCACCCTCGTGGATGGCAAATGGACCTACAAAGATGAGCCCGTTACCATCATCCTGCTCATCAGAAATGACTCCGACGGAACCCGTGTTCCGATTGGCGATTATGTTGCCAACCAACTCGAGTCCATCGGCTTCACCACCGACCGCCAGTACAAGAAGTCATCCGAAGCCTCCCCCATCTGGGTGAACGGCAATCCTGATGACGGCCTGTTCCACATCTATACTGGTGCATGGTCCGCCACGGTCATCGACCGCGACCAGGGTGATAACTTCCAGTTCTTCTACTGCCCCGAAAGCGCTTACGGCTTCTCAGCCCTCTGGCAGGCAAAGGGTGTAGGACAGAACCCCGAGTTCAACGAACTGGCTGACAAACTGGCCTACAACAAGTTCACCTCCCTCGAGGAACGCCGTGCAGCATTCGCCCGTGCCCTGGAACTCTCCATGGAAGATTCGAACCCCGTCTGGTTGATCGACGGCAAGAACTTCGCCCCCTGGCGCGAAGGCATCGAAGTCTCCTATGACCTGGCAGCCGGTGTTGACGGCTCCTACATCTGGCCCTTCACCCTGCGCATTGCTGGTGAAGAAGGCGGAACCATTACCTGGGGTACCCCTGACATCCTGGTTGACCCCTGGAACCCGCTTGCCGGCACCAACTGGGCATTTGACAACCAGGTCATCCGCGCCACCACTAGCACCGGTATCCTGCCCGATCCCCACACCGGCCTGTACTGGCCGCTGCGCATCGAATCCGGTGCTGTGTACGCTAAAGAAGGCCTCCCGATCGGCAAGACCCTCGACTGGGTGACCCTCGAATTCGTACCCGAGAACGTTGTACCTGAAGACGCCTGGGTTGACTGGGACGCCGTGAACCAGAAATGGATCACCGTCGGCGAGAAATACCCCGAAGGCACAACTGCCCTGATCAAGAGTGTGGCTGTCTACCCGGCTGACCTGTGGGAAACTGTGAAATGGCACGACGGCTCTCCCGTCACCATGGCAGACTTTGTCTACACCCTCATCATGGGCTTCGATCCTGCCAAACCGGAAAGCGCCATCTATGATGAGGCGATTGCAGCCAACCTGGATGCAGTCAATGCCAACATCAAGGGTATCAAATTCACCTCCACCGATCCCCTGACGGTTGAGTTCTACACCGATACCTATGCCCTGGATGCAGAGATCAACGTAACCACCCTGTGGCCCACCCTGACCTACGGTGAAGCCCCCTGGCAGACCATGACTGCAGCCGCCCTGGCTGAAGCAGCTGGCGAGCTGGCGTTCTCCGCCGATAAATCTGAGGCCAACGAAGTGGAATGGACCAGCTTCATCGCCGGTCCCAGCCTTGAGATCATGACCAAATACCTTGACCAGGCTGCCGCTGAATCCTACATCCCGTATGCCCCGACCATGAGCGCATACATCACCCCCGAAGAAGCCGCCGCCCGCTATGCGAGCGCCAAAGCTTTCTTCGAGAAATACGGCCACTACTGGATCGGAACCGGTCCCTACATTCTCAACTCGGTTAACACCACCGAGAAGATTGTGACCATCGTCAACAACCCCGACTACCCCGACCTGTCCGACAAATGGAACATGTTCGGCGAACCGAAAGTTGCTGAAGTTGCCCTCGACGGTGAAGCTCAGGCTGTCCTCGGTACCGACTTCGTCTTTGACGTCGCCGTTACCTTCAAGGGCGAGCCCTATGCCGCCAAGGATATCAAAGAGGTCAAGGTCATGGTCTACGATGCTACCGGTTTGATCGTTTACACCGGACTCGCCGACCTGGTTGAAGACGGCAAGTACACCGCCACCATTCCTGCTGACAAGACAGCTGCATTCGAAGCCGGCGCCAGCAAGGTGGAAGTGGCTGTGGTTCCGCTCATCGTCAGCATCCCGACCTTTGCTGACCTGGAGTTCGTAACCGTCAAGTAATTTATTGACAGCAAGCGAACCCATGATTTCGTGATATTGGAATGGGGCAAGGAGAGAACGTTTGTTCCTTGCCCCGTTTCATCCCTATAGAGGAGGTGGGTTTAAATGGAGACCGTTTCCGAACCCATTGTTACAAGTAAGCCAAAAGTCAAAAAAAATTCCTCATCCAGCGCTTTCCAGCGCATTTTCCGCTATTCTTTTGTCCGCCTGATCACCCTGTTTGTTACTGTGGTGATCGGCGTGTACCTGACGATCATGATCGCTAACATGGGCGGTTACGTCGATACCATCATGAAAGCAGAGATACGGGAACGGATCACAATTTCTGTTGCCAACAACCAGGCTTACAAAAATATGCCCAAAGACCAGCTGAATGAACTGATCCTTGAACGTATCCAGCTGGAAGAAAAACGGATGGGGCTGGATAGACCCTTGGTTATCCGTTCAGTGAATTTCTTAAAAAACGCCATGACCCTCAACCTGGGGCGGGCAGTCAATATGAACAGTGATGCTGGTTCTCGCCAGGTACGCCTGATCATCCTGGAAAGGCTGCCGTACACCCTGTTGTTAATGGGCACTTCCAACCTGATCCTGTTCTTCAGCGCCATGTTCCTGGCGCTGGCATTATCGCGCAACTATGGCAGCATCTGGGACAAGATTGTGATTGCCCTGACTCCAACCTCTTCAGCACCCGCCTGGTTTTACGGTATTTTCTTTATCCTCATCTTTGCGGCGGTGCTCAGAATACTGCCGTTCGGTGGTGTAATGGATGCCCCTATTCCGGAAACATTTATTGCAAGAGCACTTAGTGTATTAAAACACCTCATCCTGCCCGCCAGCGCGCTGATCATCAGCACGTTCTTCCTCAGCATTTACAACTGGCGCACCTTCTTTTTAATCAATTCCAGTGAAGATTACGTGGATACCGCCAAAGCCAAAGGGCTGCAAGGTCGGGATATTGAACGCCGTTACATCCTGCGCCCCACCCTGCCCTACATCATCACCAACTTTGCGCTGATGCTGATCGGGATCTGGACCGGAGCCATTGTGACCGAAACAGTATTCCAGTGGCCCGGCCTCGGACGTACAATTTTCAAAGCCATCGGGTTGTATGATACCCCGGTGATCGTTGGCACCACGATCATTTATGCGTACCTGTTAGCCATTACTGTATTCTTGCTTGATTTTGTCTACGCCCTGGTTGATCCCCGGGTAAAGATTGGCGGAGGGAAGTAACCATGAAAAATTTCTTGAATTCTCTCCGCGAAATCAGGAAATACCCTTCCGCGATCGTTGGTTCGGTGATCATCCTCGCCCTCGTCATTGCGGCGGTTGTGGTATTGATCACCATGCCCTACAAAGAAACGATCGATTTCTGGCGCGGCGGTGAGGAATCCTGGTACGCCAACCCGCGTTATGCCCCGCCCAAGTGGTTCAACTGGTTCAGGGAAGACAAGCTTGCTGAATCTTTCACGATGAAGGATACCGAATCGGAGGAAGACGGGGTTGTACGTGTGGTCGAAGAACGCGACGAAGGCGTGAAAATGATCACGGAAACTTTCGCCTTCGATTACGATTATGACACCTTCCCGCAAGACCTGGCGATTTACTTCACCGCGCAGTATGACCAGAAACAGCCGTTCGTATCCTTAAAATGGCTGACACCGGACGGCCGGGAGATTAAGGTCGCCAGTTTTGCGGTCAGCCCGAAACAGACGTACCGGTTTATCCAGGATGAAAAATTAAAATCGAAGCGGTTGAATGGGATTGTGCCTAACATTGGCCTTTTCATTGACCCTGAAGACCCAAACCAGAAGGTTGTCAAAGGCACCTACCAGCTGGTGGTAGAAGCGGTAACATTTGAAGCCGATTCCAATTACACCGCCGAGTTTGTCCTTTATGGGCAGGTTTACGGCTGGGCAGGCACAGACAACCTGCGGCGCGACCTGAGCATCCCATTGCGCTGGGGTATCCCCATTGCGCTTACCTTTGGTCTGCTGGCAGCCCTGTTTACCTCTGTGTTGACCATGATCATCGCAGCTATCGGCGCCTGGTACGGCGGCGTGGTAGATGCGCTCATCCAGCGTATTACCGAGGTGAACATGGTGCTTCCCTTCCTGTCGATCCTGATCATGGTGGCAACTTTTTATTCGCGCTCGATCTGGGTTATCCTGGGAGTTACCATCCTGTTGTCTATCTTTACCGGCGCGATCAAAGGCTACCGCTCCATATTCATGCAGGTGAAAGAATCCACCTATATCGAAGCCGCTCAGGCGTACGGTGCAGGCTCAGGACGGTTGATCTTCCGCTACTTGTTACCCCGTATGATCCCCATGCTGCTGCCCGCACTGGTATCCGCCGTACCGGCTTACGTCTTCCTGGAAGCAACCCTGGCCGTGCTGGGTATCGGCGACCCGGTTATCCCGACCTGGGGCAAGACCATCAATGATGCCTGGGTGGATGCCGCTTTGTATAAAGGGCATTACTACTGGATCCTTCAGCCGGCTGTTCTGTTGATGATCACCGGTTTTGGCTTTGCCATGCTCGGTTTCGCACTCGACCGCATCTTCAACCCAAGACTGAGAGGCATGTAGAGACATGGAAAAGAATAATACTGTCTTAGACATCCAAAACCTCAAACTCTATTTCCGCACCACCAGAGGTACAGTTCAGGCTGTGGATGGTGTCGACTTCAAATTAAAAACCAACCAGGCTGTGGTTGTGGTTGGTGAATCCGGTTGCGGCAAGACCTCGCTCTCCAAAGCGGTGCTGCGCCTCTTACCCCGCAATGTGGAACATTACTCGGGCAAGGTTTATCTGAATGACATTGAGACCATGAGCCTGGATGATGAGGAATACCGCAAGCAGATCCGCTGGGTAAAAATGTCCCTGGTTCCCCAGGCAGCCATGAACGCTCTCAACCCGGTCATCCGCGTGGGTGACCAGGTGGCCGAGCCAATGTCTGTCCACTACGGGGTCAAAAAAGAAGAAGCCCTGCAGCAGGCTATCAAGATGTTCCAGCATGTGGGTGTACCGGTGGACTTCATCAACCGCTACCCGTTCGAACTTTCCGGTGGCATGCGCCAGCGCGTTGCCCTGGCCATGGCCCTGGTAACCGCACCTGACCTGGTGATCCTGGACGAGCCAACCTCCGCCCTGGATGTGTTGACCCAGGCCAACATCTTCAACCTGCTCAAACGGATCAAATCGGAGATGGCTACCAGCTTTGTGCTCATCACTCATGACATAGCCACCTCCAGTGAACTGGCAGACCGTGTGGCAGTTATGTATGCCGGGCAGATCGTAGAAGTGGCTGATTCAAGCCGTTTCTTCAAGGAACCCAGGCACCCCTATTCAGCCAAGCTGATGGCAAGTGTGCCCAGGCTGCGCGGCAATGATGAGCCTGATTTCATCACCGGGCAGCCCCCAAGCCTGATCAAGCCCCCAACCGGCTGCCGCTTTGCAGCCCGCTGTCCGCGGCGGTTTGAACGCTGCTCTGAAGAGCCGCCCGTCACCAAAATCGGTGACGATGTGGTTAAGTGCTGGTTATATGTATAAGGCGAGAGTGTGACGATATGGAAAAAGAGATAACCCAAGAAAAATCTGCGCCTCAGGCAATAGACCAGAAATCCCGTGATGGAGTCCTGCTGGAAGTTAATGACCTGCACGTCTGGTTTGAACTGCGCCGCTTCGGCTTCGGCCACGCCGGGTATGTCCGGGCTGTGGATGGAGTCAATTTCGACCTGAAAGACGGCCAGACCATTGCCATCGTGGGAGAAAGCGGCTGCGGCAAGACCAGCCTGATGCGTACCATCCTGCGGCTGAACCACCCCACCAAGGGTGAGGTAATCTTCGACGGTAAAGTGATCAATAACTTGAAACCATCCGAACTGAAGGATTACCGTTCGCTGCTGGGTTACGTTCAGCAGGACCCGTACGGCGCTCTGCCGCCCTTCATGACCGTTCGCAACATCCTTGAGGAACCGCTGCGCGTCAATGGCATTAAAGATAAAACCGAGCTGTTCAACCGGGTTAAGAAATCCCTGGAAGAAGTCAAGATGAGCCCGGCAGAAGAGTTCATGCCCAAGTTCCCGCACCAGTTGAGCGGCGGGCAGCAGCAACGTGTGGTCATTGCGCGTGCCATGATCATGAATCCCCGCATGCTGATCGCTGACGAACCGGTATCCATGCTGGATGCTTCGGTGCGTGTCGAAATCCTGAAACTGCTGCGCAACCTGCAGGAAAGCCACAACCTGGGCGTGATCTACATCACCCACGACCTTTCCACGGTGCGCTACTTCTCCGAGAAGATCTTCGTTATGTACGCCGGGCAGCTGATCGAACGCGGCAATGTTTCGCAAGTGCTGAACAATACCAAACACCCGTATACCTTCGCCCTGCTGGAGGCAACCTCCGACCCGGATGCCAAGAACGCTCTGGTACAGAAAGAGATCCCGCCGGGAGAACCGCCCAGCCTGGTGAAACCTCCGGCTGGCTGCCGCTTCCACCCGCGCTGCCCGCACATGATTGAAGGCTTGTGCAACGTGGAAGAGCCGCCAGATTATGAACCCGAACCCGGCCACTTTGTGGCCTGCTGGCTGTTGAAATGAGAGCCTGGCTGACCACAGGGAGAATGATAACAATTGGCCTGGTGCTGATGATCCTGGGCATTGTTCTTCCATTCTTGATGGTGTTGGATGTGATCGAATCAACGTTTTTCCTGAACTTCTTCTCCTACATCATCTCCCTGGTGGGTATGCTGGTCGCCAGTGTCGGTGCGATAATGTGGGGTGTTTCCAAGCGGAATGAACGCCGCTAAAGCCCCTGAATAAGTGAGTAAAACAGCCCTGAAACTTTTCAGGGCTGTTTTCTTCTATTGACAGTTCCCGGTTGCATGGGTATAGTACACACCGGGTTGATTGGACAACCGAAAACATCATTAAAGCTGCATTTCAGAGGAGTTTATCTGCATGACAATTGAAGTATCCGCTTCACTGCTTGCCGCCGATTACGCCAACCTGGCAAAGGATGTTGCCCTGGCTGTGGAAGCCGGAGCCGATTCCTTCCACTTTGATGTGATGGACGGCCATTACGTCCCCAATATAGCCCTTTCGCCGCAGCATCTTATTGCTCTCCGCCCATACACCAGCCTGCCGTTCAGCCTGCACCTTGAGCTGGGCAACCCCGACCAGGTGCTGGACACTTTCGGCAAGCTGGATGCTGATATCATCTCCTTCCAGCTGGACCGGTCACCCGACCCAAAAACGACCATTGAACGCATCCTTAAGCGCGGCACAAAGGTCAGCATGTGTGTCAACGTGGATGTCCCCCTGGAACAGACACTGCCTTTCATTAACATGCTGGACGAGGTTTTGATGCTGGGGGTGAATCCCGGTTTCGGCGGTCAGCCGATGTACCCGCAGATGGGCGAGCGCATCCAGCAAATGAGCCGGATGATCGAGAAGGAGAAGCCGGGCATTCCGATCGCCGTTGACGGCGGGGTTTCGTTGAAGACAGCCCCGATGTTGGTGGCTGCCGGCGCAGAAAGATTGATCAGCGGTTCGGCATTTTTCGGTGCGCCCGATAAGGCGGAATTTGTCCGGCAGATGAAGGCGCTGGGCTGAGGTAACCATTCTTTTTTCAATCTGAGTGCTACTTTTTATTGTCACTCTGAGGGAGCCTGCGACCGAAGAATCTTGCATAGGTTTTTCAAAGCGAGATTCTTCACTTCGTTCAGAATGACAACCGGAGTACGGCACCCTGAGGAAGCAGGAGATCGAAGGACCCTGCCCTGGAATATAAATAAACAATGAGGCTGCCCTATGGTTGGGACAGCCTCATAATGTATAGAATACGTATTCGCTAGGCTACAACAAAATGCACTGATGAAGCATGCTTGATGTTGTCTGTCACCGGGCAGCGCAATTCAACATCCTGCACAAACTTCTCTTTCTCTTCCCGGGACATGTCGACATCCACATCTACAACCACTCGGATTTCCTGGAATCCAGACCGGTCATCAGTTTTTTTACCCATCAGGACCATGGTGTTCAGGTCTCCATCTACTTTCACCTGGATTCCGCGCACAGGTAATCTTTCCTGTCGGGCTTTGATCAAACCGATCGTCACTATACAGCTTGCCAGGGCGAAGAACAGGTATTCCAGCGCGGTTGGCCCCGCATCTTTGCCGCCTGAGTCGGCAGGCTGGTCAACAGTCAATGAAAACTGGCGAGTTTTAACCTCAATTTCAAATCCCTGCCGGCTCCTGGCTTCAACGCTAACCGTTTTATTTACAGACATCTTTACCTCCTAAACATTCATTAGCAAGAGAGACCCCCACTATTTGTAGTTTTAAGTAATTGCTGCGCCAAATTGCCAACCGCCTGGGTGTAACTATCATACCCGCATGCAGGTGATCGCGTGTCTACCGTCTGCCCACCACCACGCACAGAAAACCAAGCGGCTCATCTCCCAGCACCACGAATTGGTGCAGGTCATTGCCGGAGATGAAAATGGCGTCTTTTGGGCCAACCTCGAAGAATTCATCTTTCAGCTGCACCCTGGCACGCCCGTGCATGATGATCACACCATGCTCGTGCGGGTGAAACTCTTTGTTGCTGTGTTTGCCGGGTTCCAGGTGGAAATAGCGGATATGGAAGTTGTTGGATCCCTCTTCCGGTCCTACCGGGACCTGCTTGGTAACGCCGTCAAATTCTTCACTGTAGCGCCTTACTTCCACACCTTCCCAGGTGTAATCGTTGTCTTTACCGTTAAAACGTCGAATGATACTCATGGCTCTTTCCTTTTTTATCGTTTTTGCCATTATAACATGCGCAATTTTTTAATCCAGCTTTGTACAACTGGGACAGGTTGAAGCATAAGCAAGGGCAAAGAAATCTCAAAAACACTTTAATCGAATTATCTTTCATTCTGCTGCAATCAGGGATATTGTGGCTGACCCTTTGCTCCACTTTACCCGGTCCAGTAAATTTCAGAAGCAGAAGATCGTCTGCCTGCATGGGGGCGGCAGTTCCTCCTGGATGTGGAAACCTGTAACCAGCTTGCTGCCGCAGTACCATTGCATTGCAGTTGACCTGCCGCAGCACGGCAGGAGCAAAGCGATTGGTTCGTTTACCATGCCCTTTGCGGCAGAGAAAGTTGCCGAACTGATCGACTATCTCAGCCCGGATGAGCCGGTACACCTGGCAGATCTCTCAGAAGGAGCCCAGGTGGTTGTGCAAATGCTGGCTTCGCACACACGGGTAATAAAATCAGCATTCATTTCCAGGGCCTTGCTGCCAGTACCCGGGGCGGGGATATTCGCCTCAAAATGGGCCGCCCGCTGGGCTTTCCACCTGGCGGTTAAACCGTTTAAGAATTGGGATTACTGGATCAGGCTGAATATGAAGTATGCCGCTGGTATTCCAGAGCAATACTTTGCCCACTTTAACCAGGATTTCCAAAATATCACTAAAGACGCCTTTGCCAACCTCATGGCAGCCAACCAGCGCTTCAGGCTGCCGGAAGGGCTGCAAAAAACCAGGTACCTGTGTTTATCGTTTGCGGGCGTAAGGAGTACCGCGCCATGCAGGCTTCTGCGGCATTGCTGAAGGAAATTCTGCCTAATTTCAGGAGGTTAACTATGAACCTGGGAAAACGCGCCAGTATGGCTGAGGAACATATCTGGGCATAACGCTGCCCCACTGCTTTGCAGGAATCCTAGATAGCTGGATAGAAGAATAAGACCTGACTCCTGAAATCAGGAGTCAGGTATGGATATCCGGTTAGTATAGGTCATCAGCCAACATCAGCAAACAAGGCTTCCGGCCCTACAGACAGGCCAACCATCGTCGGCCCGGTATGGGCGCCGAGGACAGGGGCGATGGGAAGCACCGGGTCAAAAATACAATCGAATGCAGCGCTGAGCTTATCGCGCAGCTGCTCTACAGCCTCCATATTATCGCCATGCAAGAGCTGCACGCGCAGCCGGGTTGCGGTGCCGTACCAGGCTTCGATCTGGTGAATCATGCCCTGTAAAGCCTTGTTGATGGAAGTGAATTTTCCTACCTGGTAATACTTGCCGTGCTGCTTATCCACGCCGATGATCGGTTTGATGTTTAACAACGAAGCCACCAGCCCGGAAATGTGGCTGATGCGGCCGCCGTGGATGAGATAACGCAGGTCGCTGAGGGTAAACATGCCATACACTTTCTGCTGCAGCACCTCAAGCTTTTGCCGGATCTCGTTTAAGCTCTTGCCCTCATGCAGCATTTTGGCAGCCGTCTCCACCTGCCAGCCGAACGGGCAGGAAAGAGTTTTACTATCCCAAAAAGTCACATGGGCTTCAGGCACCATAGCTGCACCAGCCTGGGCAGCATTCATCGTGCCGCTCAACCCGGATGAAATATGCATAGATAAAATTTCAGGATCGGTCTTAGCCAGTTCACGGTACATTTCTGCAAATTCGCCAGCGGAAGGCATGGAGGTGGTGGGGAAACTTTCTGTTACTCCCAGCATTTTGTAAAACGTTGCTCCATCCAGGTCTATACCGCTGTTATAGGTCTTTCCATCAAGGATGATGCGCAGAGCGGCAAACTTGATGCCGTACTTCTCGATCACTTCCGGGGTGATATCTGCACCCCTGTCTGTCAGTAATTGCATGATAAATATCCTTATTGCCAGATTTTAATCCACTGGTTTCACAAGAAGGTGTAACCAGATGATGAAACCATATACGTGGCCGGATTATCCCAGAGATAATTCGGAATCACAATCTCTTAACACAAGAATAGGTATATAGGTACTAAGTCACAGTGACTTGCCAGCAGACCTGCCTGGCGAACCTTAGCTTCGTGCAAACCATTTGAGTGGCGTATAATTGCTTCATCCTATTCGGAGCTAGATTATGCCGCCATTGACGCAAAAACCTTCCATATTCCTGGGCGCAACCTATTATGCCGAGCAGTTTTCACCCGATCAATGGACTGACGATATTGCCCTGATGCAGAAAGCCGGGTTGACCGCGGTCAGGTTGGGCGATACTGCCTGGTCGGCTTTTCAACCGGATGAAGATATTTTTTCCCTGGATTGGATGGCAGGCCTGCTGGACCGGTTTGAAGAGGCGGGAATCGCAGTTATCATGGCAACACCAGCTGCTGCTCCACCGGTATGGTTAACCAGCAAGTACCCAAATATGCTTGCCCTGCAGGAAAATGGCAGACGGATGCTCTCTGAAAACCGCAGCCCGGTGTGCATCACCTCTCTCGAGCACCATGCCGCAGCAAACAAGATTGTGAAAGCCATGCTTGCCTCCTTTGGAAAGCACCCTGCCATCATCGGCTGGCAGGCGGACAATGCCTTCCAGCGGGTTTGCTACTGTGAGAGATGCCAGGCACAGTTCCAGGAATTCCTCAAGGATAAATACGGCTCGCTGGCAGACCTGAACCAGCGTTGGAGCAGCCGGGTGCGCAGCCAGGAGTATACCGCCTGGGAACAAATAAACCTGCCTGCAGGCAGCCATCATCCGGTGCTGCTGCTTGAGCATAAACGGTTTGTTACCCGCTGCTATGAAAAGTACCTGGGCATGCTGGTTTACCTGTTGCGGGAGGGGATTTCCGAAAGCGCCTGGATCACCCACAATTTCCAGGGCATGGACAGCCCGCACAATTCAACTTTGCTAGCCGGGCACCTGGATACAGCCGGGATGGATTGGTACATCGGGCGCGGACAGCATGACTTCCGCACAAGCAGCGCAGAACTGGCTTACACCCGCGGTTTGAAAAAGCAGAACTACTGGGTGCTTGAAGCCCAACCCGGCAATGTCAGCTGGGCGTCCATCAGTAACACCCTGGATAAAGGCTCTGTCCGCAGTATGGTCTGGCATGCAGTAGCGCAAGGCAGCGACGGCATGCTTTTCTGGCACTGGCGCACTTCCCCCGGCGGGATGGACCAGTTCCACGGCAGCCTGTTGAACCAGGCCGGTGGGCCACGCCTGGTTTATGATGAGATAGCCCAGGCGGCAAGCGAGCTTGCCCAGGTGCAGGACTTGCTCGCGGAGAGCGCGGTTACGAATGAGGTAGCCATCCTGTACGACGATGACAGCCGCTGGTCGCTGAATTCCCTCCCCATGCATGTAGATTTCGATTACACCCAGCACCTGCAGCATTATGCCCGGCCGCTGGCAGCTGCCAACATTCCTTTCGATGTCATCCCGGCTGATTCACCCTTACAAGGGTACAAGCTGGTGCTTGCCCCTGCCCTCACTATCCTGACAGAGGAAAGGATCGCTGCCTTATCCGGGTTCGTAAAAGCCGGTGGGCACCTGGTTCTGACGATGCGCAGTGGGGTGAAGGATAGCAGCAATGCCATGCTTCCATCCCGCCCGCCGGGTGGGTTGACCGAACTGGCCGGAGTGGTGGTGGAAGAAGCTTATGCACTTTCTGAGCCGGTTGCGATCAAGGCAAATTACTTCCAGGGCAGCGCTAAGATCTGGGCAGAGCGTCTGCACAGGTTGGACTCCACCACTATTGAGGTAGCCCATTACAGCATTGGGCTGAACCGCTGGCTGAACGAAACACTGGCCATGACTGTGCGTTCTTTTGGCAGAGGGCTGGTGTATTACATTGGCTGCTGGCTGGATGACACCTCACAGGCAGCCGTGATCAACCGCCTGGCGCATAGCGCCTTGATCTTCCCGCCCAAAACACCGGCCGGTGTGCACGTTTCCGTCCGTAAACAAAAAGACGGCAAGGAAATATTCTTTGTCATCAACCACACTCCCCGGCCGCAGCGGATTATCTGGCCCTGGTATGCGCGGGAACACCTGGCAGGCATCATCGTTGACGGAACGTATATGATGGAACCTTACGGTATTGCAGTTCTTACCCGTGAAAAGAAACCGCCTGTCTCCAAACCCATACCTGAGCAGTCTGAAGCAGCACAACCGGCTCCAGAAACCAGCCAGGAGTAAATCCGCCGGTACATTCTTGGCAACCCACACAAAAAATCCCGTGCAGAAATTTGTAACTGCACGGGATTATTTATTATGGCTTACACCCTTAACCGGGATTTGATCTTTTTTGCATTCAGCTCCCACCAGCCGATCGTATCCGCCAGGGTTTCAGCCAGGCTGCGCGGCTGGTAGCCCAATTCTTGGCGGGCTTTGTCGGAACTGATGTCCGAGTTGCTGGCCAGGGTTTCGAGCGAGTAACGCGTGAATTTTGGCCGTGTATGGGTCATCTTATAGTATTTCTCTGCCAGCACGGCTGCAAAATTTGCCAGTTTGGGCGGAAGCACGATAATGGGGGAGTAAGCGCCTACCAGTTTTTTCACCATCCGCACCAGGAATTTAACCTGGACCCGTGTCCCGCCAAGAATATAAGTATGTCCGGGTTTTCCCCTGGTCAGGGCAAGGATGTGGCCTTTGGCCACATCGCGCACATCCACAAAATCAAAAGCGCCCTCAACCACAATACTTCCAGTTTTCTTCATCCAGGAGATGAACATTTCCCCCAGCTCCGAACGCCGGTAATCATAAGGGCCGATTACACCGGTAGGGCAGACGATCACCGCGTTCAGCCCTTCATTTACTGCCTTCATCACCTCCAGGGAGGCTTCAGCCTTGGTGGAGTCGTACATCCCGGCTGGATTATTCACATCAAAAGGTTGGGTTTCATCGATCACTGTGCCGATCGGTGGACGCGCCAGCGCATGAATGGAGCTGGTATAAATAAACCTCTTAATTCCGCAGGTTTTTGCTGCATCGAGCATGTTCCTGGTGCCTTCTACGTTCACGCGCCGCAGCAGAGCTTCGCTCCCGGGGCTGATTGCTACCAGGGCAGCCATGTGGAAAACCGCTTCCACACCCTGCATTGCCTGCACAACCGATGCTTTATCAAGGATATTGCCTTCAACTATTTCTATGCCCAGGTTTTCAATAGATTGCCGGTCTTCACCAGGCAATACCAGTGCCCGCACAGTATTCCCCTGGTCAACCAGTTCCCTGACGAGAACATTCCCCAAATGCCCCGCTGCACCTGTGACTAATATCACTTTTTCTCCCTCACTGTGAAAAAATCAATTCGCACAGACTGGATTCTAGATGATAGGGTAGGCGCCTGTCATGTGCCTAAAGATAGATTTTTTAGCTATGACCTCGCTCATATATGCTGACAGCGCCTGCTCCATTCCTGCAGGTGACAGCGGATGCATAGTAAAATCAGGCCATGTGTTATTACGATCTCAGGAAATGGATACTGCCATGCTGACCTGTGCCGGCTGCGGCAAGCCCGTTTTCGCGGCATACATAAAAGCTATGCGCAAGATATGGCATGCGGACTGCTTCCGCTGCGCAGGCTGCGGAATGCCCATCCGCGAATCCGGTTTCAAGACAAAGGCGGGCAAACCCTACCACGTGGCTTGCTACCAGCATATCTTTGCCCCAATCTGCCCTACCTGCGGCAAACCGGTGACCGGCGAACATATCCAGGCACTGCGTCACATGTACCACCCCGACCACTTTATGTGCACTGCCTGCGGGAAACCAATCCACACCCGTCAGTTCCACGTGCATGACGGCAAACCATACTGTAAAGCCGACTACACGCGTTTATTCAGCCTGATCTGCAGCGTATGCGGACAACCGATTACCGGTACTTACCAGCTGGACGCAGCCGGCAACATGGTTTGCAGCAAGCGCGACCGGTCCCACCGCCTGTGCATTTCGTGCGGCAAGCTTATCCAATCCCAACATAACGGTGGTGGAAAATATTTTTCCAGCACGCACTCGGTCTGCAATACCTGCCTGGCTACAGCAGTCATAGACCCAGCAGATGCCGCCTGTCTTTTTGCTGAAGTCTGCCTCTACCTGGCAGAATACAATCTGAATGTCGATCCCCGTAAGGTTCCCTTAAAGCTGGTGAGCATGGCAGAGTTGCGCCGCAGCCATGCCAGACAGTCTCCCAGCCGTCCGCATGGGTTGACCCTCGTGCGGGAAAGCAGCATGCCTGGGATGCCCTTGACGCGCGAGGTAACTTATATCCTGGCGCTGACAAGCCTGCCGCGCGTGCACCTGGGTATGGTGCTGGCCCACGAGGCCATGCATGCCTGGATGTTTACGAACAACTTTCCCCGGCTGACGCCAAGGGTGGAGGAAGGCCTGTGCGAGCTAGCTGCCGCACTGTGGCTTGAAAAGCATACTGACCCGCTGGCTGTACACCTGCTTGAGAACATGCATAAGAACCGCTCCCGGACCTACGGTTCAGGTTTCCGTGCTGCCCGCAAGGCATTCAGTAAAATGGGGATGGGCGGTTTACTGGATTATGTGAGAAAGAATCGCAAACTTCCAGGATAATCCATTAAGAATTGCCAGCAAGGGTGTTCACTGGTATAAGGATCTCTTCACCAACATTTAACATGTCCACTGCCAGCCCGGGGTTGGCAGTGATGATTTCTTCCAGGGTGGTATCGTATTGGAGCGCCAGCAATGGCAGGCTGTCACCCGGCATGATGATGCGGGTTACCAGGCTGCCCGGTGGCAGGTGCAAATCCTGCCTGCGCAGCACCAGGAAACTGCCTGCATCCGTGCATTCTGCTGTGCTGCAGCCCGACCAGGCGGTCCTGAGCAATCCTTCTCCCGGGCGGGCAGGATCATACAGCAGCATACGCTGGATCAGGAAAGTGCCGTCCGGCTGTTCCACGGGGACAACGCTGTAAGCAGCGGCGCCTTCGCCGCCCTCGCTTACCATGAACAGGTGATAATACACACCATTTATGCTGCTGATCACCACGTCGCCCGGCAGCAAAGGCCAGGCCAAAAAATCAAAAGCGCCAACTGGGCTTGCATGCTCATACCGGGTAAAAACGCCATCCGCAAATTGTGCCCAGAAACGCCATTCATCATCCAGGCTGGACAAGCGAAAGCGCGGCAGTTGGAAATAAGGTGCATCTTCATCCAATATAAGCCCGCTTTCATGCAGCAGTTGCATCACCAGGGGTCCTTCCAGGTCCTGCATGCCCCGCAAAGTGCCGGGGTAAAAGGACAGGTTATCAGCCAGCTGGCGGGTATCCTGGCCGCTACTGGTTAAAAGGCTGCCAGCAGCCTGGAGCAGCCTCTGCTTCCATGTCATCCTGCCATCAAGCTGTACATCATAAGCGGGATAACCGCTGTTGATCATCCAGCTGCACACCACAGGTCCGCCATGCCGGTCAATGCTGGGTTCGTTAAAATCAACCGGGATACCGTTGAAACCAAAGAAATAGCCTTCCCGGCTGGTCAACTGCGCCTGGGCAGGCTCAGAAAGCTCGGCATCGCCAACCGCAATGGCATGGATATGCATGGCTGACCCGGAGAACAGTTCATCCGCATCGCGGTACCAGGCAGCAAAACCTGCTGCCCGCAAAGACCTGACCATCCGGCTCAAGTCGGATGCAACGATTGTATACGTGCCGGGGAGCATAACAGACAGGTCCACTGCCCCGCCTCCCAGGTGGGTGCCCCAGCTGGCTGCCCCATTATCATGGTAGCTGCCCTGGGTGATAAGGGAAAGAAGGTATTGCGGATTGCCATTGAAGAGTTCAGACGCATGCTTCAGCATGATAAGGGTGCGCTGGTTTAAATACCAGCCTTCCACTTCCACCAGGCTGTAGTCTTCTACAGGAGCCAGGCAGCCGGCAGGCTCAAAATACGGATAGGGTGTGGGTGAGGAAGTGGGGTTGGGTGATGCCGTTGGGGTCGCTGTCTGGGTTGGTACTGGAAGGATAGCCGTGGTATCTGGCTGTGGAGAAACGGGCAGGGTTTCGTTACTAGCCGGTGCCCGGGTTGTGCTGCAGTCAGCCAGAGCAAACAGGAGGAAAATGATGACAAAAAAGGCGCCTAAATTTTTATGGGTTTTCATGCCTGGATTGTTTCATCGCAGAACATCAACGCACTTCGATCTCGACGGAAAGCTGCAAACCTGATATCAGGTTGCCTTCACGGGTCTTCATCACCCATTCACTCTTAAATTTTCCGGGAGCGCCAGGAGCGGTCAGCGGGATGGAAACGTCAAAGACCTGCCCCGGCACGACCTCGATGGCGATGGGGAATTCCTGCTCATCCCCCATCAGGTCTCCCCCCAGGAAAACCAGCCTGGCATCCTTTTCGAGGGTGCAATTGCTGACGTTCTGCAGCCGCCAGGTTTTTATGAACGGGCTTCCGGGGGAGAATACCGACCCGTCCGGTACGGTGATGTCCTGCAGGTAGGAGACCAACACACAGGTGTAATTGCCTTTTTCAATGGGGGTTTTACTGGCGTTCATAGCGATACGGGTTGCCGTTGGGGCATATGGTTTCAGGGTGCTGGTTGGAAAAGGCGTAACCGCCGGTAACAGCAGGCTGGCAGCCTGGGTTTGTTCAGCCCGGATCGTGCCCTGGATTGCTCCTGGTTCAGTTTCCGTTACGGCAGCTGTAAGGGTTGGAGGTACAGCCGGCATTGGGGTTTGCTGGATCGCCCGGCGTGAAAGCCCCAGGGCAACCAGCAGGATAAGTACAGCAGCCAGCACCAGGAATGACAGGAGCATAGACCTGGGCGGCATAATGGATGCAGGGTTGGTTTTTACACTCGGGCCAGGTTTTTTCTTCACCAGCACCGCTGCCGGGCGCGGCCTGGGCGCCATACTTTGCTGCTGTGTAAGGGCTGCCTTGAAATGCTCCATGCGCTGAAAACGGTCTGAGGGTACTGGTTCCATCGCTTTGAGGATGGCCGCATCCAGCGCTGGCGATACCAGCGGATTGACCTGGCGGGGAGAAACCAGGGGCACCCGCAGGGTACGCTGGATACTCTCAACCGGTTCCTGGTTGGTAACCAGGGTGTACAAGGTTGCCCCCAGGGCGTAAATGTCGCTGCGGTTATCTGTGGTTCCCTGCCCATATTGCTCTGGCGGGGAAAAACCCGGGGTAACCGCCCTGGCTCCAATGGTGGTCTTCAGGGCAGGGTCATATACTTTTGCCACCCCGAAATCCACCAGCATGGCGGTGTTCTGGGGGGTGATGATGATGTTTTCAGGCTTCAGGTCACGGTGGATGATGGGAGGTTTCTGCCCGTGCAGGTAAGCCAGTGCATCCGCAATTTGCAGGATCCAGGGGATCACCTGTGAGATGGGTAAAGGGGTGCCAGCCTGCTGCAGCCTGGTTTTAAGGTCCACCCCTTCGATATAATCCATTACCAGGTATTGCCCCTGCCCGGGCAGGGTAAAATGGTCGGTCACCCGGGTCAGGTTGGGATGGCGCAAGCCGGACAGGATGGTTGCTTCATGGACAAACTGGCGCTGGGCAGCTGGGCTGGTTTCGAAATTCTCCTTCAAGGCACAAACCAGGTTCAACTGCATGTCACGGACACGGTAAACCGCCCCAAATCCACCCTGACCAACCAGGCGTTCAACGCGATAGCGGTTTTGGATGACTTGGTTTACCGATAACATGGCAGCACGGATCCCATTAAACCCATTATAAACCACCGCTTTCACCCGTCAAATTCCACCCGCCTGCAAAATGTTAAAGCACCATTAAATTCGATAGGTTAAAACAGGCAGATATTCCGTATAATAAAACTTAGAGAGTGGAGGTATATCATGAAGTGCCCAAAGTGCGACCAGGTTTATGAAGATGAAGGTTATTTTTGCCCCAATTGCGGCGCCCCGAACGAAACAATAGCCAACCCAAACCAGCCGCAGCCGGAAACATCGGCTGAATCAATCCCGGCAGCGGATCTACCCCTTGAACAGGCAGCACAGCCGCCAGCCAAGAAGAAAAGCCTGCTCTGGCTTATCCCTGTAGTGGCCGTAGTGTTGATCGGCCTGGCAGCGCTGGCGGTATTTGTGGTTGCGCCGGCGCTGGGCATCACCATTTTCGGCGGCAGGTCGAAAGGAGACGGTATTCTTGTAGGAATCACGGAAAAAAGCGATGTTACAGATGTGTATGCGTTGAAGTTCGGTAAATCCCTGGATGACTATGAACCCATGCTGGAAGATGGCGATATGGCCACCAATAACCTGTATGAGTTCACCCCCAATGGATACCGGGTCGTAGGGCTCTTTGGTTATGCAAGTGGTTATGTAGAAAATAGCCCATACCTGTTCTATTCTTACAACGACGATGGTGATATTGCCCTGTACCGCAACACCCCCAATCCGAAAGAGCTGGTACCCATCTTTGAATCGGACAATAATTTCTTCGCATTATCGATGGACGGTGGAGACGTCATTTTTATCAATGAGTCTCGCAACAACAGTGAACGGTGCTATGTTTCCTTCAAAGGGGAAGAAGCTGAGCAGGTCGTAAAAGGCGACCAGTGTACCGTTGCCGCAAGCGGGCAGGTGATCTTTACCAAAGAAATTTCTTCCGATGGCGAACTGACCGTCAAATCGTACGACATCCATGGAGAGAAGGAAGTTGTCCTGCTGGATGAAGAAAAGAATGTTCGCAACAATGCCTACGGATACAATGACCTGGGTACCCGGATTTATGCCCTGATTGATGACGGCGATACAGCCTACCTGAAACTGATCGATGCCAAGAGCGGTGAAGTAATTGCAGAAAGTGAAGAGTACAACGATATCCTTTCTTTCGACCGGGCATTTACCGGGGAGAAGATCTGGTTCATCGCCAGGAATGACGATGACGAACTGGAATTGTACACACTGGGTGCTGAAGGTGAAACATTAATCGGAAGCGGCGAAAGCCTTTTGGCTGTATATGACCAGAAGGGCGAAAACCTGGTGTATATCGCCGGGGATGAAGACGGCAACCAGACTGTTTATGTCCACCCGGAGATGGGCGGGGATGATATAGAGGTAATGGAAGGAGAAAATCTTTCCTTTTACATGATGCTGTGGAAGAATGTTGTGCTCATTAAAGAGACTGACCTGGAAGATATGCAGGTCACCCTGTACTCGGTTAATAGTGACGGCAGCGGCCTGGCAGAATTATTCTCAGATGCCGATTACCAGATCGATTCCATCCTAAGCCCGCTGGATTCATCAAACCTGTTCATCCGCCTGATCGACGAGGATGGATTGTTCAGCCTGTATGCTACCTCTCTCGGCAGTGAAGAAGGCGAGTTCATCCTTGAAGAATGGGCAAGCTTTAATATCCTGGATATCAGCGCCAATGGTAAGACCCTGTTGCTTTCGGGTAAAGAAGAAAGCGATGATGACCTTACCGTGTTCACTGTTGACCTGGCAGGCAGCGCACAATTGATTGAACTGGACGACGATGACTTAACCTCGGTTAGTTCGGCCGTTTTCACTGCGGACGATCAATATGTGGTTTACAACGTAAAGACCGGTACAGACTATGATGATTATGAAATCCGCAAGGTCAAAACCGGGGGCGAAGAAGATGTTGAATTGCTGTATGAAGAAGCTGTGCTGCTGGATGTTGAGTGGAAAGTGATGGATAACTTCGACAGCTACAATTACTTCCTATCTCCAGTCACAGTCTATTAATCGTGGGATAGGTTATGGAGGAGAAAACCAAGATTCGTGCTTAAAATAGTTGCCGGGTGCTGCTTTTAGGGTTACACTTTATTCACCCGAATGCATCCGGCAGCTTGTATCCCCTGATTTTAATGCTCTACCATTCATAATTGCCAATATTTTTTAACCCTTGATGGAGGAAGAAATATGAGATGTCCTAAGTGTGATGCAGTATATGAAGACGGCAGCTATTTTTGCCCCAACTGCGGCGCCCCGAACGAATCGCTCCAGGTGCAGGAGACCCCTGCTGCACCCCAAGCAACGGTGCCCATGTATTCCCAGGAACCAGCTCCCGGAAACGGGTGGCAGGCTCCCCAACAGCCAGCTTGGGAGGCTGCACCACCGCCCCAGCCGGCTGCGGCTGCAACCCAACCGCCGAAAAAGAAAAGCTGGCTGTGGTTGATCATCCTCGGCGCACTGTTACTGATCGGTGTCATCATCGCAGCCGTGCTCATCTTGGGCAAGGTGCTGGGCGGCGGTGGGCTCTCCTTCCAAAAGTCTTCCAAGGGGGATGGGATCTTGATCGGAGTGCCCGATAAGTCTGACGAGGCAGAGGTTTATTCCATGAAATTAGGAAAACCGCTCGAAGATTTCGATCCTATCCTGGAGAACGGCACACTGGATGGCGGCTATATCTATACCTATGACATGGAGAAAGGTTACCGCAACCTCGGTTTCTGGGACTTGAGCGGAGGGTACATCAAGGGGACAAAAGAGGTCTTGCTGAGTTACAACGATGGCGGCGACATCAGCATGTACCGCTTCAACACCAACCCAAAAGAGATCGTCCCATTCTTTGAAACTGATAATGAAGTATATGCCATGGTGTTGGATGGCGGAAAGACAATCTTTATCAATGAAGTCCGCGATAACAGCCAGCGCTGCTATGTATCGCAGAACGGCAAAGAAGCCGAGGAAGTCGCCAAGGGCGACGAGTGCTGGATTGCACCTGAGGGAAAAATCATCCTGACGAAAGATGTCTCCAGTAAAGGCTACCTGACGGTCAATGCGTATGACATCAAGGGGGAAAACGAGGTTGTGGTCCTGGATGATGAAGAAAACGTTCTCAACAATTACTACAGCCACACCGTTGACGGCAAGTTCATCTTCTTTACAGTTGAGGATGACGACGGGGCCAAGGTCAAGGTGGTCAGCACTGAAAACGGCGAGGTCATTGCTGAAAGTGAAACCTTCTTCTCAATCGTGACCTCCAGTTCCAGTGTTGCAGGCGACGCCATTACCTTCACTGCTGAAAATGATGAGGGATTGCTCGAGCTGTACACCCTGGAGGGATCGGAACAGAACCTGGTTGCCAGCGGCACCAGCTTCCTGACTGCCTTTGATAAGCAAGGTGAAAACCTGGTGTACATGGTGGGGGACGAAGAAGGCGAACAAACTATCTTTGTCCACCCGATAGGCGGCGCAGAGGATGTGGAAGTTCTCAACGGTGAGGGGTTGAGCTTCAGCTACAATATCTGGTCCGAGATTTTGTTGATCCAGGAGACCAACACAGATGGAGATGTGACCCTTTACAGTGTATCAAAAGACGGCTCCGGCCTGTCTGAACTCTTCTCCGAATCTGATGTTTCCATTGACTCGATTTACAACCCCATTGGAACAGATAAACTGATCCTGTTTATAAATAATGAAGACAGCCTTTATAACATCTTCTCCACCACTGTTGGCAGTGAAGATGGAGATTACATCCTTGAGGACTGGGCATCTGTATTTATGTATGCCATCAGCCCGGATGGGAAGACCCTCCTTTTCAGCGGGCGGGAAGAGTATGATGACGATACCCTCCTGTTCACCCTGGATGCGGCAGGCGGCACGGATATGGTTGAGCTGGATGATGATGACATCTACTCACTCCTCAACGCCACCTTTACTGTCAATGGTAAAGAGGTGATCTACTCGGTTCAAACTGGAGAAGATTACGATGAAGTTGAGGTACGCAAGGTAAACGTTAATGGCGAAGAGGATTACGAAGTCCTGTATGAAGATGCAGCCTTCCTGGATGTGGAATGGGCTACCCTGAACCCGTTTGACACCTTCTACTTTGGGTACCCGTACTACAGCAGTAGCATCTGCCCGGGAGCTGCGACCCTGCAGGTGGATGAATCGGTAAAGGGCGCGCTCGACAAAGACAGCTACGAAGCCTGTTTCCGCTTCAAAGCCGAACCTGACCAGTCCTACACGGTGTATGCCATTGCCGCCAATGAAGACCTCAACCTGGCCATCAACCTGTTTGATAGGGATGGCAA
Source organism: Leptolinea sp. UBA4782 (assembly GCA_002403095.1). Lineage (GTDB taxonomy): Bacteria > Chloroflexota > Anaerolineae > Anaerolineales > Anaerolineaceae > UBA4782. The sequence continues at coordinate 25,123 of DHHC01000018.1, forward strand.
CTACCTGACTTATGACGACGACTCCGGCCCAGGCTGGAACCCCCTGGTTTTCTGGACGAACGGGGAAGATACCACCTATCTCTACGCAAAGGTTAATTCTTACAGCGCTGGAGATGCAAAGGATTTTGAGATCACGTTGAAAAAGGGCTCTTATAACCCGGAGATGGCAACCGCCAAGGAAATCCAGACCAATGGCACCGCTGTAGCGGGAACTATCGAGGCTTCAGATTACCTCGACCTGACCTATCTGGGCTTCTCAGGACCGGGAGACTTGTATTACTTCACCGGGAAGAGCGGCCAGAATGTCACCATTTCGGTTAAAAAAGGCTCATCGTCCGATATGAATCCCAGCGTCATTTTGATGGGATCTGACCAGATGTTTTATGATTGGGATAGCGACAGCGGCGGGGGTGAAGATGCCCTGCTGGAATATGAACTATACGAAGATGATACGTATTACATCCTTGTGATCGATGACTGGACCGACTCTGGTCCAAAATATACCTACTCAATATCAGTGAACCTGAAGTAGGCAAGGATATTTTCAACAGCCCCAAAAAATCTCCCCGCTGAAATCTGCGGGGAGATTTTGTGATTGGATGTTACGGAACAAAGTTCAGGGGATAAAGGAATATGTTGTTGGTTTCATCCAGCTCAGCAACCGTGCCGCCCGTATCCACCATTACTTTTGCCTTCAGTCCGTCTGCATAGGTGGAAGCATATTGCATATCGCATTCCAGGATATAGCCCCCATTCTTAACCAGTCCTCCCACATCCCAACCGCAACTGGAATTGGCGAAGGTCTCGAGCCCCCAGAACCGCACGGTGAATGGACCTGCGGCAGCGGTTCCTTTATTATAAACTCCCAACCGCACATGGATGTTGACATCATCGTCAATCGGGTTGCCATTGTTAATCTGGAACTCGCTGACATACAGGTCGGGCAGGAGTGGTGTGGGAGGCGGGGGGAGGGTAAAGGTTGCTGTAATGGCAGCAGCTACCGACTTGATTACAACCGATAACGAAGCATTGGAAGCGCCGACCCCAAATATCGTCCCATCCCCTGCTTTGAGGCGGAAGTAACCGGTATAGTCACCCGGGCTGGCTGGCGCCTTCAGCTGGATGGTAATATCCACCGTACCGCCGGGTGCTACAGACCCCGGGGTCAGCTGGACCGAATCAGGTGCCTGCATTTTCTCGCCATCAACATAGATCACCTGGTAGCTTGAATTCCAGGTGCAGGAACCTTCGTTCTTGATACGCCAGGTCTTGTTGAAATACGTACCGGCTGTGATCTCGGTGCCGTCTGGGATGGTGATATCGCCCTGGAAGGATGCCTTGTTGCACGGGATGGGAGTGTTCGTTACCGTTGGGGTGACGGTTGCAGTGCTGGTCGGAACCTGTGTCTCAGTGACGGTTGCAGACGGTAATGGTGTATCACCAGGTGCAGTTGCCGCTCCCGGCGGTGCCTGAGTGCCAGCCGCGGCAACCCTCTCTGTCAACTCCACTGCTACAGTGGCTGCTACGCTGGTAAGGTCAACATCTCCATTCTTACCCGGGATACCGCAGGACATAACCACCAGAAGCAGCACGATACACCCAGCGAAAATGCTAGTTTTGGTCTTTTTCATCTTCCCTCCGATTCTTTTGTAAACAAACAGGGAACTGCGGCTGTAAAAGCAAAATATTGTTAACATATCATAGCGCAAAACCGGTGAAGATAAAGCAACCTTTTTTCTG
>DHHC01000040.1:0-81417 GCA_002403095.1 Leptolinea sp. UBA4782
AAGTTCTTTCTAGACAGCCCCTTGAAAAATGCTGGACTGGACTACCATCCGGAACAGTATGCTCCGGATTGAATGATGGTCGGGCTACTGTATGCCGGATCAATGTAAATATCTTGCCCCGGGGCTGCAATTGAATTCCCGCCAATATAGGAGTTGAGCAGTACCAGCTTGCCAGTTCCGCCAACCGCCCGGTATTCTACCCAGATGCCATGCAATCCGTTGGATGTGACCCCGACACAACTGAAGCTGATCACCGAGGCAGGCGCAGTGACCACCAGGTTCATGCCGCTACGCACTGCTGCTGGATCCAGGATTCCGTTGGCATTGGCGGTTGCTTTGGAAATGGTGATGTTCTGCCTGGCAAGGATGTGCAGTCCATAATCCCGGTTGTTATCAAACCGATTGGAACCGAGCGAGGAAAGCACCCTGATGCTGACCGCAAACGTACTTGAGGTGTTCTGGAGATATGCACCATCAATCCTAAGATTACTTGGCGGGGCAGGATCGGCTGTGCGGTTGCCGACCGCCTGGATATTGTTGACCGTGATGTTGCCGTTCGAATATACCCGCAGCCCGGTTGATAAGTTTTCATTGAACTGGCTGCGGCTGATTACCACCCCGGCAGTGCCGGTCGTGCTGGAAGTGTTGCTGATATATACAGATGCAGCTCCAAGGAAGGTGAATGGCATGCCAACTGCCTCCTGGTTGATACCTGCACCATTATGGTTAGCAATGATACCGTATCCGGTCACCTGGCCTTTTGAGACGATATACACGCCTGCAAACTGATTATTGTTGGCTACAATGGTGTTCACTGAAGTAGTATTCGTGTTGGCGGTGTTGTTGTAATAGATGCCATTAACTCCATTACCGCTGGCAGCGATATTGTTCAGTACCAACCTGCCGGTTGTCCTGATAAACAACCCATCCGCCAGGGCATTATTGTTGAATTGGTTTGCCAGCAGGCTGGTTCCGCTAATGGAGATGCCTGCAGATACCTCCGGCGGGCTGCCGAAATTGGAAATGTATGCGCCATAGGGATCAGCTGCTGCAGAAGTGACATTATTGGATGCTGTTACATTCACCAGCCGGATGGCTCCGTTTGAAATGATGCGCAATCCGACCCCGTAGTTATTGTCGAACCGGCTGTTCAGGACAGACACATTCTTGTAGCCAGTAAAATCGGCAACATTGGCCAGGTATGCCCCGCTTCCGCTGTAGCTGGGATATGGATCGGTGACATACAGTATTCCTGTTTGCATACTGGAATTGCTTGCAATCACATTGGAAAGGGTGATATTTCCCAATGTCTGCACCCATAATCCTGTCAGGCGGTTTGATTCGAACTGTGAATTAAAGATGGACACATTATTGATGGTTGAGTCATTATTGAGCAGGTAGGCTCCATGCTGCCCATTGTCAGAAGCAGATGCTCCCCGAATAACCAGGGGTCCATAGGTCCGGATGTTGATTCCAACCCCCTGCGGGGCGGTGGTCAGGGTATCGATCAGGCTGATATTTGTGTTCCGGTTGAACTCATTGTTGTAGTACGAATTCTTGATGGTCACACCGGAAGTACAGTCAATACAGCTGTTTTGAATGAATATCCCGCTGAATTGCCCGGCAAGGTCAGGGTCGGCATTCGGGATGGCATGGGCGTTATCATTTGCCAGAATTGAATTCAACGTAATCGAGCCGGATGCAATTACCACCAGTCCTGTACCAGTATTTCCATTGAATTTACTTTTAACAACTGAGACGCTTCTTGCCCCGCCTCCTAAATAAGCGCCGTTGCTGTTGTCAGTGCCGCCATTGCTGGATGCGCTGACGCTCAACAGGCTGATGGCTCCTTCTGTCTGGATGATCAAGCCGGTATCACCGTTGTTGTCAAACACCGAATCGGTCACCCTGACATTCCCGACGCCCTGGATCTGGTTGGGCAGGTTTGCGCCGATAGCGCCATTATTGGAGGCAGATACCTTAGAAAGGATAACACTTCCTGCCGTGGTAATTTCCAACCCTGTCCCGGCGTTGTTCAAGATCAGGTTCTCACCCAGTGTGCTGAGAAGGCTGACGCCAACGCTGCTGCCGACCACATTTTGCAGCCCCACCGCCCTTGGACCCTGGTTGCCGATTGCATTGATATTGTTGACGGTAATATTTCCGAAAGTAGTTGCGATGATGCCCGCATTGGCATTATTGTTGAAGGTGGATTGGATGATACTGATCCCTTTTGAAATGTCAAGTGAACCCAGGTTGTTGATGTCTGCACCCCAGTGGTTGTTGCTGGCTGTCAGGCTGCGAAGATATACAGCCCCGTTGGTATCGACATTCAAGCCGATGGTGAAATTCCCCGAGTTGTAACTGATATTTGCACCGACAATTCTCACGCCAGCTGTTCCGGATGTGTTATCGATCAAAATACCGCCATGCAGGTAACGCTCGTCGGGTTCAGTATCCGGCACTCCTGCCAGCATGTTCATACTCGCGGTGACATTATTAAGGGTTACTGATCCATGGGTGACAATTTTCAATCCGGTATCCCCATTCAGGTTGAACATGTTTTCCCCAAAGGTACTGATGAGCTGCACATTCCTCACCAGGGTTCCGTCATTGTTAATGTCTGCACCCATCAAAGTGTTGGCACTGGCGCCGACCTGGTTGAGAATCACCCCACCTTTCGTGCGGATAACCAGGCCGTTCCCCTGGTTATTATTAAACTGTCCTTTCAGAATTGTCACACTTCCCAAACCGCTGGTATTATCGAGGTTTATGCCTGTTCCAGCCTGGTTGCCGGATGCGCTGACACCCTCCAGGCGGATAATTCCAGAGGTCATCACATCAGCGCCTGCTCCAGCAGTGCTCCCATCAAAACGGCTGTTATAGATAATGATGCCAGCAGTCCCAGTCTTATTATCCAGGATCGCACCTCCGGATTCATTTCCGGTAGCGGTCAGGCCATTAATCACTATTAAATTCTTTGAATTTGCCAGGATTCCATGCCCTGCTGTATTTCCAGAGGCTGAATTACTGCCCAGGGTGTTTAATATCCGGACCGTTCCTGTTCCGCTCAAGTTGTTCAGGTTCAGGCCGTCACCATTCAGGTTATCGTCTGCAGACACTTTATTAAGCAGGATATTGCCGGGTGTGATGATCACCAACCCGCTTGCATCATTCCGGGAAAATGAACTGTCCAGAACCTGCACGCTGCCGGTAGCCTGGATGTCCGCTCCGTCCTCATCGTTTTCTGTAACGGTAACCTTTTCGAGTTTGACGCTGCCGGTATGGTTTTCCACCTTGATACCGTCTGCAGTACTGCCGGTTACGTCAACATCATTTAAGGTCAGGCTTCCGATGTTATCCGTAATAAGGAGTCCACCAATCAGGCTGAAGCCGCTCAGGGTCAGGCTTTTCATGTTGCTAATGGTGAAATTACCGGTGATGATCGTATCTTCCATTACATCATTTCCGGACCCTGAACCTGCGATGATCAACAGTCCTGGAGCGCCTTTCAACCAGCTGCTGCCATTGAGGGTGATACCAGGAACCTCCGAAGATGTATCAAAATTTCCTGCTTCAATAAAGACCTTGTTGTTGTCAGGCACCCAGCTTTTAGCAGCCAGGTAATCCAGGGCTGCTTGAATCGGATTATCACATGCCAAAACTACATCTTCTGAAGGATCGCAATCAGAAGCTGTAAATTCATACTTGACCCCATACTTGAAAAAATACGGATCTGGGTCTATTAACGCCTCTAATGCTGCAGTGGAAGCCAGCGGGACCGGGCTGCCGTGTGTGTCAAGCACGACCAGGTCAGCTGGCTCCGTTGCGGTTGTTATGGTCAGGTCAGGATTCTCACCTTCAATTGGGTCTGTATCACCTGTTTCCGGGGCAAGATCCTGGGTTTCCTGGGAATCAGGTTCCGGCTGAGTGACAACAGGCGGTTCTTCAGGTATTTCGCCCTCAGCACGGACAACTTCAAAATTCAGCAAGGAGAAAATGAGGGTCATGGCCAACACCATCAACATCAAACGGTTTTTATGTCTCGTGTACATGAGGAGCTCCTAAAGTGTGTTCCTGTTTATTATAAAATTGAAAAATCAGCAACCTACGGAAGGTTACTTATCAGGACAAAGATACCCGGCTGGGTGCTGTTCGTGCATACCTTTCCACCTGCTGACTGACTCTCAAGCGCTGCCCAGGTTTCCTGTCCATCTGCCATGAAGGCGATGATTGGGTCTGAGCTGGCGCTGGTGAAGCAAACCGAAAAAGCAAGCGAGGGCTGCAGTGCAGCATCCCCTGTGCTGGAGATGGTTACTTTAATCCCGGGAGACAACCAATCTGTTTCCAGTGTGGGAACCACACGCGGGTCATCTTTTAAAAGAGTGGAAACGGTTATTTCAGCCAGGGGGTTGGAAGTATACGGGAAAAGTAGTCGGGCAAGCCTTACCGGCGGTGTTGCCTGGTCGTCCAGGACCAGTACCTGTGTGGGTAGGTCTGTCAAAAAGGTTCCATAGTCTTTTTGCGAATCCAGGATAATTGTCCGCATTTGCAGTACAGCAGTCAAAGGGGTGCCTGCCTGGCTTCCAGCATCCTCGCAGGTTTCGATCCTTCCTGATCTTTCTGAACCAAATAACCAGTAGCTTCCGATCCGGTTGTAGCAGGAAGTGACCCGTTCAGTTGAAAAAGTGTAATATTCCGGCCAAAAAGCCCTGAGACCGAACATACCATTGCTGTTGAAGCTGCTGTTCATGATGAGGATATCACCCTGGCTGGCAAACAAGATGATGCCATCACCGGTGTTTTTGGCTGCCGTGACATTGTTGATCGTTATCGGTCCGGATGCAAGGATACCTGCGCCGGCGACGCCTGTACCTTTATTGTATGAGAAGTTACTGCTACTGATATAAACCGACGCTGCGTTTAAAATCTCAAGCCCGATCTGGCTGTTGCTGTTCATGGTACTTGAGTCGATGGAGACGTATTCACGGGCAAGCAGGCTGGCGCCTGTGATGTTGTTGTCGAAGGTGCTGTTTCTAATGGAAATTGATCCAGATGTGGTCCGGATGCGCAGCCCGTAGCCGGTATTATTTGACAGGTTTACTGTATCCAGGCTCACATCGCCAGAATGGTCGATGATCTCGACGCCATTGCCTGTACTGTTTGAAACATGTACATTATTAATTGCCAGGCTGCCGCTGGAATTGGAAATGAGCACTCCACCCAGGATATTCAGGCTGCTCAAAGAAAATCCGATCTGGGTTTGGATGGACAGGCTGCCGCTTAACTGCACTGGAGAAAACGGGTTGTCCCCTGCAAGCCCGCTCAATTGAGCGATATTGTTAATGGTGACATTTTCATTGAAATTACCCGGCTCAATCCAGATGATGCCGCTTCCCTGTCGGGCTGTGAAGTCATCAATTGCTGCCTGGATGCTCAAATACTGGCAATCCCCATCAACAACCCCATCCACGGTATCGTCAAGGCAGGTAAACCAGGGATCGAGTATAGCCAGGCGGTTCACTTCCAAAGATGAGGATAACGGGATATTTGCAGCAGTATTCACCTCTGCCGAAAAAGTGGTACCTTGCCCTTCCAGTCCAGCCATTTGTTCTACTTCTGGTTGAGCTGGAGGAATCACCTCAGGAACCTCTCCTTCTGCAGATACTGGCAGGGCAGGAAGGAGTATGAATATCAAGCAAACGCACAGTTGTCGAATAATCCTATTCATCAGATGGTCTTTTCGAGGAACTGCTTGTGCAGGGAAAAGGATATTGTTAAAGAGACTTGCACACAATCTTGACCCTGATGAAATTGTACCTAATTTAAAGATCAGTTGCAACCGGGTAGTTTCGTGAGTGACAGAGATCAATTACCTTTGGGTTGGCAGGTCTTTACCCAAATCGAATCATCACGTACAATCAAGGCATTACAAATATAGGAGAAGTAGATCATGGCATGTTCACACCAGAAGCACATCATCACAGCACAGGCTGCCCCAAAACCCATAGGTCCCTATTCTGTAGCGGTTAAAGCTGGCCCCTTCCTGTTCTGTTCAGGGCAGCTTGGCCTGGTACCTGAAACCGGTAATATCATTGAGGGTGGGATTGAAGAAGAAACCCGTCAGGCATGTGAAAATATCAAGCGCGTCCTTGAAGCTGCTGGTTCCAGCCTTGAAAATGTGGTCAAAACTACGGTGTTCCTGCGAGATATGAACGAATTTGCCAAGATGAATGCAGTATATGGCGAATTCTTTGGCGTGCAAAGCCCAGCCCGCTCGGCTGTCCAGGCTGCTGCTCTGCCGAAATTTGCTGCTGTTGAAATTGAGGTGATTGCCCTGGCAGCAGGAGAATAACAACCTGCCTTCACAATCTGGTAATCCACTCGAAATGTTCCCATCTGAAGACCTGGTAACTGGGTCTGGCAGCATTCTACCTTTTGTTTCGGTTATCGTCCCTTGTTACAATGAGGAAAAAACAATAACTGGATTGCTGGAATCCATAGCTTGCCAGACCTACCCGCTCGAAAGAATGGAGGTGATCATTTCAGATGGGATGTCAGAAGATAACACCCGCCAGAAGATATTTGATTACCAGCAGGCCGAACCCCGTTTGCATATAAAAGTAATTGATAACCCGTTGAGGGCGATCCCGAACGCGTTGAACCTTGCCATTAAGAATGCAAGCGGTGAAATTATCCTGCGGCTGGATGCGCACTGCATCCCAGCCCGGGATTACATTGAACGCTCAGTAAGGGGGCTGGAAGATGGCTCCGGCAAGAATGTTGGCGGTTTGTGGAAGATAAAACCAGGTGCAGATAGCTGGATTGCCAGGTCGATTGCTGACTCAGCATCAAATCCGCTAGGGGTAGGAGATGCCCGCTACCGTTTCAGTGAAAACGCTGGCGAGGTAGATACGGTACCATTTGGCGCATTTTGGAAGGACTATCTCGAAGAACTGGGCGGATATAACGAAGAACTGCTGACAAATGAAGATTATGAGTTGAACACGAGGATCCGTCAGCGGGGAGATAAAGTCTGGTTCGACCCGAAAATTCAATCTGAATACTTTGCACGGCCAACTCTGGGTGCATTAGCAAAGCAGTACTGGCGTTATGGTTACTGGAAGTATAAGATGCTCAAGAAATTCCCAGGTTCAGTGCGCCTGCGGCAGGCAATCCCGCCCTTATTTGTCCTGGGGTGGGTAGTTCTCCTCATTGCTGCGTTATTCAGTGTTTTCTTCAGGATGATGCTGGCAATAATGGTATCATTATATATTCTGATACTGGTGCTGGCTTCCCTGCCGTCTGCCATCAAAGCGAGGGATGTATCTTTACTCGCTGGAGTTCCGCTGGCAATCGCCACTATGCATTTCTGCTGGGGAGCCGGGTTTTTACGGAGCATGATTAAGTGAATCAACATCCAGGGCTGTGGCGCCTGAACAGAAGTGAGCAAAGGTCCATCCTGATCGTAGGCGACCTGTTCTTTGCATACCTGGCTATGGTGGTTTCTCTGATCCTGTGGGCAAGCCGGGACTGGCTGAACATCTCTTTTGAATTCTTCCGAACAAGGGTACCGGGTTGGTTTTTACTGCTCCCGCTGTTATGGGTTTTGTTGATGGTGGAATTGTATGACCTGAGGAGAGCCAGCCACCGCCGAGAAATTTTCAAAGGTGTTGCAGTGGCTGCCGGTGTGAGTGTTATTCTCTATCTCCTGGTATTCTTCCTTTCTGAACCGAACTCCTTGCCCCGCCTGGTAATTGCATATTTTATAGTTTTTTGCGCTTTGTTGACTTTGCTGTGGCGGCTGGCATTCGCCAGGCTCTTCAGCACCCCGATCTTCATGCGCCGCATGCTGATTGTTGGTGCAGGCCGGGCCGGATCAACCTTGGCTGAAGTTTACGCCAGGGCGAATCCGAAACCTTTTCTGGTAGTCGGACTGGTGGATGATGACCCGCTCAAGCAGGGGACACATGTCGCCGGTATACCGGTTCTCTCGAGCATTGATTCTTTGCTGGAAGTGATTGATACCCAGAGAGTGACTGACCTTGTTTTTGCCATTTCCGGCGATATGCGCCCGGAGATCGTAGAAACGGTTCTCAAGGCAGAAGAGGCTGGAATTGAAGTCCATACGATGCCGGCTGTCTATGAAGAGATGCAGGGGCGCATCCCGGTACAGCTGCTGAACTCCGATTGGCTGCTGCGCTCTTTCCTGGATGAAGCCCACATGGGAGATTTTTACGAATTTGCCAAGCGCCTGATCGATATCCTGGGCGCTTTAGCTGGCCTGGCATTTTTTATCCTTACCTACCCGATCATTTCGCTCGCGATCCTGGTTGATTCCGGATCTCCTATCATGTACCGGCAAGTGCGCTCAGGCCGGAATGGCAGGACTTATACCATCATTAAATACCGGACCATGATACAGGATGCAGAAAAAGACGGTCAGCCGCGCCTGACCGCAGAAAACGATGAGCGCATCACCCGGCTGGGGAATTTCCTGCGAAAAACCCACCTGGATGAGTTTCCCCAGTTTATCAATGTTATCCGGGGTGATATGAGCCTGGTAGGCCCGCGTGCTGAACGGCCTGAAATCATCAATGATCTGCAGCGAAAGATTCCATTTTACCGGGCCCGCCTGCTTGTGCGGCCTGGGCTTACCGGTTGGGCCCAGATCAACCAGCGCTATGCTGCCAGCCTTGAAGATATGATCGTCAAGCTGGAGTATGATCTTTACTACATTAAACACCGCAACCTGATCATGGACATTTCCATCATCCTGCGCACCTTTGGTTTACGAGGACAATAGTGAATCAGAAATACAAACCCAATATCCGCAACCGCTACATTCTCATAGGGGATATTGGTTTAATCTTAATCTCCGTTTTCGGTTCATATGTGCTGCGCCTTGAATTAGGCCCGGCATTCACGTTCTACCTCCCATCCGCATTCTGGATGCTGGGCATTTCACTCTTAATAAAGCCAATTGTTTACTCATTTTTTGGTTTGTACCGCCGGTTGTGGGTGTATGCCAGTGTTCAAGAGTTAAAGCAGATCATCGTTGCAGTCACTTCGGCTTCATTGATGGTAGCCATCCTGACGATTGCCTTCTTCAGCTTCGGTTTCTTTACCGGGTTTCCACGTTCTGTACTGATTATCGACTGGCTGCTTTCCATTTTCCTGGTAGGCGGACTGCGATTTTCCATGCGGGTGGTGGCGGAAAACCTGAGTGTGGCATCGGTGACCCCGAAAATTGCCCATACACGCCGGGCTCTTATCATCGGTGCAGGTGATGCTGGCGCGATTGTGGCCCGTGAAATGCAGAAAAATCCGCAGATCAACCTGTTACCGGTTGGTTTCCTGGATGATAATCCTGCCAAGCAAAAGCAGCAGATCTATGGCATTCCGGTAATTGGGACAATCGATGATCTTTCCAAAGTGCTCGACAGCCACCGGGTCAGTGAAGTGATCATCGCCATCCCCAGCGCACCCGGAAATGTCGTCCGCAAGGTGGCGGATGTTTGCCGGGTGAAAGGTGTCCCGTTCCGAACGATGCCAGGCATTTATGAGCTGCTGGGTGGAAAGGTGAACATCAACCGCCTGCGTGAAGTCGAGATTACTGACCTGTTAAGGCGTGAGCCAACCCAGGTGCAGGATGACAAGGTCGGAACTGTGATTTCGGGCAAAACGGTCATGGTTACTGGTGCAGGAGGTTCAATCGGCAGCGAACTCTGCCGGCAAATTTCACGCTGGGGACCTTCCGAGCTGTTGTTGCTTGGGCACGGCGAGAACAGCATTTTCGAAGTGTTGATGGAGCTGAAGGAAAATTATCCTTCCCTGCCTATCCATCCGATCATCTGTGATATCCGCGATTACCCGCGTTTGAGCGCCATATTCCGGCAGCACCGTCCCCAGGTGGTTTTTCACGCCGCAGCCCATAAGCATGTTCCTTTGATGGAAGTGAATGTGGAAGATGCGGTTTCCAATAACATTCTCGGGACAAAGAATGTGGTGAATGCTGCCATCGAAAGCGGTGTTGACCAGCTGGTGATGATATCCACCGATAAAGCCATCCGTCCAGTAAATGTGATGGGGGCTACCAAGCGGCTGGCTGAGCTGCTGGTGCTGGATGCTGCCAACCGGACAGGAAAGGAATTTTCTGTTGTCCGGTTTGGCAATGTGCTGGGCAGCCGGGGCAGCGTTGTGCCGCTGTTCAAGCGCCAGATTGCCCGGGGAGGGCCGATTACCGTTACCCACCCTGACATGAAGCGCTATTTCATGACCATCCCTGAAGCTGTTTACCTTGTCCTTCAGGCTGCCAGCCTCTGCCAGAGCGGCGAGACTTTTGTCCTGAACATGGGACAGCAAGTCCGTATCATGGACCTGGCTGAGGACCTTATCCGCCTTTCCGGCTTGCAGCCTGGGAAGGATATTGAAATCGTCTTCACCGGGATCAGGCCGGGAGAAAAACTAAGCGAAGACCTCTGGGATGATGGGCATCCATTTATCTCTACTGACCATCCTGACATTTACAAGGCGGACGGGCAGGAAGAACTTTGCGGCGAGAACCTGGCAAAGGTTGTCCAGGAACTGGTGCGGTTGGCTGAAGAAGGGGATGCCGACACCATTATGCAGATGTTTGATGAACTGATCCCTGGGGCTGCGGTTCGTTCCACACCGCCGCCGGAGTATACTGCTTTCTAATGGCAGAAGTAACCCGTCAGGAATGGGATGCATTCCTGCAGACTCACGAGGATGTTCATCTCCTGCAAAGCAGCGCCTGGGGGGAGCTCAAATCTTCCTTTGGATGGAACGCTGTTAGAGTGATTAACGGAACATCAGGCGTACAAATCCTTTTCCGTAAAGTGTTTCCGGGTGTATGTTTTGCGTATGTGCCCAAGGGGCCGGTTGGTGCGGGAGATATCTCATTGTTTGCTGAGATTGATTCTGTTTGCCAGAAGAGGGGTGCATTCTTTATCCGGCTTGAGCCTGACCTTCTGGAAGATGGGGTTCCCGTTGCCTGGCCGAAACAGTATATCCCGGTCAACCGCCCAATCCAGCCTCGCAGGACGATCCTGGTGGACCTGCAGGGGACTGAAAATGACTGGCTGGCGCATATGAAACAGAAAACACGTTATAACATCCGCCTGGCACAGAAAAAAGGCGTGACAGTCGCTTCATCTGCTGATATCAGCTTGTTTTCAAAACTTATGGCGGTTACTGGCGAACGCGATGAGTTTGGTGTGCATGTTAAAGAATATTACCAGAAAGCTTTTGATTTGTTTTCAAGTGCAGATAATTGCAGGCTGCTGGTTGCAGAATATGAAAAAGAACCGCTTGCAGCAATTATGGTATTTGCGTATAGCAAACGTGCATATTATCTCTACGGCGCTTCAGGTAATGACAGCCGCAACCTGATGCCGAATTACCTGCTGCAATGGGAGGCAATGCGCTGGGCTGCCAGCAAAAACTGTCAGAGTTATGACCTGTGGGGCATTCCGGACGAAGATGAAGAAACCCTGGAAGCACAGTTCACCAGCCGCAAGGAGGATTTATGGCCAGTATACCGGTTCAAACGCGGGTTTGGTGGCAGGGTAGTGCGCAGCACCGCACCGCTGGACAAAGTTTATAACCCGCTGCTTTACTCAATATTCAACCGGTATACAAGCGGATAATGATCTTAAGGATAGTATGGCAACACAATACTGCTTAAAATGCGGAAACCTGTTGACACAAATTATGCTGGATGGGCAGATCCGGGAGATGTGCCTGCAATGCGGATGGGTATATTATCCCCAGTGGAAGGTCAGCTCCGGCTGCCTGGTAGAGAAAAATAATGCCCTGCTTCTGCTAAAACGGGCAACCGAACCCTGGCTGGGATGCTGGTATCTACCTGCAGGGTACGTTGAAATCGATGAAACACCGATGCAGGCAGCTTTCCGTGAAACTAAAGAAGAAACTGGTTTGACCGTAAATGTTCAATCGTTGTTTGGTGTTTACCCTTTTGATGATGACCCGCGCGGCAAAGGGATATTAATTCTCTACAGGGCAGAGGTTACCGGCGGAAGATTTACCAGCAATCCTGAAATTTCAGAAATCGGGTATTTTTCACCATCAGCCATACCTGAACCTCTGACCGGGGCTGGGCATTCTGCCGCAATCAATGATTGGATCATGAACTCCCATGAATGACGCCGAATGGAATGACTTGATCAGCCAGCTGCCTGGTGTCCACATTCTGCAAACAGCAGAATGGGGAAAGGTAAAGGCCGCATACGGCTGGGAAGTGATCCGTAAAATCTGGACAGATGGGCAGGGGACTGTTTCAGCCGCTGCTCAGGTCTTACGCCGCAAAATCCGCATCGCGGGTATTCCCTTTCCATACTGCATTTTGTATATTCCGCGCGGCCCGATGCTTGATTGGAATGATAAAGAATTGGCTTCGAGGGTCCTTTCAGACTTAAAACAGCTTGCACGGGCTGAACATGCTTTACAGGTTAAGGTTGATCCCGAGGCAGTTGTTGAAACAGCTTTACCGGATGGGCTGCCGGGAGCAGATATAGCACCGGAAGATGATGTGACTTCCATCCTTCGCGGGCAAGGCTGGAGATATTCTTCAGAGCAGATCCAATTCAAGAATACGGTGATTATCAGCCTGGAAGACAGCGAGGAAGCCCTGCTGGCACGCATGAAGCAAAAAACCCGCTATAACATCCGCCTGGCACAGAAAAAAGGCGTGAGCATAAGGCAGGCTAATAAAGCAGACTTTCCCGTCATGTACAGGATGTATGCAGAAACTTCTTTGCGTGATAGTTTTGCAATCCGCAGCCCTGAATACTATTATGAAGTGTGGAATACATTTTTCCAGGATGGGCTCGCTCATGGGCTGCTGGCCGAAGTCGACGGCGAGCCGGTTGCTGGATTGATGCTTTTCCATTTTGCAGGCAAGGCATGGTATTTGTATGGTATGTCAACTGACAGGCATCGCGAAAAGATGCCCAATTACTTGCTGCAATGGGAAGCGATTTTGTTAGCGAAAACCCTGGGATGCAAAGTGTATGACCTGTGGGGTGCGCCGGACAGGTTCGATGAATCTGACAGTATGTGGGGGGTGTTCCGCTTCAAAGAAGGGCTGGGCGGTTCGGTGGTCCTCACTTACGGCGCATGGGATTACACCCCTTATCCTTTCTTGTATCGGCTGTACAACAAGGTGATCCCTGCGATAATGGCTGCTTTACGAAGAACTGGAAAGCAACAAACAATAAACCAGTTGTCACAGTAAACATTCCTTATGGCTTTCAAGCAGTTTTATAAAAAGCCCCTGTCAAATTTCTAATGCTATAATGCAGGCAATGAACCTGGATATTCGCACAGCAGTTGTTACAGCCGTAGTTTTGATCGTAATCGGCACTTTCCTGGCCGTCGCATCGGGCGTGAAGGCGATCAAGCAGGGGCAGCACCTGCTCTACTACCGTAAACGACAGAAAATCATGAATCATGGCTGGCGGATGATCCTTTTCGGAGTTGCGCTGGCTGTTGCAGCATTCCTGGTCTGGCGGTTTGGCGAACCAGCGGTTTACCGGGTTTTCCCGCCAACTTCTACCATCACTCAAACACCGACTGTAACCCTGACGCCAACCATCACCCTGACATCGACCATCACCCTTACACCAACGATTACCGAAACTCCTTCCGTTTCGCCAACACCTTTCATCCCGCCCGCGCTGGAGGTTGAGTTCAGCGGGGTGGTGACTCCACAGCCTGATGCCGCATTCAGCCCAATCCAGTTTGCCCGGAAACTGACAGATTTCAACCAACCAAAGGAACCCGCGACAGAGTTTAAAAACCCGATCGGTGAACTTTTTGGCACATTCGACTATAACAATATGCTGGATGGATCCCAGTGGACTGCATTGTGGTACCGGTTAAATGACATGAAATTGATCTGTTATGAGACTGCACCCTGGAATGGGGGGGTAGGCGGGTACGGGTATACCAACTGCAATCCGCCTGCTGATGACTGGCAGCCGGGTGAATACGAAGTGCAGATGTTTGTTGGGACTACCTGGAAAATCTCCGGGAGTTTCACCATTGCTGGAACCCCTCCAACATCAACGTTTACACCAACCCAAACCCGGACGCCAACCGTAACACGCACTTCAACGCCAACCCGGACATTGACCCCAACCCGAACAGTAACAGTAACATCCGGGCCTTCATTTACTCCAACTCCCAGACCGCCGACTGCAACCTATACCCAAACCCGTACTCCGCTGCCGACGTCTACGATGCGCCCATCCCTGACGCCCAGGATAACCGACACCAGGTGGCCTACCCTGACACCTTAGCGACCCAGGTCAGATAACCGGCAAGGTGGCCGTTGCCAGAGCCTTAGCGATATTTGCTGCCAGGCGGGCATTATTCCTGAGCAGGGCGATGTTGGTCTGCATGCTGTTCCCGCCCGAAAGTTCGCTCACCCTCGCCAGCAGGAACGGGGTAACTGCAGCGCGTGAAATCCGCTGTTCTTCAGCTTCTTTCAGGGCTGTATTGATCCAACCTTCAACAACATCAGCAGGTAATGCCATTTCAACTGGAGGGGGATTGCCCACTAAAATGCCGCTTTTCATTCCGAGCGCCCAATGTGCGGCGGCAATCCGGGCAATTTCCTGCGGGGTTTGGGCATTGTGGTCCACCGGCAGACCGCTCTCCCTGGAATAAAACGCTGGAAGTTCATCGGTTTGAAAGCCGATCACAGGAACCCCCCAGGTTTCCAGGTATTCCAGAGTATCCGGCAGGTTAAGGATGGCTTTTGCGCCGGCGCAGACCACCAGGACAGGAGTCTGGCTCAATTCGGGCAGGTCAGCCGAGATGTCAGTTGGGTGACCACGGTGCACACCGCCAATCCCCCCTGTGGCAAAAACCTTGATGTTCACCATATTTGCCACCGCCATTGTGGCTGCTACAGTAGTGCCGCCAACAATTCCCTTCACCAGGGTTGCCCCAAAATCCTTTCTACTCACCTTGCGCTTTTCAACAGCCGGGTCAGGATCTGCAAGGATATGAATCTGTTCCTGGTCCAGGCCGATGTGAATGTTCCCATTCAGCAAAGCGATCGTTGCAGGTACAGCCCCAAGAGAGCGTATCTCTTCCTCTACTGCGTGCGCAAGCTGCTCATTTTCAGGGTACGGCAGCCCGTGTGTAATCACGGTGGATTCCAATGCAACAACAGGGAAACCGTGTTTAACAGCATAAGAAATGGATGGATGAATGCGCAGGTATTTGTTCATGGTAGGTTCCTCCGGTTAATCTTTTGTTCCCAGTTTGGAAAGACCTTCTTGTAGTTCTTAGCATAAGTAGAGATGAAATGTACCCAATGGGGAGAAAGCCTGCCCTGGATGGATGCCTGCCTGACCGCAGCCCGCAGTTCATCGCTGGTGGTAAAGTCCGGTAATTGCATTACCGCTTTGCCCACTTCAATGGCGGCATGGGAGTCTGAACCGGCTGTGGCTAATACTGCATGATCTTGTGCAAAGAGTTTTGCAGATTCGTTGTGCAGCGGTCGCATTGTCCGGGCATTGAAAACTTCAATTGCGTCCAGGCTATCCAGTAAAGCGGCAAGGGTTTCAGGCTTCCAGCCCGACCGCATGGCATCAAAAGGATGGGAAACAGAAATAAACGCGTTCTGGTCCTTAAGCATCTTTATGGCAGCATCAGGTTCAAGCCCGGCAGGTATTTCCCGCTCAACGAAAGCGGCCAGTAATTCACCTTCTGTAGTCTGGATCTCTTCGCCGATGATGATCATTTCCGGGGCAAGCTGCCTGGCTGCAGTCGCTCCACGGATGGTATTGTGGTCTGTCACCACGATCCGGTCGATCCCTCTTGCCCTGGCAATCCTGATCAACTGCGCCGGGTGCATCAGGCTGTCTTTTGAGTACATGGTATGGCAGTGAAATTCCAATGTGATCATACTGTTGTCTTCAAACCTGTCTGGATTGATTATACCTGAGGCAGCCGGGACAAGTCATTATCTTGACGCTGTGAAGGGTTGGGGTAAAATTCATTATCCGGGGCGATGGCGGAATAGGCAGACGCAACAGACTTAAAATCTGTCGATGGTAACATCGTGAGGGTTCGACCCCCTCTCGCCCCACTTGAAACACTCCAATCATTGGAGTGTTTTTCATATTCGCTTATTGGCAAAGCGTGAATGGAGGAACTCCTCCTATTTACCATAGAATGCATTGTGGATTTCACAAAAGACTATTGACAATTAATAAATATATACTATTATTAAGATAAATAATATCCTAATATAAAATGAGAAAAGGAAGGATAAAAAATGGCAAAATATGGAATGAGCACTTCAGTTGAGGGGTCAATGGATGAAGTAAAAGAAAAACTCAGAAATTCTCTTAGGAACCAGGGTTTTGGTATTTTGACGGAAATAGATATGCAAAAAACATTAAAGGAAAAATTGGATGTGGAAATCGAACCATACCTGATACTGGGAGCCTGTAAACCTCAATTTGCGAATCGGGCTTTATCAGCTGACCGCTCTCTTGGCCTTCTTCTTCCATGCACCGTTGTTCTGCGTAAAACAGGTTCTGCTGTGGAAGTGAATATTCAGGATCCCGAGGTTATGTTCAGCGTCGTGGATGCAGGAGGTAACTCTGATTTAGAGAAATTACCAATGGAAGCAAAGCAACAATTACAGGCGGCACTTAGCACCCTCTAATTAGTTTATGCTGTTTTTATGTAAATAATGACCTATCATTTAAGTAAATATGAGTTGGTAGCCTTTCGCAGCTTAAGAATTTTAGTTTAGTTCGTTAATTACTTTATAAATAACACGGTTGCTATGCAATTTCTGGAGAAATGCATAGCAACCAATTTTTACTCCAAAATGTGATGCTTAATGTTTTAATGGGTAATGGTTTTCTGAGAGTTGATGAGGGGATTTAATAAGTTTCTTTCATTTTCGGGTTGCAAATCATTATTGTGCACCACTGTAGGTGTAAAATTAGCAAGTCTTTTGGCATTCTAGGGACAAAACACACCCAAACTGATGAGCACAAGAAAACCCTTCATCCCTGATTTGCAAAGTTCATTTTACAGCCTGGCTTTTGCCGCTTCGATCGTTGTTTTCCTCAGCGTGTTTATGGAGTGGCTGTTCGCAGTCACCAGGCCTTCTTTCTTTGAATACGCCCCATTCGGGCAAAAAATTCTGGCTCTACTGACCGATGCATCGCTGATAACGGTTGTATGTTTACTCCTACTGCTACCAATCATCCTGCTAAAACTGCTTCATAAACTGGACAAAGCTGTGAAGGCATACAGCTATATCTATTGTGCCATTCTGGGGCTGATCCTCGCCTGCCTGGTGCTGTTGCTGGTAGATAATTTTACGTACACGTTATTCAAATTTGGTATTGTCTCCACACAGGGATTTTTGCGGGGTGTGTATACTGCATTCTTCCTGGCAGCCGGTTTTTTCCTGTTTCGCAAGGTAATCGGGCTTGTAAATGGAATTGAAAAAAGGATCGCCAGGTTCGGCAAACTGAAAACGAGGACTATTATTATCCTAACAGGTATCTTCTTAGCAGCATGGATCGTTATACCGTTCGCAACCAATAATCTGGCTGTAACCAGCGGCAATTCTAGGCTCGAGCAGCAAACCAGGAAAAACCTTCCGGATATTGTCTTGATTACGGTGGATGGTGTAAATGCCGAAAACATGTCCCTGTATGGGTATGCAAACGATACCACGCCTTTCCTGCGCGAGCTGGCACCAGAGTCGCTGGTAGCTGAAAATACCTTTTCCAATGCCCAGGGGACGATAGGGTCTATCACTTCGATACTGACGGGTAGATACCCGGCTGATACCCGCGTGCTGCGTTCGGTGGATATCCTGGAGGGGCAGGAATCTTACCAGAACCTGCCCGCGCTGCTGAAATCTTACGGGTACTATACCGCCCAGCTGGCATATTCATATTACGCTGATGCCTACCGGGTGAACTTCCAGCGGGCATTTGATTACGCAAACGGGAAAACTTACGAACAGAACCTGGTTTTTTCATGGCTGTCAAATAACTTGCCAACCCATAGCGTTTACTTTCTGCAGGAAATGTATACACGGTTGACCGACCGGCTCGGGCACATTTTCTTTATCCAGGATATGACCGATCCCTACCGGCGAGTTACGGAAGCCCCGGAGAAGATCAATGACGAGCAAAAACTGGATGCCGCGCTGGCGTTGCTTGAGTCAGAAGATGCTCCTGTTTTTGTGCATATCCACTGGCTGGGCACACACGGCCCGAAATTCTATCCAGCCGAGCAGGAGTTCTCTAAAGGCGTGGATATCAGCCTTCAAGGTAAGTTTGATCCCCGCCTGTATGATGACAGCATCCTGGAATTTGACCGCACTCTCGAGGACTTTTACCAGCAGTTGCAAACCAGGGGATTGGCAGAAAATACCCTGCTTATCGTCGCCAGCGATCACAGTTTGAAATGGACGGTAGATCGGTTGCCCTTACTGTTTCATTTCCCAGCTTCCAGCATCTCAGGGCAGGTAAAAGGTAATGTTGAAAACCTGGATATTGCCCCCACCATCCTCGATTACCTGGGAGTGGAGAAACCTGGCTGGATGTCAGGGATGAGCCTGCTGCATCCTGATTCGAACCATGCCCTTGTTTTCATTGCAGCCATACCCAAGTCCACAAAAAATCCTGATACCGGCAAGATTGTTTACCCGGAACCAGAACCGCCGTTTTACCAGTTTGGCAGGATGACCGTAGTATCCTGCGAACGCTGGTACAGGTTAAACCTGGATACGCTTGTATTTGACCAGGGGAAGGTAAAACATTACCAGGGAGATTGTAGCAATGACAGCTTTGGCATCGAGGATGCTTCGGAAGCTATTGCCGGTCATTTAGCCGAATTTGGTTTTGATGTAGAAAGCCTGCACGATACGGATGCAAGCCAACCATAGCTGTACTGAATTTGTTTATTCACAACCATATATTTGATTGTGGATAAATGTAACTTGCCAAGAGCAGGCATTTGTCTGATAATTAACCCATCGATCTATTATTCCAAGGAGCAGATTATGACTGTAAAAAGCAAGGTGCCAGGTGCAAAACCCTTCAAACCAACCCCTCTTAAAAGGGTTTTACCAGTTCCATCAGATATTGAGGTGGCTCAAGCCGCGACATTAAAACCTATCACTCAAGTAGCAGAAGAGCTGGGTATTTTACCGGAAGAGCTTGAGCTTTATGGGCCTTATAAAGCGAAAGTTAAACTGGAAATCCTTGAACGCCTGAAGGATATTCCAGATGGCAAATACATAGATGTAACCGCCATCACTCCCACCCCGCTGGGTGAGGGCAAGACAACCACAACTGTGGGTTTAAGCCAGGCGCTGGGAGCCCAGTTGGGCTACCGCGTGATGACCTGCATCCGTCAGCCAAGCCAGGGGCCGACCTTTGGCATCAAAGGCGGGGCAGCCGGCGGCGGTTACAGCCAGGTTATTCCAATGGAAGACTTTAACCTGCACCTGACCGGCGATATCCACGCTATTACGGCTGCTAATAATTTGCTGGCGGCTGCAATTGATGTACGCATGATGCACGAGTCTGAAGCAACCGACGACCAGATGTATAAACGCCTGTTCCCTCCAGCCAAAAATGGCAAACGCAAAGTCGGCATTTCCATGCTCAGCCGTATGCGTAAACTTGGTCTGGAAAATAAAGCTCCTGAAGACCTGACCCCGGAAGAAATTCACAAACTCTGCCGCCTGGATATTGATCCCGACACCATCACCTGGAGGCGGGTGATTGATACCAGCGACCGCATGCTGCGCGGCATTACTGTCGGCAGGGGACCTGCTGAAGCCGGTCATGAACGCGAAACCGGTTTTGATATCACTGTTGCCAGCGAGATCATGGCCATCCTGGCTTTGACAACCAGCCTGGCAGATATGCGCGAGCGGTTTGAAAAGATCGTGATCGGTGTCAGCAAATCCGGCGAAGCCATTACTGCCGGCGACCTGGGCGTGGCTGGTGCCCTGACCGTACTGATGCGCGATGCCATCAAGCCGAACATGATGCAGACCCTGGAAGGCACCCCGGTATTTGTGCATGCCGGTCCGTTTGCAAATATTGCACATGGGAACAGCTCAATCATTGCTGACCGGATCGGTTTGAAACTGGCAGATTATGTCATAACAGAATCCGGCTTTGGCGCTGACATGGGCATGGAGAAATTCTTCGATATCAAGTGCCGCTATTCAGGCTTGCTCCCGAGTGTCGTAGTGCTGGTTGCTACTGTAAGGGCATTAAAGATGCATGGCGGTGGTCCAAAAGTGATTGCCGGTAGACCGCTGGATTTCGCATACACAAATGAAAACCTTAAGTTGCTGCAGGCAGGTTTGGGCAACCTGGTGCATCACATCCGTACCGCACGCAAGTTTGGAATTCCGGTTGTGGTTGCAGTCAACCGGTTTGCGACTGATACCGATGCTGAACTGGAGCTGATCCGCAAGGCAGCAGTGGAAGAGGGTGGAGCTGAGGATTCTGTGGTCACTAATAACTGGGAAGCTGGCGGAGAAGGTGCGGTTGCGCTGGCAAAAGCAGTGGTTGCTGCTGCTGAAAGGCCATCTGATTTCAAGTTCCTATACCCATTAGATTGGACGATCAAACAAAAGATCGAAGCCATTGCCAGGGAAGTTTACGGAGCTGACGGCGTGGATTACCTTCCAGAAGCAGAAGAACGGATCACCGAATATACACGGCTGGGATTCGACAAGCTCCCGATCTGTATGGCAAAGACACACCTCAGCCTGAGCCATGATCCTGAATTGAAGGGTGTGCCGAAGGGTTTCCGTATCCCCATCCGCGACATCCGCGCTTCAGTTGGCGCCGGGTTTGTGTACCCAATCCTGGGTGATATGAGCACGATGCCAGGTTTACCGACTCGCCCGGCATTTTATGATATAGACATTGACCTGAAGACCGGCGAAGTGCTGGGATTGTCGTAGCCGACAATTGATCCCATAAACAAAACCCATCAACCAATCCGGTTGATGGGTTTCTCTTTTGAAGGCTGATTATATATTCAACCAGCGGGCAGCCTCTGCCGGCAGCTGATCCAGGCTGCCCTGTTTGACGGTACATTCCGGCAGCGACTCACGGAAAAAGCGGCCGTAACGTTTGGTAAGGATGCGCTTGTCCAGCACGACCACTACGCCCCGGTCGGTTTGGGTACGGATCAGGCGTCCAAAACCCTGGCGGAAGCGCAGGATAGCTTCGGGCAGCTGGTATTCAGTAAATGGATCCTCGAATGTCTCAGAGCGGGCGGCGATGATCGGGTCAGAAGGGACATCAAAAGGCAGTTTGACGATTACCAGGACTGACAGTGCCTCACCGGGTACATCCACGCCTTCCCAGAACGCCCGGGTGCCAAGCAGGACTGCTTTCTCAGTGGATTTAAAGGATTCCAGCAGAGCGTTGGCTGAAGCGCCTTCACCCTGCTCATAGACCTGGATGTCGCTTTTTGAAAGAGCAGATGCAATTGCCTGGGATGTTTTCTTAAGCTGGGAGTAGGAAGTAAACAGGACAAGCATGCGGCCTGAAGTAACTTTTGCCAGCCGGACAATAGCCTGTTCCACCTGGCGCTGGTAATTGGAGGCGTCTGCCGGCTCGGCTATATCGCTGGCCAGGTAGAGCAGGGCGGATGTCTCGTAGTCAAAGGGAGAACCGAGGGCGAGCTCATCTGCATCTTCTGCCCACAGGCGCCTGCGCAGGTAGTCAAACTCACCATGGGCAGTCAGGGTGGCAGAGGTGAGGATGACCGATGATTTCTCATGCCAGAGATATTTTTCCATCAGGGGGCCAATCTCAAGGGGCGCTATCTTGAGGGCAATCGGGGCATTTTCTGCGTTCTGCTCAACCCAGTAAATGAAATTCGGGTTTGGTTCTGCAACCATCCCTTTTAACTGAATCTGGACCTCAGTCAAGCGGGTGATTGCCTGCCCTAACCTTCCCTGGGTATCTTCGAACTGGTCTGGATGTTGCATAACCAGTTCGCCGAACGAATGGGTAATCTCTTCCAGGAGGGATAAAAGCAGTCCAAGTGTTTCTGATGTATCTTCCCAGTGGATCTCGACCGATTCCCAATATGGTTGAAGACGGACTGCAGGGACTATCCGGACTTGCTGGCCGTAAGTATTGATCAGCCTGCCTTCCCTTTCCTGGTAAAGGAACTGGTCTATGGCGGCGAAAAAGTCCTGGAAATCCTGTTCGAGCCGGAAAACCAGTTCAGATGTGCGCCGGATACCTTTTTCAAGAGCAGCAAAATCTGATGGACGCAAATACTCCCTGAGATTGGTCATCATCCAGCCCAGGGTGCCGCTGGAGATCCCGCCAAGTTCACGGAGCATGCGGGATATATCATTCTGCGTAACATCAAAACCAAGCGCGTTGGTGGTCGCCGCTTCAAGCTGATGTCCTTCATCTATAATAAGGTATTTATACTCAGGTAACACCTTATTGTTCGTGGCAACATCTGCCAGGAGTAATGCGTGGTTGATGACAATGATGTGGGCTGTTTGGGCTGCCTGTCTGGCAAGGTAGAAGGGACAGCGCCCGCCAGTCCGCTCCACGCAGACATCTGCACGGCAGCCTTCATCCTCGGCGGAGATGCGTTTCCATATTTCGCGTTCCACCGGTCCATTAAGGTTTATCTCGTTGCGGTCGCCCGTTCCCCCCAGGTACATCCAGGTCATAGTTTTCGCCACCACACGCATTTCATCCGCATTGTCTGGGCCGCGTGTGATGAATGCCTCGAGCCTGCGAGGGCAAAGATAATTACTGCGTCCTTTTAATACCGCAGACCGCAAATCGAGGTTAGTGGCAGCACACAGATCGGGAAGATCTTTCCGCACCAGCTGGTCCTGCAGGTTGATGGTGTTTGTGGAGATCACAACCCGGTGCTGGTTTTGGTATGCCCACATGGCAGCCGGAATGAGGTAGGCAAAAGATTTTCCCACACCCGTACCAGCCTCCACCAGGAGATGCTGGCCATTCGTAAGCGCGCGTGTAACTGCCTTTAGCATCTCAATCTGCTGGGGGCGTTGTTCGTAGGCACTAAAGTAACCGTCAAATTGCCCGCCATGTTCAAGGATTGCAGCGAGCTCATGCTCATTAAGCGGGATGGTTTCTTCCCGTGGTTCAAGCGGCCTGGCGAATGCCTGCACAGGATAGTTCTTCAGGCTCGTCCCGTAGATAAAGTCTTCACGGCTGGCTTTTACTGGCTGGTATGCCTGGTGCTTCAACACCTGCTGGAAAACCCAGGCCGCCTGCCAGTCAAATGGTTCGCACATACTTACAAATTCTTCAATCAGGCTGCGGGGTAATTCAAAAGCTTTATCCACCAACTTGAGGTATACCTGGCTGGTCATCTCAGCATCGTTGCTGGCCCGGTGAAAAGGCTCGGTAGAGAAGATACCCAGCTGCTGGCACAGGGAACCCAGACCGTAGCGGCTGGCCGTAGGCATAAGTACTGCTGCCAGTTCGTAGGTATCAATGACTGCATTATATGGAAAATGCTGCCATTTCTTGATGAAACCCAGGTCAAACTGGATTCGGTGCCCAAGGATGGGGGCATTGCCAATAAAGTCTACCAGGGGTTGGATGACTGCAGACATGGGCAGCTGATTGCGCACCATATCATTGGTGATACCTGTCAGCTGGGTTATCTGGGGGGGAATGGGGCGTCCGGGATTCACAAGCTGAGAAAACCGGTCTTCTACCCGTTTGCCATTAAACCGTACTGCTCCTACTTCAATGATCGTATCTTTTTGTGGATCAAGACCGGTGGTCTCAATATCGAGCGCTACGATTGCAGTCATTGCTGGATTATACCATCCGGAACATGGGTGGCTTCCCTGCAGCAGGTTAAAGAAATTCTGCCAGGCGGCACGACCGGATGCGCCTGGCAGAAATATGTTGCTGCTATTTGGAAAATCTAACCTTGCGGGGGCAGGGGGTTCTGCGGTCCAGCAGGGGTTTTTGGTTTCCTGGGTTTAATTTTGAAGACTTTACGGATGACCCAGATGATTAGCCTGACGAAGAAGTACAGGACAATGACAACAGGCAGCACCACGATGACAATCCAAATTAAGGCATTAACCAGGAACTTGCCAGTGGAGATAAGAGCCTGAACGGCATCGCGCGCCACACCAACTGGCTGCCATTTGCCGATGGTCAGCGGCTGGACGGATTCTTGAGCTTTGATGTTGACTGAAATGGCAGACAGCTTTGATGATTCATCATAGTACTTGATCTGGCCTTTGAGGACCTCGATCTGCTCATTGATGGATACCAGCTGGTTGTAAACCATCATGGCATCCTCAGTAGTCTCAGCCTGTTCCAGGAATTTCATCAGCTGGTCGTGGGTGGCTTCCAGGTTGCGCAGGCGTGACTGCAGGTCAGTGTATTCCATCGTCACATCTTGACCTGAAATCTGCTCATTCAGGATATCTGTCTTCTGATCTTTGACCTCGGATTTGATCTTCTCGATCACCTCATCCAAATTTTCCGCGGGAACACGGATGGTGATGGTAACTGCCGGCACTTCCAGTCCGCTTTCCGTGGTCACTTTGTAAGAATAGGAATTAACCACATAACCGTCCATACCTTCGGCCAGTTTGATAATGTTCTTTTGGGATTCAATGGGATCCACGACAACAATCGTCAGGTCGGCGTTACGGATGACGATTCGTTCGCTGCCTGCACCCCCATTTTGATAAACATCCCCAGATGCATCCTCTTCCACTGCAGAAGGCGGGGCATACCCTTTATCCAGGGCAGGTTCTTCAATGTAAATGGGTTCAATGGCAGCTTGTTCTGAGACTGCCCTGGCGGCACATCCTGAAAAAAGCATCGACAGGATAACAATTCCGATCAACAGGTTTTTCTTCATGGCATCCTCCTTAGGGTTCTACTATTGAGACGCTAGGATGAAGCATTTGGTTCCAGTTAAGATCCTGATGATAACCGGTTTGCGTGATTGTGGGGTAATCCGGCATCACGGATACGTTTTTGGACTGCCCGAATGTCGTATTCCACCCTGTACTGCTGCCAGGTGCTGGTTTCCGGCTCATAAATCGCAAAAGAGGCGCGCGAGTCTCCATCGCGGGGTTGGCCTACCGATCCCGGATTCAGGATAGATTTGCCTTCAAGTTGCAGCACAACCTGATCTTTTAAAATCAACCAATCGACTCCCGGCTCTTTCCCTTTTTTCCAAAACATTAAGGGCACATGGGAGTGACCAACGAAGCAATTTGGAGTTTCAAAATAGTGATAATTCTCGGCAGCAGTCTGTGTATCCAGGATATATTCCCAAACCGGGAAACGGGGGCTGCCGTGAACCAGGGTGACATGGTCAACAACCGCCGTCTCTGGCAGGTTGAGAAGGAAATGTTTGTTCCTTTCCGTTAATGCATTCGCTGTCCAAAGTGCAGATTTACGGGCATCACCGTTAAAGGATTCAACAGCCAGCAGGTTCAGCACTGCAGCTTCATGATTCCCTGTAATACAGGTCAAGTTGGGGAGATCCCGGATACGTTCCACGCATTCATTCGGATCTGGTCCGTAATCTACCAAATCACCCAGGCACCAGACTGAGTCAAAAGGAGCGGCAGCAGCCAGAACAGCTTCGAGGGCAGGAAGGTTCGCATGGACATCTGAAATGATTAATATTCGCATAGTTAAGGGATCGAAAAGAGTA
The DNA here is from genome assembly GCA_002403095.1 of Leptolinea sp. UBA4782. GTDB lineage: Bacteria > Chloroflexota > Anaerolineae > Anaerolineales > Anaerolineaceae > UBA4782. The sequence goes on from DHHC01000040.1 coordinate 25,783, forward strand.
ATGAGTATTGGTCATCCGAAACGGGTGAAAAAGTAGAACTGATGCCAGCTATTATAAACCAGGTGGTACCAGGCTTCAAACGCATCGGCTGATTATGAGAATCGAGCAAGAGGAATGGTTTCTGGTTATCAACAGTCATCCAGGTTCCTTCATACATCATACCGTCACGGAAGTAAATTGCCCTTTTCCCTGTGCTATTATCCCATAGCACCGCATCGTGATACGTTGGGCTGTATTCGATGTATTCAGCGAAAAGGATGACGACATTCGAGTAATTTACCTGCTGGTTGGTTACCTGGTCAATTAGGGGGATCAGTGGATAGGTTTTTGTTTCATCCCAGGATTCGATAAAGCGCAGGTATTGCCCGCTGCCTGGGTCGTATTTCCATTGACCCCGGTTCCATTCAATGTAATTCACATCTACCGTATTTACAGGAATGCCGTCTGATGGGGGAGCTGCATCAAAAACAAAATTTGTCAGATCTGGGCGCAAATTGTCCATCTCATGTGAATCAGCCCACTCTGTAATTGCGGCTGTATCCACCCAGACGCCTGTGGCGCTGTGGGTTTCCTCGCCGCATACAGGGGGGCAGCCCGCCAATTTGAACGGGATTGCCCGGTTGTACAGGTCACGTGTGATGATGGTTTCAACGCGCGGATCAGCATTTCCATAAACCAGTATGCCACCAAACAGGTTGGTGAGTTGGGCATCGATCAGCCTGCCGGACCGTAATGGCCAGGCCTTTGGTGTATCCTGGCTGTAATAAAGCGCCAGGAAGCGGTTCATGTACTCGCCGATGTAATACTCAAAGACGATATCTGCCAGCGAAAGCCCGGCATGCGGCCTGCCTTCGGGCGGGAAATTGGAAATCTTTGTGAGCACCGGGCGGCGGTTTAGTTTAGATGGATCGCTGACCAGCAGACCTGTTAGCGGGTTCAGGCTGGACAAAGTTTCCTGGTCAACTCCTGTTAAAAGCACTTCGCTGGCACCTGTGATCGGTACACGGGAGGAGAGGACCTGGGTTGCATCCGGAATTACAGGGCTTTCAAGTGGTGAAATAGGAGCAGGAGCTGTTGGGATTTGTGCAGTTGCAATGACATCCCCAGTTTGCAGACCTTTTCCGGTTGGAAACATGCAGCCGGAAAGCAGTGCCAGGAAAACAAAACCCAGGATCCCTGCCTGCCTCAATCCCATTGTGCAATCAAGTTGATGATCTTATCAGCTACTTCCTGTTTGCTCATTAAGGGGAGGGTTTGAGGTTCACCCTTACGGGGCAGCAGGATTACCCGGTTTGTATCGACTTCAAAACCAGCATTGGTTGCCAGGATATCGTTGGCAACAATCAGGTCCAGGTCTTTTGATTCCAGTTTTTTCTGCGCATTCTTGATCAAATCTTTACTTTCGGCTGCAAATCCAACCAGGAATTTGGGAAACCCCGTTTGTTTTCGGATTGCTGAAACTTTCTTCAAAATATCAATAGTTGGTTGAAGGGTGAGAGCAGGCATACCGGTTTCTTTTTTAATCTTCTGGTCCTGGACTTTCTCAGGTGTAAAATCTGCCACCGCTGCAGCCATGATCAAAACATGGGCATCACGGCTCTCGTGTTCCACCACTTTTAGCATGTCTGCTGCGCTTTCGACCGAGACTACTTTTACCCCGACCGGGGCAGGCAGGTCTGCTGTTGTCACCAGAGTGACATCTGCCCCTGCATCCAGAGCCGCCTGGGCAACAGCATATCCCTGCTTGCCAGAGGAACGGTTGGTGATAAAGCGGACCGGATCAATAGCTTCTCGGGTGCCGCCTGCAGTTACTAATATTTTCTTGCCTTGCAGATTGCCTTTCCGGCTGAAATGGTATCGGATATGGCCGAGGATATCGAGCGGCTCAACCATCCTGCCAGGTCCCGTCAGACCAGATGCCAGGTGACCTTCAGCCGGGCCGATCACGATTGCTCCGCGTTCCTTTAATATGCGCAAGTTTTCTTGTGTTGCAGGGTGAGCGAACATGCCGCCATCCATTGCTGGTGCAATCATGAGCGGGCAATGGGAGGCCAGCACTGCTACTGTCAGCAAATTGTTTGCCATACCATACGCAAGGCTGGCAATCGTGTTGGCAGATGCGGGGGCAATCACCACCAAGTCAGCGGCGCGACCCAGTTCAATGTGAACTACATGGCCTTCGCCGCCCCATAAATCTGCTTCAACAAAAGCCTTCCTGCCGGTAACTGATTGGAACGTAAGCGGAGGAATGAAGCTGCACCCTTTTTCTGTCAGGACTACATCCACTTTTGCGCCTGCCTGAGTAAGCTTTGATGCGAGGTCAGCAGCCTTGTAACTGGCAATAGAGCCTGTTACTCCTAGCAATATTGTCTTTCCTGCAATTGGATTGTTCATTTTAAATTCCTACTTGCGGTTGTTTTCCCAGAGGATGCGCAGACCATCCAGTGTCAGCCAGGGCGCCCTGATTTCAATCACAGGAACGTGGGGTGCGATCAAATCAACCAGCCCGCCCGTTGCAATCACCCGGGTTTCTTTGCCCATCTCATTCTTAAATCTTTCCACCATACCGCTCACCATGCTGGCATAACCAAGAACCAGCCCGGATTGCATAGCAAGCGTGGTATTCCTGCCGATTACCTTTTCGGGGGCTTTTAATTCAACCCGGGATAATTTGGCGGTATGCGCATAGAGCGCTTCTGAGGTAAGCCCCAGGCCGGCAGTGATGGCTCCACCAAGGTAGACGCCTTCTTTGGTAAGTGCATTAAAGGTTGTGGCGGTCCCAAAATCGATGATGCAGGCAGGTCCACCGTAATAGGTTTGCACCGCCACCGCATCAGCGATACGGTCCGCACCAACTGCATAAGGGTCTTCATATTCAATAGTTATCCCCAGTTTGAGGTCCGGTGATATGATCAACGGATCTTCACTGAGGTAGCGCAGGCAAGCTTCTACCATGCGGCTGGTGAGGGGCGGTACGACTGAGGAAAGCACTACCCCGTCCAGCTGGTGCTGCTCAATGTGGGAGTGTTCCAGCAGGCTGGATAACTGCAGCCCGTATTCATCCGGCATGCGGGATGCATCCGTGGATAAGCGCCAGTGCGGCCCAAGTTCTGCGCCATCATACAAACCGATTGTCAGGTTGGTATTTCCCAGGTCAATTGCGAGCAGCATAAGTTATCCTTTGCTTACAGCTTCTATTATCTCAGCTGCAGAATCGTACCGGCTAAAGGCAGGCATCAAATAAACCCCACCGATCAAAGGCCGGATTTGCTGGATTAATTCTACTGCAATTTGAATGCCTGTTTGTGCGCTGTTTTCGCCGCTTTGTTGCATCCTTTCCCGGATGAAATCAGGTATGTCGATGCCTGGCACCTCATGGTGCAAGAACTCAGCATGACGGTAATTGACAAGGGGCAGGACACCTGCCAGGAGGGGTACAGGGAATTCTCCAATAAGCACATTATAGTGATCCAGGAAGGTATGCAGCAGCGCCGGATCGAAAATCGGCTGTGTCATACAAAAATCAGCGCCGGCTTTAAGCTTTCTTTCCAGGTTTTTGACTTCATCTTCGAAATTGGCCGGGTTCAGGTTCAATGCACAGCCAACGAAGAATGTGGTTGGCTGCCCGATATCTGTGCCGGCATGGTCGATGCCAATGTTGAAGTGCTGCTTGATCATTTTGATCAGGCCGGATGGCACCAGGTCATAATTATCCATTGCGTCGGGATAATCACCAATGGCAGTCGGGTCGCCCATAATCACGAAGACATTCCTGACACCCAGAGCATGGGCTGCAAGCAGGTCGCCTTGAACCCGCAGCAAGTTGCGGCCGCGGGTTGGGAAGTGCAGTACCGTCTCGATGCCTACCTGTTTCTGGATCAGGGCGCAAACTGCCCAGGGACTCATGCGCATTCGTGCCATCGGGCTGTCGGCGACATTGATGACATCTGCGCCTGCTTCTGCCAGCAGGCTGGCACCTGCTATCAGTTTATTGGTGGTTAATCCCCTGGGCGGATCCATTTCAACTGCGACCACGAACTCCTTGCGTGCCAACTTCTGGGCCAGCTGGGTGGGCATTAGTGCAGGCTCAGATTCTTCCACTTCGATGACCGTCTGGGTCAATCCATTCTTGTAATCCTGAATATCCGCTGAATCGATCGCCTTACGCATCACGGAGATGTGTTCTGGTGTGGTACCGCAGCAGCCCCCAATTACCCTGGCGCCGGCTTCCCAGAAGGCAAGCGCATAATCGCTGAAATAATCCGGTGAAGCCGGATACATGATCCTGCCGCTCATCTGTTCTGGCCAGCCGGCATTCGGCATGGCTGAAAACCGGCCATCCGGGACTGCCTGGTGCATTTGCTTCAAAACCCGCAATATCTGGGAGGGACCGCCGGAGCAGTTGACACCGATGATGTCTGCCCCGTATTCCTTTAATTTCCGGGCAACCTTTGCAGGAGAATCACCCAGCAGAGTACGGTCATCACGGGTATATGTCATTGAAGCAATGATAGGAATCTGGGGATCGAGGTCGCGGCAAGCATGGATTGCTTCGCGTATCTCGTACAGATCGGTCATGGTTTCGATTATTACCAGGTCTACCATTGCATCTAAAAGCGCTGAGATTTGCTCTTTAAACGCCTGGTAGGCTTCTTCGGGCTGCACCCTGCCGAAAGGTGCCAGGCGGACCCCCAAAGGTCCTACATCACCTGCAACCAGCACATCCGCAAAGGATGCCAGGATGACACGCCTGGCAAGTTCAACTCCAGCATAGTTGATCTCTGAAACTTTATTTTCCAAGCCAAAATGGGCTAATTTGAACCGGTTTGCCCCGTATGTATTCGTTTGAATTATCTGCGAGCCAGCTTCTATGTATTCGCGGTGTACATCAGCCACAAGGGCAGGCCTGGTGAGGTTGAGGTTGTCAAAGCAGTCTTCAAAACTGATATTGCGTTGGTTAAGAACGGTACCCATTGCCCCATCTGACAGCAAGGGACGCCTGGTTTCCAAGAGCTCTAAAAATCGATTTGTTTGCATTATGACCTGCCTTATAATCTGGTTAGCTGGTCGATCCGGCTTTCACCGATATTGAAGTATTTTGCAGCCGGGTGATGCACGATGATGGCAGCTGTGGATTGTTCCGGTATCAGCTGGTATGCGGGTGAAAGCTGCATTCCCAGTTCGGCTTCAACCGGCAAGAGATAAAACACCTTCCGGTGGTCAGACAACTCCGGAATAGCCGGGTAGCCCCAGGAATACCTTTTTCCCTGTTCAGGCTGCAATCCCATTTCGCGGCGGATGTGCTGATGCAGGTAATCTGCTGTTGCCTCTGCCATCTGCACTGCCAGCCCGTGAGTGAAATAGGCTTCGGTGTACCGGTTTTGTGACTGGAGCTGGTCAAAAATCTCAGTTGCTTTCAATCCAACGGTAACCACTTGCAGGGCTACTACATCTATTACCCCTGATTCGACCGGGGAGAAGTAATCAGACAGGCTGAGGTGTTCCTCAGCCTCCTGGCGTGGAAAACTCAGGCGGGTCACTTCCCGGAGCGACCCTTCCAGGTAACTTTCAGGGTCATAGATGATCAATTCGTTGAGGGTAGATTGTGCCGGCCAGTATCCATACATCCCTTGCGGGAACAGCCAGGGATCGTTCAGGGCATCCCTGCGCATCGCATCAAGGCGGGTATCATACTCTGCTTTCAGTTTTTTCCAGGCAGCGCCGTGGGTGTTCTTTGCGCCCCATGATAACCGGTAAAGTTCATTGATAGCCAGGTGTTGAAAAACCGCATCTAATGGCATGGATTTCACCAATTTGGGACCCCAATGGGGCGGTTTGGGGATGAATTCTGCCCTGGCAACTGTGGAACGGGTTTCTTTGCTGGTGACAACCCCGTCATTTTTCTGCACCTGGTTGAGCTCATACTCAGCCTCGCGTAACATCTTCTCATACAGAGCTGGTTTCTTTTCAACGCTGGTCAGAGAATCCATCACCGAGAGGCCTTCAAATGCATCCTTACAGTAGAAAACACCAGGCTCGTAAAAGGTCCCTTCTTCTGTCTGCAAGATGCGCCTCCCAAAGCGGGGGTTGATAGCTGCGCCGCCGATCAGCACAGGGAAACCCAGGTTGCGCCGCTGCAGTTCATTCACGATAAGCGGCATTTGCCTGCTGGTTGAAACGAGTAATGCGCTCAGGCCGATGGCTGTTGCCTGGTGTTCCACGGCTTTAGTGATGATGGTCTCTGCCGGAACCTGTTTCCCGAGGTCGACTACATCATATCCATTGTTGCTTAAGATGGTTTTAACCAGGTTCTTGCCGATATCATGGACATCCCCATACACAGTAGCCAGAACCATGGTTCCTTTACTGGTGCCTTCTTTCTTTTCGAGGTACTTTTCAAGGTGGCTAACTGATTTCTTCATTACCTCTGCTGATTGAAGTACAAAAGGCAAGATGAGATATCCGCTGCCGAATTTGTCGCCCACCTCCTTCATGGCGGGCAGCAGAGTCTCATTCAGGATTGTGATGGCTATATCGTGTTTCCTGGAAGCTGGAACTGCAAATATGATCTCATCGATGGAAGCTTCGACTGGTTCTTTCAACCTGTGGAGAATGCAGTAATGCAGCCTTTCAGCTGGCAGCATGGCCGCGATCTCCTGCTGCAGGTTGGCGCCTTTCCCCTGGGTTGTCAGGGTGAAATTCTCAAAACGTTCGATCAGTTTTTGAAGTGCGTCCGGATCGCGGTTGAACAGCAAGTTTTCAGCAAGGTCCCGTTCTTGCGGGGCAATTTCCGCATAAGGTGTAATGTGGGCGGGATTGATGATCGCCATATCCAATCCAGCCTGCACGCAATGGTACAGCATTACACTATTCAGCACCGCACGAGCTGCAGGTTTCAGCCCAAATGAGACATTGCTTACCCCAAGGGATGTCAGGACCCCCGGTAATTCAGATTTGATCAGCCGGATACCTTCCATTGTCTGGATGGCAGAATCGGCATATTCGGGGTCGCCTGTAGCCATGGTAAAGGTAAGGTCATCAAATACAAGGTCGCCGGGTTTCAGGTTAAATTCGTTGACAGCAATGTCATATATACGGTGGGCAATTTCCAGTTTGCGTGCAGCGGTTTTTGCCATACCCTGTTCATCTATCGTCAGGCAAATGACTGCTGCATTGTATGCTTTTGCAAGCGAAAACACTTTATCCAGTTTTTTCCGCCCGCTTTCAAGGTTGGTCGAGTTGATCAGGCACCTTCCTGGCGCTGCCTGCAGGGCTGATTCAAGTACGTCTGGCTCGGTGGTATCAATCACAAATGGCGCCCGGACGGATGGCGAAAGAAGCTTGACCAATCGGCGCATCATGTCAGCTTCATCAGTGCGTTCGGTCAATGCCACACACACATCCAGTCCATGTGCGCCGTCCTCCAGCTGGGACCTGGCAAGGTCGAGTGAACTTTCATAGTCTTCAACAAGCATCTGTTTCTTGAAGCGGGCGCTTCCCTGAGTATTCAGCCGTTCGCCGATCAGAAATGGCGCAGGTTCCTGCTGCATCGGAACAGCTTCCACTGCTGATGCGAGCATGGGCACCCGGTTTCCTGGCCTGGGATTCTGTGGCACCTCTTTCAACAGGTTTGCCAGCAGGCGGATGTGGTCCGGAGTGGTGCCGCAGCAGCCGCCGACAACGTTGATCTTAAATTCTGTAACAAATTCCAGCAATTCACGGGCAAAAGGTTCAGGTAGCATCGGGTAAACCGCCTGACCGTCCACATTCATGGGCAGACCGGCATTGGGGATGCAGGATACCGGCAGGGTGGATTGAGCGCCAAGGTAACGGATTGGTTCGCGCATGAAATCCGGTCCCGTTGAACAATTCAAGCCGATTACATCTATCCCCATTCCTTCCAGGATGGCCTGAACGGCAGCAATGTCTGTGCCAAGCAGCATGCGCCCGGTGGTATCGAGGGTTACCTGGGCCTGGATGGGAACGATAATGCCGGTTTCTTCAAATGCCTGGTGAATACCCCGGATGGCTGCCTTGACTTCCAGGATATCCTGCGAGGTTTCGATGAGCAAAAGGTCGACACCGCCTTCCAGTAACCCCCGGGCTTGTTCCCTGAACACATCAGCCAGTTCAGAAAAGGTGACATTGGACAACTCCGGATCATTCATGGAAGGCAATTTTCCGGATGGGCCGATCGAACCAGCTACAAGGCGCGGTGATTCGGGTGTGCTGAACTCAGATGCGGTTTTCTTTGCCAGGATGGCTGCTTCACGGTTGATCTCCAGCACCCGGCTGGAAAGGCCGTATTCTGCCAGGGTGATCCGGTTGGAACGGAAGGTACAGGTTTCGATTGCGTCAGCGCCAACCTCAAGGAATGAGCGATGCACAGTTTCTACAGCTTTGGGATAAGAAATCACGAGGTAGTCGTTACAACCAGCGGTTCTTTCACCTCCGAATTGCTCCGGTGTCAGATCCATTTTCTGCAGGCTGGTACCCATTGCTCCATCAAACAAGACTACTTTCCTGGAAATAAGGTCAAGGTAACTGCGGTTGGTGAAGGTCTTTTCCATAATCTTTTCCTGATAAAAATAATCCCTCTGGAAATAGAGGGACTTTAGGCTGCCCTCATCTTCCAGGAAAAACTCCTGCCGGAATTGGCACCTGCATTTTTTTGCGGTTGCCGAGGTTTCACAGGGCCGGTCCCTCTACCTCTCTAGATGAGCTTATGCAGGAGATTTTATCATACTTGCATTAAGAAAGGAAATTCGCCCCACTTGAGGTTGCCTCATGTGGGGTTGAGTTATGGTATAGTATTTTCAAACAAATCTGGAGGTAGGTGTGCCTTCTTTCAAGCGAATTGTAATAGCAGGAATTTTGATTTCCATTATCGGTTGGGCAGGTCTGGTCATGGTCATCCGATTTGCATTACCCACTCTCGGTCCGAGGTGGCTCTTTTTCTTCTTTATAACCCTTGCAATCAGCGGGCCGGCGCTGCCGCTGGTAGCTTTTCTTAACCTGCGGTTTCCATCCATCCCGCCGGCAGAAGCGAATGTGATAATCCGCCAGGCTGGATGGTGCGGAATCTATGCCGGGGTGCTGGCATGGCTGCAATTGGGAAGGCTCTTAACCAGCTTCCTTGCGATAGCAATTGCATTGGGTTTTATCCTGATCGAGACATTCATCCGCATCCGCGAACGCAGCCGCTGGCAGCCGAAGGAAGCTGATAATGCCTGACCTACGGTCCATCCCGGCTGTTGGACGGCTGCTGGAAGAAGATACAGCCAAGACTCTGGTAGGGCAATACGGCCGTGACCTGGTGGTAAAGGCGATCAGAGAAACCATCTACCGGATCCGGAGTGGACAAGGATCAGGGCAGACTACTAATGCTGAAACGATCCTGCATGATGTTGAAATACATCTTGAAAGCTGGTTCACGCCAACCCTACGTCCTGTTATCAATGCTACCGGGGTGGTGATCCACACCAACCTGGGCAGAGCGCCATTATCAAAATCTGCGCTCCAGGCGGCGGCTGTTGCAGGTGGGGAGTATACAACCCTCGAATTCAACCTGGACAATGGCAAGCGCGGCAGCCGGTCAGTGCATGCTGAAGAACAGCTAAAACGGCTTCTGGGTGTTGATGCTGCGCTGGTGGTAAATAATAATGCGGCAGCTGTGCTTTTATGCCTGTCTGCCCTGGCACGCCGGCGTAAAGTTGTCATCTCGCGCACCCAGCTGGTGGAAATCGGGGGCGGTTTCAGGGTACCGGAAGTTATGAGCCAATCTGGGGCAATCCTGTACGAAATTGGGACCACCAACCGCGTGCACATAGCAGATTATAAAAAAGCCCTGGTAGAAAAACCTGCATTGATCATGCGGGCACACCACTCCAATTACCGCATTATTGGCTTTACTAGTGAGCCAGCGCTGTCGGATATTGTCAGCACAGCACATAGCCAGGACATCCCTGTGCTGGACGACCTGGGCTCAGGCGCTTTGTTGGACACCTCCAGATACGGCTTACTGCATGAGCCGACCGTGCAGGAAAGCCTGGAAGCCGGAGTTGATGTGGTCTGTTTTTCTGGTGATAAGCTGCTGGGAGGACCGCAGGCAGGTATCATTGTCGGCCGTAAAGAATTGCTGGATAAAGTGAAGAAACACCCGCTTGCACGGGCCGTCCGGGCTGATAAACTTTGCCTGGCAGCGCTTTCGGCTACCCTGGACCATTACCTGAAAGGGGAAGCTGAAGACCAGGTGCCTGTCTGGCAGATGATAGCAAAGGATGAAGCTGGCTTGAAAACAACGGTTGAGCATTGGAAACTGGCTCTTGGAGCAGGAGAGGTTCAACCAGGCAGGTCTGCAATTGGGGGAGGTTCTTTGCCTGAGGAAACTTTGCCCACATGGGTATTACAACTAACGGTGGAAAATCCCGACCGGTTTCTATCGAAGCTGAGGAGAAATTCACCCCCGGTAATTGCCCGGATTGAGAACGAGACTGTTATCCTGGATGCGCGCACAATATTCCCGGAGCAGGAAGAACCATTGCTGGCAGCAATTGCCAGGGTGTTACATTGAGAGAATAAGGCAGGAGAAGGATCCTTTATGAAATCGGATATTCAAGCACTGATGAAAAAGCATGATATTGCTGCTTTGCTTGTCACAGGCAGGGCAGACCATAATCCAGCCATGGTGTACCTGACTGGGGGGGCGCACCTGACAACCGCAGATATTTTGCTAAAGGCGGGTGAAAAGGGGATGCTCTTCTGCAATGGTATGGAGCGGGAAGAAGCCGCCAAAACAGGCTTTGATGTTCAACTGTATTCCCAATTTCCAGTGGAGACACTGCTTGAAGAAACAAAGGGAGACAGGCAGAGGACTGGCATACTGCGGTACAAAAAAATGTTTGAGCGGGCTGGAATAAAATCCGGTAAGGTCGCTCTTTACGGGGAAAAAGACCTCGGAACTGCCTATATACAAATGGCTGGACTGCAGCAGCAGCTGCCAGAAGTTGAACTGGTTGGCAATCTTGAAAACGATGTCTTGATGCTTGCCCGGGAAACAAAGGATACGAATGAATTGGCCCGCATCCGTAAAATGGCTGATGTCACTCAGCAGGTGGTGGGTAATACCGCCGATTTTCTCACCAGCTGCCAGGTGAAACATGATACATTGATGAAACCGGATGGAACTCCGCTGACGATCGGTGAAGTGAAGCACAAAATCAACCTTTGGCTGGCAGAGCGGGGTGCCGAGAACCCTGAAGGGACTATCTTTGCGATTGGGAGGGATGCCGGTGTTCCGCATTCAACCGGCAATAATTCAGATGTGATCACGCTGGGAAAGACGATCGTTTTTGATATCTTCCCCTGTGAGCAGGGCGGCGGTTACTTTTATGATTTTACCCGCACCTGGTCGCTCGGTTACGCGACAGATGAAGTTCTCCAAGCATACGAACAGGTTCACAAAATCTACTTTGATCTGGTTAAGGAGCTGAAAACTGGGGAGCGCTTCAGCACTTACCAGGAGCAAACCTGCAAATTCTTTGAATCGCATGGCCACCCGACAATTATGAACCAGCCAGATACGAATGAGGGGTATGTGCACTCCATTGGACATGGGTTGGGGCTGAATGTGCATGAGCGCCCATTTAGCAGCATGATCATGACGCCGGATCACACGATTCAACCTGGGTCAGTTTTTACCATTGAGCCGGGCTTATATTACCCTGATAAGGGATTTGGAATCCGCCTGGAAGATACATTTGTGGCTCTGCCTGATTGCAGTTTCGAACGCCTTTCTGATTACCCGCTTGATCTCGTTCTGCCAGTGAAGCAGTAAAGGAAATGCCCATGCCAGAGACAACTTTTACCCCTGCCCGGATTCTTGGAATAGAATCCTCGTGCGATGAAACAGCCGCTGCCGTTGTCGAAAATGGAGGCATGCTGCTTTCCAGTGTGGTTGCCAGCCAGGTAGACCTGCATGCAGCCTATGGCGGGGTGTTTCCTGAGGTTGCCTCGCGCCAGCACATCAAGACTGTTTATGGTGTTGTGGACCAGGCGCTGCATAAAGCCCATATTGGACTGGGAGATGTCGATGCAATCGCTGTGACACGCGGTCCTGGACTGGCGGGGTCACTGGTGGTTGGCTTAAACATGGCAAAAGGAATAGCAGTTGCGGGGGATATCCCAATCATCGGGGTTAATCACCTGGAGGGGCATGTTTACTCAGCCTGGGTGCGTTCTGCAAATGATCCGCATCCTTCCCCGCACCCTCAATTCCCGCTGGTTATTTTGCTGGTCTCAGGCGGACATTCCGAGTTGTACTTGATGGAAGACCATCTCCGCTACCGCAGGTTGGGCGGGACGCTGGATGATGCGGCGGGCGAAGCATTTGACAAGGTAGCCAGGCTGCTGGAACTTTCATATCCTGGAGGTCCTTCAATCCAAAAGGCTGCAGAACAGGGCGACCCAAAGGCGTTCCAGTTCCCGCGTACAAGGCTGGAGGGGTCCTGGGATTTTTCCTTTAGCGGTCTAAAAACTGCGGTCTTGCGCATAGTAAGAAAAATAGAAGAGGACCATCAGGCATTGCCGGTTAATGATCTGGCAGCCAGCTTCCAGGAAGCCGTTGTGGATGTCTTGCTGGAAAAAACTTTACGTGCCGCTGAAGAGTTTTCTGCCAGCGAGATCCTTATAGCTGGGGGTGTGTCGGCAAACCGTGCATTGCGGGAAGCGTTTCAATCAAAATCACCGGTTAAGGTTAACATTCCGCACATTTCTCTGTGTACAGATAATGCCGCCATGATCGCAACAGCCGGATATTACCGTTTTGTGCACGGCGTGCGGGATTCACTGGATATGGATGCATTTCCTAATTGGCGGTTGGCTTAGTCTTAATCCTGCTTGATGACTTAAGATGGGTAGGTATACTACAGGAGAGTCTTCCCTTTTAACCAGGCTCTTGACTGCATTGTCAAAGATGATCAGCAGTCTTTCATTAATTTGAAATATAGTATAAAAAAGGTATAATTCGTATTAATAATACAGATGGAGGAAATTGCCATGAGTAAAATTATTGTTGTAGGCGCAAATCATGCTGGCACTGCTGCCATTAAGACGATCATCACCAATTACCCGGGTCAACAGGTAGTTGTTTACGATTCAAACTCAAATATCAGTTTCCTGGGGTGCGGAATGGCGCTCTGGATTGGAGATCAAATCGATGGGCCAGAAGGGTTGTTTTATGCAGACAAACCAACCCTTGAATCCATGGGCGCAACCATCTTCATGGAAACACCGGTTGAAAAAATCGATTTTGACGAGAAAAAGATCTATGCCCGCCGCAAAGATGGTACTATCATCGAGGATGATTATGATAAATTGATCCTGGCTACCGGTTCATGGCCGATCGAACCCAATATACCTGGAAAAGAATTAAAGAATGTGCAGCTAGTGAAGTTGTATCAGCATGCAGCCGAAGTTATTGAGAAGATAAAAACACCTGACATTAAAAGCGTGGCTGTCGTTGGCGCCGGGTACATTGGGGTTGAACTGGCAGAAGCATTTGACCGGCATGGCAAGAACACCACCTTGATTGATATCGTCGATGCTCCATTGTCTGTTTACTATGACAAAGAGTTTACCGACCTGATGAGCAAAAACCTGCAAGACCACCATATCCACCTGGCATTTGGCGAAAAGGTGGTTGAGCTGCGGGGCAAGGAAAGGGTTGAAGAAGTAGTTACGGATAAAAATACCTATAAGGCAGACATGGTGGTGTTGTGTATCGGGTTTAAGCCGAACACCAGCCTGGGTGAAGGGAAACTTGAGAAATTCCGCAATGGTGCATATCTGGTAAACAAACACCAGGAAACCAATATCAAAGATGTGTATGCTATTGGCGATTGCGCCACGGTGTATGACAATGCCCTGGATGGACCCAGCTATATTGCCCTGGCGACCAACGCAGTCCGTTCGGGCATCATTGCAGCCCACAATGCATGCGGCGGAGACCTTGAATCTGCTGGTGTACAGGGGTCAAACGGGATCTGTATTTACGACCTGAAAATGGTATCCACCGGGCTTTCGTATGCAAAAGCCAGGCAATTTGGAATTAATGCCGCCTTCACTGACTATGAGGATTTCCAGAAACCTGAATTCATCAAGACTGAGAATCCAAAGGTCAAGCTGCGTATTGTTTACAACGCGGATACTCGTGTGATCATCGGCGCGCAGATGGCTTCAACATACGATATGTCAATGGGGATCCACATGTTCTCGCTGGCTATCCAGGAGAAGGTCACCATTGATAAACTCGCGCTGGCAGATATCTTCTTCCTGCCGCATTTCAATAAACCCTATAATTACATCACCATGGCTGCGCTGTCCGCAAAGTAGTCATAGGGATGAAAGCAAGGCATCTTTGTATGCTGATGGGTGCCTTACTTTTTGCTGGCAATTTTCAGCTAGAATAGAATATTCTGGTACGGTATCGGGTACTATGAAAAGAAAATTTGCGTTTGCTACAATTACATTTGGAGGTTATTGATGGATAAAATGCTTAATGAAAGCATAATAAATCAGCTTGGCGAGATGTTTGCAGAAATGAAACGACCTGTGAAGTTGTTATTCTTTGGCAGCAGCCCAGAGAATTGCGATTACTGTGAACAAACCTGGCAGCTGCTTGAGGAGGTGGCTGCCGTCTCGGACAAAGTGTCACTGGAAAAGTTGGATGTAGAAGAGGATGGTGACACAGCCAAACAGTATAAAATTGATAAAACACCCGCCATAGTGATTTGCGCCCAGGAATCGGATCAGCTGATTGATTACGGCATCCGCATTTATGGTATTCCAGCCGGGCATGAATTCGGAACGCTGGTTCATTCGGCGGTTCTGGTTTCTAATGGAGAATCCGGATTGGAGCCTGAGGTTAAGACTTACCTGAATGACCTGAAAAAGCCGGTTAACCTGCAGGTATTTGTAACCCCAACCTGACCATACTGCCCGCAAGCCGTGGTGCTTGCTTTTCAGATGGCAATGGAGAATGACCTGGTTGTGGCAGAAATGGTAGAAGCGACTGAATTTCCGGAGTTGTCCAACCAGTACAATGTCAGCGGCGTCCCTCACACGGCGATTAATTTCGGCGCTGGTGAAATGGTAGGGGCTGGTCCAGCAGTGCACCTGCTGGGTGAAATTCGAAGTGCATTAAAAGAACAGGAATAAGAAATGGATGCCAATGTAACCTGGAAGAAGGGGATGAGCTTTGAGGGCACTGCTGACTCGGGCTTCAAGGTCGACCTGGGGACAGACCCACAGTTTGGCGGCGATGACGACGGTTTTCGGCCGTTAGAGTTGATGCTTGTAAGCCTGGGAGGTTGCACAGGTATGGATGTAATTTCCATCCTGCAGAAAAAACGCCAGGAGGTAACCAGTTTTGAGGTGCGAGTGCATGCTGAACGAGCTGCTGATCACCCCAAAGTGTTTACCAGTATTACGGTCGAGTATATCCTCAGCGGGATAAACCTCGATCCTGGTGCTGTTGACAGGGCGGTGGAGCTTTCCAGCACGAAATACTGCCCAGCCCAGGCAATGCTGGCACAGGCAGTACCTATAACTCATAAGGTAACAATCCAATAAAAAAATGCAGCCGCACGGCTGCATTTTTTTAGAAACTCATGCTGATATGCTATTGCCCAGCCTGGATTTGGCTGGAGATTTCAGAACTTTGGTTGGCTACCACAACCCGGCTGAAACGGCGCAGTTCACCCTGATACTCCGCAGACCCATTAAAGGCGATCCAGCCTTCAAGGTTGAATGCCAGGACACCTTCAGCCGGGATCCATTCGCCATTGTATTTGCGAGCAATGTGAACGTGGGTTCCAGTTGCGTGGCCACCTTCGCAGGAAGGGATTCCAATCGGGTCACCCTTTTTAAGCTCAGTTCCTACCGATGGGATGCTGCTGTTGGCCAGGTGCAGGTAGAATATCGCCCAGCCAGTGCGTTCATCCATATCTCCATCCAGGTCGAGGATCACAAGCGCATCGCCAGTGCGTGCGATGATACCGTCTGCAACTGCTGTGGACCATTCATCTGTTGGAGCGCAACCTCCAACCACGCTTGGCGGGGCAAAGTCGAGCGCTGCAAGCGGCTGCCCGGTTCCCCAGGCGGTGTGTGGACCCCCGGTAAAAGCCCAGGAATACCCGGAAGAAAACGGAAGGCTGAAATCCGGCTGCTGCAGACTTCCTGGGATATGATCAGAGGCGACGGCCCAGGGATTACCGAATAATTGAGCATAGGTTTTGGCCAGACCTTCACCTGAAACAGCCAGCTGATAGCCTTCTTGATTTAAAATGGATGCATAATATTGTTGTAATGCCACAGTGGCTGCATTTTGCCAGGGATCAGGGAATTCCAGCCGACCGTCCTTACGTTCAAATGAGATTAAACTTCCGGTCCGCCAGCCGTAATATCCGTTGTTAAGAAGATTCACAATATACAACATTTCCTCAACCAATCCATTACGGAATGGGTCGTTCAGACCCATTGGCGACTCTTCAGAAACAGTCATAGCTGCCTGGGTCAATGCTCCAGTCTGGTATTCGATCAATGCCAGCAGCAAACGCGGAGAAATGCTGTTGTTCTCTGCCAGGTAGTTGATTACTTCACCACCCTGGTACCATCTTTTGGCTACCCAGACCCGGTAATTCTTGAACCAGCCAGGCATATTGTCCACAAACGCAACAGCATCAAAATCCTTTTGCGCCGGTCCATTTACATACAGACCATCTGGGATAATCTGGTATGAAGTGCCCCACAGCGCCCGGTAATATATAGGGATCTTTAGCGGCAATCCCGGCGGCAGAGTGGTGACATCCTTTGGCAGAACCGGGTTTGCTTTCCTGATCTCCATTTCGGTGGTATTAAAGCGGGCAGCCAATGCAGGCAGGTTGTCGCCGGTCTGGCAGGTGTAATCAACCAGCTCGCCAGGTGAATATTCAGGCCGGGTGGGCAGTGCAGTAGGCAGGGTTATCTGGTCTTCACCCGGGGCTGGTGTCATCCCTGATGCTTCGGGTATAGTATCTATGTCGGGCTGAAAACATCCGCTTAATATGGTGACCAGGAACAAGAAAATTACAATTAATGAAATATGACTTTTTCGCATTGATATAAGTGTTAGCGGGTTATCCGGCTTTCATAGGAACCAACCTGGCTAGCAGTCACGATCTGGTCATCTTTGGTCAAGTTCCCTTTGTAGGCAGCCAATCCATTGTGAGCAGTCCATCCGCTGAGGACGAACGGCATAGGTCCGTCAGCCAGGATCCACTCTCCATTATATTTGCGGGCGAAATGCAGGTGAGTACCGGTAGATGTGCCGCCTTCGCAAGAGGGATGCCCAATGCGACCATCCTGCTTGAGGTAAGTACCTACAACCACCTTGTCCTTGGTTGCTACATGTAAGTAGAGTATATTCCAGCCGGTTTGTTCGTACCCATCTCCATCCAAATCAACCATTACCAGACCTGGACCTACCCGCACCACCAGCCCGGGAGCAGCTGATGTAATCCATTCAGAAGATTCCAAACAACCATTCTCGTCGCTGGCAGGGGCAAAATCCAGCGCACCAAGAGCTCCATTGGTACCCCAGACTGAATGCGGCCCTCCGGTTAAGCTCCATAACACTCCAGCATTAAAGGGTAGCTCAAGCTTTGGCTGAGTAATGTCAGGTGGATACAGGGGTTCCACAGTCTGAGATCGCACCCAATAATTGCCAAACATACTTTCATGCATAGCTGGCAGGCCATCAGGTGAGTACAAATTTCCTGCCCACTGGTTGGAATAATACAATTTTGAGAAGAGGTACTGCACAGCTACAGTGCCAGCATTCAGGGTGGGGGCAATCCTTAAGCTCTCATAATTTCCGAAAACCAGTTCTGTCAGGGTTCCAGCCCTCCAGCCGTAATATCCGATTGACAATTGTTGGACAGCCCAGGCAAGCTGGTGATACAGACCCTTAGCTGAGTATTCGATATACCCGATCGGGTACTCAGTCTGCGCCAGGGTTGAAGGCTGCCCGTAGACCCACCCGCTCTGGTATTCGAGCAGTGCCAGCAGAAGCATGGGATTGACTGAGTTTTCAATTGCGACCTTTTCAATCAGTTGCGCACCGGATGTTTTTCCGCTTGATAGCCATTCTGAGTAGGTTGAAAGATAACCGTTTGTTTGGGCGACAAATGCTTCGACATCAAAATCTTTCGCTGAGGGTGAGAAAACAACCTCGCTATCCGGGAACAACATCCCATCCGGGCCGGTAGCCGTGAGACGGTTGGGGATGATCAGCAATAAATTAGGTTTCAATAATGCTGTCGCTGGCAGCGCTTCAGGTGAATTGATTTCTTCGGGGCTGACCCCAAACCGGACTGAAATGAGAGGTACAGTATCCCCTGCTTGCGTGTAGTAAAGAATAGGCGGAGCTGCTGTCGGTGAAATGCTTGGGTCAACCTCCGGAGTGCTGACCGGATTTTCGGAAATTATCACTGCTGCCGTTTCTTGCGCAGCCTGGGTGGCGGGCTGAGGAGTAAAAGGTATTAATGTTGGCGGAGCATCGGGATACTTGACGCTGCGAGTACAGGCCATTGCAGGGAACAGCCACACAAAGAAAAGGAACAGTAAAAGGGATTTCTTCTTAGCGCTGAATTTGATTGAGTTCTGTGCGATGATCCCAGGCTTCGACAACTTGTCCATTCTTTACCAGATAACCATTATATTCTACACCAGTACCCTGAGAAACCCAACTGTCCAGTATAAACGGGATGCTCTGGTCAGCCGGGATCCATTCACCATTGAATTTCCGGGCTAAATGAACGTGGGTTCCGTTGGAAACTCCACCTTCGCAGGATGGATGACCGATCCTATCTCCGGCTACCACTGTTGAGCCTGCTGGGATGCGGTCACGGGTTTCAATATGCAGGTTGAGCAACACCCAGCCGGTTTCTTCATAACCGTCACCATCCAGGTCAATTGCTACCACGCCATTTTCTGACCTGGTAACAACCCCTCCTGCAGCTGCTGTGACCCAGGCGTCGCTTTGCACGCAACCCAGGGCATCACCTGGCGGGGCGAAATCAATTGCTCCCCAGGCAGAACCTGTGCCCCATGCGCCATGCGGTCCACCGGTGAAAGACCAGACACTGTTCTCCTCAAAGGGCAGCTGCATCACAGGCTGGGTAAGATTTGCGGGAATAAGTGGGTCTATGGAGTAGTCAAATGCCTGGCCAAAGTATCGGGTAAAGACTTCGCTAAAACCGTTCTCCGATACTGCGCTGCGCCAGGCAGGCTGGTCCATGATTAACGATGCTAGGTGCTGTACGGCAGCTGTTCCTGGATTGATGGTAGGATCAGGGGGGATAACAGCATCATCGTTCAGGATCCAGGCGGATACAGCATTCGTTTTCCACAAGTAGTATCCCATGTTCAGGTTGTTGGCTGTCCAGGCCATCTGATAGTAAAGACCTTCATAGTAGGGATTTTGATAGCCTGCCGGAAATTTTTGTTGGGTTTCATCCGGATTTGAGCTGCTGATCCAGTTTCCCTGGTATTCAAGCCATGTAAGCAGCACATGGGGGTGTACTGAGAATTCACGGCTGACCCGTTCGATGATCTGGGCGCCAGTCAATTCCACATCCCCAACTTCCTCCCGGTAGGTGCTCAGAAATCCACCCGTCGCCTGTGTGAAATCTTCCACTCTGAAGCCTATCGCAGTCGGGCTGCGGATGATTTCAGAATCGGGCAGGATCTTAAATGCAGAACCAGTTTCCTGTAATTCCGGCGGAGGCAAAACAAGTACCTGGCCGACTTCCAACAGGTTGGGATCCTCGATGTTATTTGTTTCGGCAACGACACTTAAGGGCAGGGTATGGTATTTTGCTATAGCTGCCAGGGTATCACCGCTTTTTACTGTATACTCAATCGTTTCTGTCCTGGTTACAGGCAGCTGTCGAGGCGGATTAGGGGTCGGCGTATAAACAGGCAGCACAGGATTATGGGTAGGTACTTGCCAGCCTGTTTGAGGGCTGGGTGTGACAAATGGACCTGCAGGCGGGATAAAGGAATCATCGTAGGCTGGACGGACACAACCAGCCATGAACAGTACCATTATGACCCCGATAAGGCATCTCTTGACCATTCGTCTCATTTCTTGACGCTGAATGGCATTGGCTCTCCACCGATCAAATGCAAATGAAGGTGGTAAACTGACTGCCCAGCATCCGGTCCGGTATTGATCACCAACCGGTATCCGGACTCTTTCAGGTGGAAGTGGAAAGCCAGTGCTCTCGCGACCATGATCATGTGTCCTAAAAGACCTTCATTGCTGGTATCCAGTTGGTTCACCGATGCGATGTGCTTATTAGGCACTACCAGCACATGGATGGGGGTGATGGGTCTGGCATCGAAGAACGCAGTCACCTCATCATCCTGGTGCAAGAACTCTGCCTGAACCTGACCATTTATGATTTTGCAGAAAATGCAATTATCCATAATTCCCTAAGGCTGCCCGCCTGGCATCTCGCCTATTTCTGGAGCACAAACAATATCGTAATATTCCAGTTCTGCAGCTTTATTTGTTTCTGCATAACTGGCTGCTTCATTGCCGATCTGTCTTACCGTATCAATGTGGTAGGAGGCATCGGTATCCCAATACCGGGGGAGGGTCATCAGTGGGTCATGGATGTCTCCTTCTGGTATGTAGGATGGCCGCATTGGGTCAAGGCTGATCCCTTGTGGAACCCAGTTGAACATAACCGGACCGCGTGGATTTATCGTAAAGCCCACTTTGTACCCTGCTTCGCGCGCAATCTCAACACTGCGGCTGGTAAAGCTGCCCCCCGGCCAAATAATTGCGGTTGGGATCTTGGAAAAATGCAGCTGGAAAGCTTCTATAGAGCCGAATAATTCTCCCCGTATGTACTCGTCCGTAGAATCAGAGGTCATATTGATATTATGGATCACCCCATGCGCCTGGTGGTCCACATACCCCTGCTGCTCCAGCCAGGCATTCTCTTCCCACAGGTAAGGAGCAGTATCCGGGTGGCTGATCCAGGCATTCACAACTACCCAGCCATAATCATTATAAAGTGGCCTGAAATGGGTTTCAAAATACTCTGAGCGCTTTCTGTCATCCACAATCAGTAGCACAGACCGCTGGGGGATCTTTGCATTCTCATACATGAAATCGACAAATTGGGTCATCGAAATTGCTTCAAAACCCTGGTCCCGCAAGTCCTTGATAAGCTGCTGGAACTGGGAGACGTGGATTTGGTCAGCGCTGGTAACCGCGCCATCTGTGATCGAATGGAACATAATCGGCATCACTACTGTTCCGGGTGCACTTTTGGTCGGATCCCACTTATTTCGCAGATATCCGCAATAATCTTCAATATACTGGCTGGGCTGGTCTACCAGGTTTAACAGGCTTGTCGTAAAAACACCAGGTTGAACCGGGGGGGTGCGGCCAGGGGTGATTGTGGCTGCTGGTTCAGGCGTGCTGGTAGGTGGAGGCAAAGTTGCTGATGCTGTCGGTGATGGCAAAGAAAATGTTGCTGTAAGCAATGCATTCTGAAATGCCTGGGTCTGCTGGGAAGCAATATCAACAGAACCCGCCTGTCCACAGGAGGAAAGCAATATCAATAAGAGAAAAACAGTAAGAACACGCGACATTTTTTAAAAAGCTTCCGGTTCTCAAAGAACCGGAAGCGGTGTACCTTATTCTCCTCGGATGAACGCCTCGGTCATTTCGTGGGCTGTCTCATCCTTGAATTGCTTCGGCGGAGACTTCATAAAGTAAGATGAAGGTGCGATCAATGGTCCGCCAATTTTTCGGTCTAAAGCAAGTTTGACACAGCGCACTGCGTCAATTATAACACCGGCAGAATTTGGGGAATCCCAGACCTCTAGTTTAACTTCTACATTCAAAGGTACATCCCCAAAAGTTGTTCCTTCCATCCGGATATAGCACCATTTTCGGTCGGTCAACCAGGGGACATAATCTGATGGCCCCACATGAACATTTTCAGGCGCCAGGTTGTAGGGTAGCATGCTGGTGACAGCATTGGTTTTGGAGATTTTCTTTGATTCCAGGCGTTCACGCTCCAGCATATTCAGAAAATCAGTATTACCGCCGAAATTCAACTGGTATGTCCGATCGAGGAGCACACCACGGTCTACAAACAAGCTGGTTAAAACCCTGTGCAGGATGGTTGCGCCTACCTGACTTTTAATGTCATCTCCGAGGATGGGCAGGTTCTTCTGTCGGAAACGTTCTGACCAGTATTCAGAGCTGGATATGAATACGGGGATGGCGTTGACCATGCCGCAACCGGCTTCCAGGATCTGTTCGGTATACCATTTGGTAGCCATTTCAGAACCAACCGGCAGATAATTGACCACAACATCTGTGCCGGTGTCCTTCAATATCTTGATGATGTCATCTGTCGGTCCAGGCGCTTTATGGACAATGCCTGACAGGTACTTCCCCAAACCGTCGTGGGTCATCCCCCGCGCAACTTTTACCCCCAGATTAGGGACGTCTGAGAACTTATAGGTGTTGTTTGGGAAGGCGAAGATTGCTTCCGATAGGTCTTTTCCAACCTTGGTATCTACAATGTCGATGGCTGCTGAGAATTCCACATCGCTGACATGGTATCCGCCCAGGTTGACATGCATTAATCCCGGAATGCGGTCAGTCTCTTTTGCCTTGTGGTAATAATGAACTCCCTGAACCAGGGAAGAGGCACAGTTTCCAACACCGATGATCGCTACCCTGACTTTCTTGTCGTTTGCCATATTTTCTCCTTGAAATGATATTAGCCAATTCTACTTGATGCAGCCAAAAAATGAAAGAAAAACAAAAAGTATGAAAGCATGGTTGCAAAATGATGGTAAATATGAAAAGGAAACTAAAGGTCAAGGATTTTTTTAGCTGGAAATCTTGCTAAGTGGGTCCGGGATGGTATAATTGCACTGTTCGGGGCGTGGCTCAGCCCGGTTAGAGCGCACGGTTCGGGACCGTGAGGTCGGCGGTTCAATTCCGCCCGCCCCGACAAATACTCCTCACCACATCACCTTAAGTCGACGGTTTACCATCGAGGTACAGGCAATTCCGCCCGCCCCGACAAATACTCCTCACCACATCACCTTAAGTCAACTGTTTACCATCGAGGTACAGGCAATTCCACCTCACTCAATAATATTCATGCATTACATTAATTTTTGTCAGTAAGTACCTCTTTATGCATGTGTATAATAACCAGTAATGGTATCCAGGAAACATTCTCCCCTTGAAATCAAGGTTACCGAAGCACACCAGTGTTCCATTTCTCTTCGCCTTGAGATACTTCGAAATTTGCCATTCCTTCAAAGCCTAAGTCCTTCCGACCTCAAATGGGTAAATTCGTTGATTGTTGAAAAAGATTTTCACACTGGTGATTTCATTTGTTATTCTGGAGATGTGGGCGACAAGCTTTTTATTATTGCAGATGGAAAGGTCCGCTTGATGCAGCATTCTCTGACAGGTCGTGACATTCTGCTCGATCTGCTTAACCCTGGTGAATTCTTTGGCGCGTTCTCAAGCCTGGGTAATGAAACTTATTCTGAATCTGCCCAGGCTCATACCTCATGTTGTGTTTTGGTGATCACCAATGCCGAAATTCATAAGATACTAATGCGATTCCCGGATGTGGCAATAAGGTTTATAGAGATTATGGCTGTAAGATTAAGGCAAGCAAATGAACGGGTACACCAACTAGGTGCACTCAGTGTCGAAGATCGGATTGCCAGTATATTAGTTATGCTCGCTGACAAATTTGGAGAACAAAAAGGACCAGAACTCCTATTACAGGTTCCACTTTTCAGGGAGGATATAGCAGCAATGGCAGGCGCAACCGTAGAAAGTGCGAGCCGGGTGATGAGCCGTTTTCAAAAGGCAGGTTTGATCAGATCTGGCCGGGGTTGGGTGGCTGTGAGAGATAGGGAAGGATTGAAAGCAAAAGCCCAGAACGAACTGCATTAAAATTATTTGCTGCACATCAATATGGGGTCTTCTTTGGAATTAATCATAGTTTCGACAATTAATTGATTAATATCATGGATTTTAGTCTCACAAAACAATATATTAGAGATGTAAAGAATATCAATATTGAATAGGAGACGAAAGATGATTACACTGACCCAACCACTGAGAGACGAACATAAAGATCTCTTCCCAAACATCGAAAACCTTAAGAAAGCCGGACTTGCGGTGAATAATCCGCTAACATCAAAAAACCTTGAAAAAATAGGTGAAGCATATTCATTCCTCAAGGAACACTTACTGCCGCATGCCCGTGCTGAAGAAGCAGCCTTATATCCGGTTGTGCAAAAAGTAATGGGCAGTTCATCTGCTACGGCAACAATGAGCCGTGACCACGTTGAAATCGAACAATTGACCTTGGCATTGGGACGCTTAAGAGCAACTCTAGTTGAGGGTAGCATTGATTCTCACCAAGAAAACGACCTTAAGCTACTTCTTTTTGGATTATTCACACTGGTGAAAGTCCATTTTGCAAAGGAAGAAGGGGTCTACCTCCCACTTCTGGACACAAATTTATCCAAAGAACAAGCCCAGGAAATGTTTATTGCTATGGAACGGGCTGCTCACGCTGCCAAAGCAGAAATTCATTGACGATAATTTGAAGAATTTATAATGAACGACCTGGAAAATGCCAGGTCGTTCATTGTATCTGCCGGATCTTGCCTGTCAGGCTGGTATCATAGCCAGCCATTTTTTGGATTGTCTTCTTTGCTGATGGGGATTGCAGGTAATTTATAAACACTTGCATCCCCTGGTGGGGTTCCGGTTTATTCAGGAAGACAAGGTCGTATTGTTCCAGCGTAGTGAACTCAAAATTTAGGTCAAAGGCTTGGGCTGCTGCCTCTAATCCCAATGTCGCATCCGCTTT
Source organism: Leptolinea sp. UBA4782 (assembly GCA_002403095.1). Taxonomy (GTDB): domain Bacteria; phylum Chloroflexota; class Anaerolineae; order Anaerolineales; family Anaerolineaceae; genus UBA4782. The sequence continues at coordinate 50,769 of DHHC01000040.1, forward strand.
TTTCTCAGCTACTCTCTGCGCTGCTTCCGAATGGGTCCAGACAACATTTTCATACCCGTGAATGTTTTTCCCATCCAGCCCGATTTCTGCAAGTTTGGAGTCCAGCCAAACGCGTGTGCCGGAACCTTCCTGGCGGTTAACAAACATTATATCGTCCCGGGCAAGGTCGTTAATTCCGTTGAATAACTTAGGATTACCAGGGCTTGTAATCCATCCTACCCGGCGCTGCGCCAGGGTGACTGCGGTAGTTGCGGTGCTGAATATCTTCTTTATGAAGGGATCATTGTAGGTGTCTGACTTGGCGTCCCATAAATGGCAGCCTGCCAGCTCTGCTTTTCCTTCTGAGAGGGCAATCAATCCGCCCAGGCTGCCGGAAAAAGACAGGTTCAACGAATATTCCGGATGAAGCTCATCAAAATTTGCGGCAACCATCACCAAAGCCAGGTCATGGCTTCCGCTAAAGGAGATCTTTTGCGAGACCTCAGCCCGCTTGTTTATGGCTTCTTCTGCCTGGCGCCAGTGATCCATAGCCAGCTGGAGGGCGTTTTGGATCTCGTTTTTATCATAGCCTGTCATAAAAGATTCGATCAGGAACGATTCTGCTTTATGTACCAGGGAGACTGTCCTCAGAGTGGAAGATTGACTGTTCGGAAGGGAAGCTGCCACCCTTGTCCCCTGGCCGTGCATGCTCGTTACCAGCCCTTCGTTTGCCAGCTGTTGGTATGCGCGTTGGACAGTACCCACCGTGCAATTCCAACGTTCTGCCAGCTCTCGCATAGGAGGTAATTTTTCGCCAGGATTCAACTCACCCCTGAAGATGCGGAGACGGAAATGTTCAGCTATTTGCTGGTAAAGCTCGTGTTTGGCCATCATTAATGCCTATATTGTAGCAGAATCCCCCCTGAGGTATTTGCGTTGATAGGCAATCAGGGTGAATAACAGGAAAAACTGAACTGCTGCGTTAAATATAGTTGAGAATTGATCAAAGTAAAACAAAAGCAGATTGGAAACCGTTATGCTTATCAATAGAGTCCAAAATGCTACATAAGCGGCGATGCGGTCTTTCTTCAAAAGCAGGATAATTGCTGCCAGTATGATTAGAATTCCGAGTGATAAGCTTAACAAAATCCGCAGCTGGAACAACGATTGGGTGATCGCTGCATCAATGAGGTTCGCATCTACCATACTTTCAATGATTGACAGCAAGGCTTCTTCATTCCTGCGGTTGAGGATCACCTTTAAAGGTGACAGGAGCGACCAAATACCCCAGGCAATCCAGGCTGCTGCAAGGAGAATCCGAGCTCTCTTCCTAGTTAAGGCTTTCAATAGTTTTTCATTGAAAAAGGATTCGATGCGCTCGATAAAGAGTATCTTACGGGGCGGGTGAGTAAGGTTTTGAGAATTCAACACAGTGGATAATGCAGCGGCCAGCTGTTTTATGTCTTCATCACCATCTAGTTCCGCAACCGTATCGACTTTCCTCAGCAGCGTTTCTGATTCCTTCGCTGATAAGCTGTGATCCAGGTAATCATCCAGGTGGTCGAGAACTTCGTACATTGTTTTGCGGGTATCAGGTTTCTTCCGCTTCTGGGCAATCATCAGCACTATGATTGTTAATAAGAAGAAGGAGTAAATAATTGGAGCTGCCGCCGGGTAGAAGTAATCATTTGTTTGGGTAATGAATTTCCCTACTTCATCGATGAAAAAACCAATCCCAATCCCGCTCATAATCGCGGCAAGGGTTTGAATCCAGCGATTTCCGTATAACATCAGTAGCAATAACGCAGCAAACATCAAAAGGCCGCCCCACAAAATGTGGGATATGTGCAGTTCGTCGTTGCCGATTTGGGGATAGCCAGTCAGATAAAGGAAAGCGCGGGTAAAGGTTACGCTGGCTGCAAAACTGACCAGCATGAGAATTGTATTGATCTCAGCATCCACATGAAAAACGAGGTTACGGTTTTGTACCAGCTTTTTCATCACAAACCATTTAGAGCTTTGGCAACCCGATCGTTTTTTGTTTCTGGTACTTTCCTTTTTTATCAGCATATGAAACTGAGCAGGCATCATCTGCTTCGAAGAATAGTACCTGGGCCAATCCCTCGCCAGCATATACTTTAGCCGGGAAAGGGGTGGTATTTGATATTTCAACCGTCACATACCCTTCCCATTCCGGTTCAAATGGGGTGATATTTACCAGGATACCGCAGCGAGCGTAAGTACTTTTCCCGAAGCAGATGGTTAGTACAGTCCTGGGAATGCGGAAATACTCAACCGACCTACCCAATACAAATGAGTTGGGAGGAATGATACAGATATCGCCTTTGAAATCTTGCATAGCGCTGGTGTCGAAATTCTTTGGATCGATGGTGCTGTTGGAATAACCGGTAAAAACTTTGAATTCATCAGAGATACGGAAATCATACCCGTAGGATGACACCCCATAGGAAATCACCCCTTCACGAACCTGGTTTTCAACAAATGGGTCGATCATTCCATGTTCCAGAGCCATTTTCTTTATCCAATGGTCAGGTTTCAAGCCCATTTCTTCATCCTTTACATATCTATGGAAGCCAGGGTAAACTTGCCAGATTCCACCCTGGCATTTGTTCTGTAAAACTTCCCATATTTTTCAAAAATGATCTCATATTCTGCGGGTGCAATCGCACCAAACAAGGCAATCTCATGGATTGGGTCGGTGGAGGGGATGCCTTTCGCATACGTTTCGCCGTAATTCGCTGCCCTGCTTTTTTCCGGAGATGCACCAACAGGGCGGGCGATAATCAGGAGTGAATCGATTGGGATATTGTTCGGGTTGTTAACTTTCACTGCCAAAATGCCGGTTTGGAGGTTGCTGCCGTTAATAACCGGCTTCAACCATATTTCGGGATTGCTGGTCGAATTATAGTCCATGCTTCCGAGCCGGACTTCAAAATGAAGGTGGCTTCCAATGGCTGCACCAGTCGCGCCTACCAGCCCAACCTGGTCGCCTTTTTTTACACTTTCCCCAACCTCTACAGTTACTGCAGAAAGGTGGGCATAAAGGGTATACAAGGGCTGCTCCAGTCCAGGCAGTTCGTGGCGAATTATCACCAGGTTGCCGTAGAATTTTTCGTAGGGATGGTAATGAGTCACATCGTCATTGCCTGCCACGACAACAATTCCTTCGGCGGCAGCCAGTACAGGGGTACCGCCCGGGTTGCTTACATCCATGCCAAGATGCGCTTCCCTTTGACCCATCTGGGTTGTCCCGTACCGGTAGGTTACATCTGCAATCTGGTTCATGTCTGCGGGTAAAGGTGATTCCAGTAATGCCGGGGCATCATAAATGCAGTAACTCTCTTCACATAGTACAGCATCGAAAAGTGATTGATTTTCCGGTTCTATTGTTTCCGCAGTAACAGTCTCTGTGGGTAATTGAGGGGTGGCTGCTTCGATTGTGGCTACCCCTTTAATCGTGTCCGTTGAAAATGCTGCCTGGCCGCCTGATAGTTGGGCGCTGCAGCTGCTGAGGATCAAACTTAACAGTAATAATGGGCTGTAGTGTTTTAAGGACTGCATCAGAATGGTGTTATCCCTCCACGTTCCTGGAGCAGCTTGCGGATTGTGTCACGGAGCTGGCTGGCAGAAGCCTCAAGCTCTCCCAGTTCTCCTAATATCCGCTTCGCTTCTGGTTCTTCAGCATAAGTGAGCAAGTTGATCTTGACATTCATCCCGGCGCCGGAAAAAGATGCCAGGCTGAGCATTGCAGCGCTTCCGCCATCGGAAATCGCATTCAAGTTGCCTTTTTCTATTGCCTGCCTGGCAAGATCCAGCGTTTCATAACTTAGGTTTGCCACTTTCAATGGAACTTCTGCGGCATGGACCGATGCATTTCTTAAAGCTTCATCGCGTGCTTTTTGTTCCTCGGGGGTATTCTTCGGCAGCCTGGTGGCATGCAAAATGTCTTCGAAAGATTGAGCATCCTCTTCAACAGCCCGGGTTAATGCAGATTTGAGCTCCTCTGCTCTTTCAATCAAGTGCCACATTTCCTGTTCAACGGCTGCATACTTCTTTTTCCCCACTGTAAGTCGGCCAACCATCGCAACCAGCCCAGCTGCCAGGGCGCCGGTGTGGGCAGATGCTGAACCGCCGCCGGGGGTGGGAGTACCTGCTGCAACCTGGTCGATAAACGACCATTCGGCTGGTTCCTTTGCCAGCGGGGCGGTAGAAGAATTCAACACTTCGTATAGTTTTCTTTCGAGGATCTGTTCCCGGTCAAATTGGTCAAGATGCAGGTACCAGACTGCTGCATCTACCAGCGCTTCTTCGGGAGTAAGGCCGACCAACTCCGTTGAAAGGATGGAGGTACCGTACCTTTTCGCCTCATTGCGGACGGTTTCGACAACTGTGGCAATGGATGACTGGTGAAAATTGGTCAGGTTCATCGAAACTTGGGCTTTGCGGTTAACCAGTACCCCCATTGCTTTGACATAGCGAAAACCTCCGGATGAGTTCCGGACGGTCTTGGCGATGCGTTGGGCTATGGTAACATCATCGGTGTTAAGGTAAACATTGAAAGCAAGCAGCGGTTGGCGTGCGCCGATAACAGTTGCCCCGGCTCCCTTTAATTTCGGGGGACCAAAATCCGGGTAGCGAGCAGGATTGGTACCTATTTCAGATTTCAGGCCTTCGTACTGCCCGAGGCGGATATTCTCCAGGTTTTGCCTCTCTGGCAGGGTGGCTGCTTCTTCATACAGGTAAACAGGTATACCCAATTCACTGCCAACCCGTTTTCCTAACCGGCGAGCCATTTCCACACATTCTGCCAGGGTAACATCGCTGATTGGAACAAAAGGAACCACATCTGTGGCGCCGATCCGGGGGTGTTCTCCCCGGTGGACTTCCAGGTCGATCAATTCGGCCGCAGTAGATATAGCCTGGTAAGCAGCTTCTTCTACAGCCTGCGGTTCGCCAATGTATGTTACAACCGTCCGGTTGTGGTCCATATCAGAATGCCGGTCAAGGATGGTAATGCCTGCCACACTCTGGATAGCTGTAATGATCTTTTCAACCACTTCAGGTCGGCGTGCTTCAGAGAAATTGGGAATACATTCAACCAGTTTGTTGGCCATGAAATACCTCGTTTGTTGTGATGGTTAATTATAACGCAGCCAACTCCTGCCAATTGAAAAGCATTCAAAACTCCTGTAAAATTACATCAAAGAGGTTCTTATGTGTGGACAATTCTCGCTGGATTTGGATGCTTTTACCCTGAAGGATGAGTTTGACCTGGTCACGCTGCCTGAAATGTGGGAAGCGCATCCTCATATATTCCCTTTACAGGAAGTAGCAACGATCAAAACACCAAATTCCAGCGAAGTGACAATGATGAGATGGGGGCTGATCCCTTACTGGGCAAAGGATATGGAGATCGGCAGACGTACTTTTAATGCACGCTCTGAAACTCTGCTTGAAAAACCTTCCTTTAAGAAACCATTTCAAAGGCAGCGCTGCCTGATCCCTGCATCGGGTTTCTATGAATGGCAAAAAGGTGCCGGCGCAGGCGGAAAAGCGTTACCCGTACACATTCAGCTTAAATCAGGTCAGCCGTTTGCATTTGCTGGACTGTGGGACCTGTGGAATAAGATGGAAAAACCTGTATTATCCTGCACGATTGTTACTTGCCCGGCCAACGATTTGATCTCCGGGTTTCACGACAGGATGCCGGTGATCCTGCCGAAAGCCAACTACCGCGAGTGGCTTTTAAGTGCCGACCTGAATGCACTGCGAGAGATGTTAAAACCGTACCCGGGCGAATTGATGCAGCTTTCAGTTGCCGGCTGACCTGTTCCCTTCACTCTGGTGTAAAGGTGAAATTCTTGCAGTCCCCCAATGGGTATGATACAATTTGCAGACTACGGTGGCTGTAGCTCAATGGCAGAGCACTTGACTGTGGATCAAGGGGTTGTGGGTTCGACCCCCATCAGCCACCCAGGAAATCGTCTCTTTTGAGACGATTTTTATTTAATTCCATATTCACCGATGAATGCCTTATGAGAATATGCGATAATAGGATTATTCTATAACAAGTTAACGGCTGACCATGAAAAGGAGTGTTGTATGGAAATTATTCTTGCAACCGAACGAGCTTTTCATTTTCTTCCCCAGTTCACCATTGAGGTAGCAAAAGATCGAGTAGAGCAAAAGAAAGCCAGCCTGATTTCGGGTACATTGGGTGCGTTTCTTACGCGTCCAAAACCTGAGGATATCCAATTGGTCTCCATTGAAAACCGGCTGGAAGCATTTTGGCTGATGGATGTCTTTTTGCATACCCGGTATGAGCGTAAACGGGCTTACACCGTACCTGTTCACGGCGCAGAGGTTAAATCTGTAACTTTGCTGGAGGTTGATGTCCCGGTTACCTCAGACCAGAAAGGCAATTCCAGCCTGCTCCTGGATGGTGTGGAGCATTGCTTAGAAGATCGCCGTTATCATTACACGTTCGATGGCGAGGGGACAATGAAAGACCTGGTTAAGTACCAGCAGTTTCCCAGATCGGAGATTGTGAACCTGGATGGATTTTCCCCGGATGGAACTGTGATCGTTCCTCCCAAAGCCAGCGCAAGCACAGTTGTTCGTAAAGTTCTCTCCGAGATAATCAAGCCTGTCCAGGCTGAGGTGATCCTGGAAGAGCAGGTTCAGATCGAAGTGCTGGATATTTACTTTCGGCCGGTATATGCCCTTGAATATCACTGGAATACAAAGAACAAGCAGTCGATCGTGGAATTTGACGCATTGACTGGAGAGATGGCAGGAGGAGGAGAACAGCTATCCAGCCAGGTGAAAGGGATGTTATCCCGTGACTTGCTCTTCGATGTTACCGCAGATGCAGCTGGAATCCTGGTGCCCGGCGGCAGTATCGCTGTCAAACTGGTGAAAGCAGCCATTGATAAAGGGAAAAAGTAAGCGCATATTAACAATTCCCGGCAGTTATTCAGGCTTTTGGCTTGTTTTCATGAACAAGGGAATCTCTTCTGTAATGTCAAATGCCGCCCAGCTTACTTCAGGGTAGACCAGGTTTTTATCTTCAGCATCAATCCTGACAGGTAGCTCAATACCAGTTTGCAGTTTGTCCAAGCTCATCCAGTTAATAATCCAGGGAACTTCAGTAATATAATGTGTCAATCCCCCGGGGTAGACATCCAGTTCCAGCTTTACTTTAATCATTCCATCGCCATACCTGGAAACACCGGTTGTTTGTGCAGTTCTGCAAAAGGCATACCCGGTCCTGGCAATTTTAAAGCGTGACAGAAAAACTGCTTCAACTGCTTTATCTCTCCTTCGAAACCGGTAGAATTCGCGAATGTTATTGAAGTAAAGGTAAATGACCACGATTCCCACTGCCGAAAAGGCAACAATCAGGCTGATTTTCTGGTACATTTCCATACCACCATCATACGAATATGGATCAGCTGAGTCAAGTCTATGTATTGCTTTTCTTAAATGGTCATGAAATGAAAAAACTGACCGCCAGAATTCCGGGTCCGCCATGCACAATCAATGCTGAAGAAACGCCATAAATGGGGATTGACGAGAGTGAAAGTCTGCTGGACAAATTTTCGGAGAGCCACTGTGCATCCTGTTCAGCTTCGCATTGCATGATACACAGGTGAGAGTCTTCATCCGGCGGACACTCGGCTGCTGCCAGGCTTAGCAGCCGAGCAAGAGCTTTTTTATGAGACCTGACAAGCTGGTATGGCTCGATCCGGTTTTGCCCCATAGTCAATATTGGTTTTACCTGCAACAGGCTGCCCATCACAGCTTGCGCGCCGCCAATTCTCCCGCCATTGTGCAGGTATTCCAGACTTTTCAGGACCAGGTATGCCCGAAACCGGCGCTTAAGGTCTTCCAGCTTGGTAATTATCTCTTCAACCGGTTTTCCTTCATTTGCCCAGCGGGCAGCCTGGATCGCCATGGTTGCCATTGGGGCTGCAATGATCCCTGTATCAAAAACCCTGATATCTGAATTAGGAAAATCCTTCATCGCTGTCTTGATACTGTTGATTGTTCCACTCAAAGCATGTGAAAGCCCAACAACCAGCACAGTATCATCATTTGAGGTTTTTTTCAGAGAATACCGGGTAGTATAAAGAAGGGGGTGGAGCTGCGGTGTGGGGCAGGTGACCATCCTTTTTCATTCTCGCTACAATTTCAATGGGAGAAATCTCAAAATCATCGCGGTATGACCGATCATCAATGATGATATACTGCGGAATGACAGTCATATTCAGCTGGGAGGAAATCGCTGCTGGGATTCCTGCAAGGGTGTCTGTATCAATGTGGATCATATCGTTTTCCGTCTGTTAAGGCAAAGTATAAAAGAAAGAGTGATTGCCTGCAAATACCCAGCTAAGTAGCTCCAAATCCAGGTGAAAAGCTCCCTATGGTATAATTTTTCTAGTTTTTCGGGGCAGCCAATGGGCATTTTTACGTTTACACTAATTTTGGGAGAGTAATTTGGCCTTTAATCCTTTTAACTGGTTGTGGGGTTTATTTTCGCTGGATATTGCCATAGACCTCGGAACTGCAAATACATTGGTGCATGTGCGCGGAAAAGGCATTGTCATCAATGAACCTTCCTGGGTCGCAATTGACAAACGTACCAAGGAACCCCTGGCTATAGGAAGCCGGGCAAAAGAAATGGTAGGCAGGGCACCCGCAAATGTGATCGTAATTCGGCCGATGAAAGATGGTGTGATTGCAGAGTTCGAGATCACCAAGGCTATGCTGGGATACTTCATCAGTAAAGCGCACCAACAAAGCATTGTTCCCATGCCGCGTCCGCGGGTTGTGGTTGGCATTCCTTCCGGCGCCACTGAAGTAGAAAAGAGGGCAGTCTATGATGCTGCCATGGCAGCCAATGCCAGGCAGGCTTTCCTGATCGAAGAGCCCAGGGCTGCTGCCCTGGGAGCAGGGCTGCCTGTCTCAGAAATCAGGGGCAGTATGATTGTGGATATCGGTGGTGGGACTACTGAAGTGGCAGTGATTTCCTGGAGGGGTGTGGTTGTTTCACGCTCACTGCGTGTGGCTGGGGATGAATTGGATCAAGATATCGTTACCTATGTTCGCAATAAATACAACCTGTTCATTGGAGAGAGGATGGCAGAACAACTGAAGATGGAAATCGGTTCTGCTTATCCACTCGAGAATGAAAAGACAATGGTTGTGCGAGGCCGCAACCTGATTACAGGATTACCTGAAGCCATTGAAATCTCCTCTGTTGAAATCAGGGAAGCGATAGCCGGATCAATCCAGGTAATTATTGATACGATTAAGGACACCCTGGATGAGGTCCCGCCCGACATCATTTCAGACTTAATCGACAACGGCGTTTGTCTGGCTGGCGGGGGAAGTCAATTACTGGGACTGGTCGACCGTCTAACGGATGAGCTCAAGTTAAGGGTTTGGGTTGCTGAAGATCCAATGACTTGTGTTGTCCGCGGTGCCGGCATGATCCTGGAAGACCTGGACCATTTTGATGAATTCCTGGTAGGATTGGATAGGACCGGGAACCGTTAGGTAAGTTACCCGCGCATGAACCAAAAATTTAGCCGAAACTGGCAGCTGGTCGTCTTTTTAATTGTTACCGCAGGGATCATGGCGCTTGCATTAAGCGGCTATCTAAACCCGATGGTAAAAGCCGCTACCAGCCCGTTCATTGGAGTCTCCCGCTGGATTTCTACCCGCTATACTGCCATAGTAGAATTCGTAACCGTTCCAAAGGATTCAGCCAGTTTACGGGAAAGGAACGCTGCTTTGGAAGCTGAAGTTGCCCAGCTGCAAACCCAGGTTATCGAACTCCAGCAGCAAATCAATGAAGCAAAAGTTTTGTATTCTTTGTTGGATTTTGCACAGAACCGGCCTGAAAACATCTATGTTGCCGCATCAGTTATCGGCCGCGACCCAAGCCCTTTTTTGCAGTACCTGATTATTGACCAGGGTTCCGATGCAGGGATCAGGCGCGGAATGCCCGTGGTAAACCAGCAAGGTTTGGTTGGGCGAATTGATGCGGTAACTGCCAATGCCTCCCGCATCCAGCTTATTACCGATCCGGGTTCATCTGTAAATGTGCATTTGCGTAATGCAAACCTGAGCACAGTCCTCACCGGTTCACTGACCGGTGATGTGGTTATTGAAATGCTGCCAGCCGATATTTCAATCAGTGCAGGCGACCTGATCATAACATCCGGGCTGGGCGGCAATTACCCAGCCGATATTGTGGTTGGCCAGGTTATCGGCGTTCGGGACACTGCAAATACCCTCTTTCAGGAAGCAACTGTCCAACCGGCTGCCGATTTCACCAATCTGCAGGCTGTATTGGTAATTACCAACTTCAGGCCGGTCGAAACCTCGCCACTCATCCCTACCGCTGCCCCATAATTTGAGAGCCCTTCTTTCTATTCCCGTTTTACTTGCTGCACTGATCCTTCAGACCACTGTTCTGAGTAGAATTACTTTGCTCGGAGGGAATGCTGACCTGGTGCTGTTGATTGTGATTGCCTGGTCTATCCAGGAAGAAGTCGACACCACCTGGCAATGGGCGGTGATTGGGGGGCTGCTTGTTGGTCTGGTTAGCAAGCTGCCGTTTTACTTTTACATCCCCTTGTTTGTCATAACCGCGGGTTTTGCCTTCTGGCTGCGCCGCAGGTTCTGGCAGGTACCGGTTATATCAATGTTCCTTACAACGGTTATAGGTACAGCACTTATCCAGACAGCTACAATGCTGGTGTTACAATTTACTGAAACGCCTTTTAGCTTCAGCGAGGCATTTGGATTTGTGATCTTGCCAAGCTTACTGTTGAATCTATTACTGGCAATTCCGGTTTATGCAATAATCACCGATCTGGCCAGGTCTGTTTATAGGACTGCAAGGATAGAATGACAGAAACCAACTTAGAACAAGCTCACACTGCCCGGTGGCGATATTGGGCATTGTACGCAATTATTGGTATTGTGATGCTGGTGTATGTCAGCCGCTTGTTTTCACTGCAAATTATAAATGGGAATGAGTATGTATCCCTGGCAGATGAAAACCGGCGGTCGAATATCAACCTTCCAACACAGCGGGGTTTGATCACTGACCGGAACGGTTATGTTCTAGCAAAAAATGTCCCATCGTACAATGTTGTGATCACACCGGCTTACCTTCCCCTGGACGACGGAGCCATCCAGGGAGTCTTCCGCGAATTATCCAGTTTGATCGATTTGCCGGTCAGCCAGGGCGAATTGAATGAAGAAACCGTCCGTTTGTTCACTCCATGTGAAACTGACCTTGGCATTACGCAAATTGTCTTCATCGCCGATTCCCTGGCGCCTTACGACCCGGTACGGGTTAAGTGCAATGTCGACCAAACTACAGCTATGGTGATCCAGGAAAAGTCGGCTGATCTGCCCGGAGTGGGGATAGAGGTCGAGGCCGTCCGCGATTACCCGACCGGCGAACTGACTGCAGAGATTATAGGCTTTTTAGGCCCGGTGCCTGCCGCTTACGAGAAATATTACACCGACCTTGGATTTGTAGCCGGCAGGGATAAAGTTGGATATGCCGGAATTGAGAGCTGGATGCAAGAGGAACTCGGCGGCAAGAATGGGCTGAGGACTGTGGAAGTGGATGGGGCAGGCCAGATCATCCGTGATCTGGAAGTGCCGGTGAATCCGGTCCCTGGTTACAATGTCGAGTTGACGATCGACACCCGCCTGCAGGCAGCAGCGAAATCAGCTGTAAAGACAGAACTGGAAGGTTGGAATGCGTGGATAGGGGAAGAGCGCATGACAAAAGCTGCAGTAATTGCCATGAACCCTAAAACCGGGGAAATCCTGGCGCTGGTTTCCTATCCCACTTTTGAAAATAACCGTATGGCGCGACAAATTCCGGCAGACTATTACCAGCAGCTGGTGACTGACCCCGACAAGCCGCTCTTCAACTATGCCATCTCAGGAGAATTTCCACCCGGTTCTGTATACAAAATGGCATCTGCACTGGGTATATTGAATGAAGATGTTGTCACGCCCGGGCAGGAAATTGAAGATATGGGGAAGATCACAATTCTACAAAAATATTCGGTAAATGACATAGGCACCCCGCGGGAATATGTCTGTTGGGATGAGGCAGGGCATGGTACAGTGGATTACTTGCACGGCATAGCCTGGTCGTGTGATGTGTACTGGTACAAGGTGGGCGGCGGGTATGAAACAGAAGTGCCGGTAGGGCTTGGTATATGGCGCATGAACGAGTATGCCGCTGCAATAGGTTATGGAGAACCAACCGGAATTGAGTTACCTGGAGAAGCAAGCGGATTACTGCCTGATCCGACCTGGAAGCGTACTACCCTGGCTGAGAACTGGTCTACAGGGGATACCTATATTGCTACCATGGGACAGGGTTTTGTGCTTTCCACCCCGCTCCAGGTGCTGGTATCTGCAGCAACCATTGCCAATAACGGCATTCATATGAAACCCACACTGATTAAACAGGTTACAGATAACGAAGGCAATGTAATCGTGCCATTCACCCCTACTGTAGTAGCCGATATCACCAAGGACAAAGTGATCACTGTTTATGATGAAAACAGTTATGCGACTGATGAAAAAATCTCTGTTGAACCCTGGGTGATCGATCTGGCACAGGAGGGCATGCGGCTGGTTACCCTGCCGGGCGGTACTGCAGACAGTACATTTGCCACCATGGAAATTCCAACTGCAGGCAAAACTGGGACGGCTGAGTTCTGTGACGACATGGCAAATAAAAAGAACTTGTGCAACCCTGGAAACTGGCCGGCTCACGCCTGGTATATAGGGTATGCCCCTTATGATGACCCGGAGATTGCTGTAGTGGCATTTGTTTATTACGGAGGTGAGGGCGCTTCAGTTGCCGCACCTATAGTTCGAAAAGTGATGGACGCATATTTTGAACTTAACGAAATGGACAGCGCTACTGTACCATGACAGATACGCCGAAAGATAGCAAGATTCAAATCAAAGGAATGAACCAGGGCATCCTGATTACCGTGGGGGAGGGAAATTGGATAGACCTGGAATCTGAACTGCTGAACTTGATTGCTGAAAAGGAGCAATTCTTTCAGGGTGCAAGGGTCGCCCTGGATGCAGGTAATCATGTTCTGCGGGCTTCTGATTTGGGGGCGCTGCGCGACAGGCTGGGAGAGAAGCAAATGACCCTTTATGCAGTCCTGGCTGGTTCACCATCCACTGAGATGAATGCCCAAATGCTCGGGCTTGCAACCAGGCTTTCCAGCGGGAAAACTGCCGGTAAAGGCGTACCAATTGCTGCAGATAAAGCACCACACGAAGAAGCGGTTTTACTTCAGAGAACATTACGGTCTGGTTACAAGGTGGATTTTGAAGGGCATGTTGTTGTCCTGGGGGATGTAAATCCCGGTGCTGAGATTACCGCTGGCGGTAATGTGATTGTTTGGGGCCGGCTGCTGGGTACTGTGAGGGCTGGGGTGCCGGGTAATCCGGCAGCTGTGGTTTGCGCACTTGAATTGGAACCAGCTTTGCTCCGTATTTCCAGCATACCTTTCCTAATCCAGAAGAGAAAGTCCGCCGGTGTGCCTGAAATAGCAAAGGTAGAAAAAAACCAGGTAGTTATAACTTCATGGAAGACAAAGCAAGTGAATTAAGAAAGTTGTCCAGTATCAGGCTATGAAAAGGGAATTCTGGCGTTATTTTGATTTCTGGCTGTTCGGGGCAGTGCTGGTGCTGTGTGTTTTCGGCATCGCAATGATCCAATCTGCCATAGCCGGGAATGCCCAGCTGGCCGGACTGCCTCGGAGCCAGACAATTTACGTGGTGATCGGACTGGCTGTTGTGATCATCATGGCCATGATCGATTATCACTACTTTGCTTCCCTGTCGCGGATGCTGTACATTTTTACAATTTTGTTCCTGATTGTCATCTTTATCATTGGTGAGGTACAGTTTGGTTCTGCCAGGCGTATTGAGGTGGGTTCCATTAATATACAGCCTTCAGAACTGGCGAAAATCGTGTTGATTATCGTCCTCTCAGATTACTTTGCCCGCACCCAGAATAAGCCGCGCGACCTGCGCTGGATAGTCTCCGGGTTCCTGCTGACGATGGGGATTGTGGTTTGGATTCTGCTTCAGCCTAACCTGAGCACTTCCATTGTGATTATGGTGATCTGGTTCTCACTGCTTTGGATAAGCGGTTTGCCGCCCAAGTACTTGTTGATCTTTGCAGGAGTTGGAATAATAGCTGCCATGGCAGCATTTCCTTTTCTCGAAGCTTACCAGCAAGAAAGGATCATCAACTTCTTTTTCCAGGATCCGAATGCCAGGCATGGAAATGTTTTTAATGTTGAGCAGGCGATCATCACTATAGGGTCGGGGGGCTGGTTTGGAGAGGGGTACGGACACAGCACCCAGGTGCAGCTGCGTTACCTTAAGGTCAGGCATACTGACTTCATTTTTTCTGCCATAGCCGCCGAGTTTGGTTTCGTCGGCACGGTGGTGGTTATGGCATTGCTGGTGTTTGTCATTCTGCGTTGTGTGCGCATCGCAAGAAGGGCAGCCGACCCGTTCGGCAGCTACATTGCGTTTGGATTTTCTGCCTTGCTTTTCTTCCAAATGGCGGTTAATATTGGGGTCAACCTGAACCTGATCCCTGTAACTGGATTAACATTACCATTTGTCAGTTACGGGGGAAGTTCACTTCTATCCCTGGTTCTTGGGATTGGTCTGGTAGAAAGTGTTGCTACCCGACAAAAACCGAAAGATTAACGGAGAGATATGCCAGAAATTACAGGTCCCGCCCGAGTGCGGTTTGCGCCATCGCCAACCGGGCATGTCCACCTTGGAAGTGCACGAACGGCACTGTATGACTACCTTCTCGCCAAACAAACCGGCGGGCAATTCATCTTGCGCATAGAAGATACCGACCGCAAAAGGTATGTGGAAGGTGCAGAAGAAGAATTAATGACCAGCCTGCGTTGGCTGGGGATCGAATGGGATGAAGGTCCGGATATCGGTGGACCTTACGGACCGTACCGACAATCGGAGCGGAAAGATATTTACCTCAAGTATGCCCAGCAGTTAGTTGAGAGCGGTCATGCATATTATTGTTTTTGTACCCCGCATAAGCTTGAGCAGGTGCACCAGGAACAGCAGCAGCGTAAAGAGAGTTACCATTATGATGGTACCTGCAGGGCGCTGGACCCAAAAGAAGCCGCTGCGCGGGCTGCCAGCGGTGAACCGCATGTAATCCGGTTTAAAACCCCGAAAACGGGCACAACCATTGTAAAAGACCAGCTGCGCGGCGAGATTGCGATTGAAAACAGCCAGATTGATGATTATGTCCTGGTAAAGTCGGACGGCTGGGCGTTATATCACCTGGCTGCCATGGTGGATGACCATGAAATGAAGATTACGCATGTCATCCGCGGGTCGGAATGGCTGCCCACATTCCCGCTGCACAGCCTCATCATCCGCGCCTTTGGCTGGCAGGAACCCACCTGGGTACACCTGTCAGTTTTCCTCAAGCCGAGTGGAAAAGGAAAGATGAGCAAGCGCGAGGCTACCGATCTGATTAAGGACGGCTACTCAATCTTCCTCAAAGATCTGGAAGGGCTGGGCTACCTTCCTGAGGCCGTGGTCAACTGGGTTGCGCTGATGGGTTGGAGTTATGACGGCAGTACAGAATTCTTTACCATGCCGGACCTGGTGGAAAAATTCAGCCTGGACAGGTTGAATCCATCGCCAGCTGCGATCAATTTTACAAAATTGGATCATTTCAACGGGCTGCACATCCGCAATTTGGATACAAATGACCTGGCGTCAAGGTTGGTGCCATTCTTTGAGAAGGAAGGTTTTGCTGTTGATTTTGATAAGCTGGTCAAAATCATCCCCATCTTGCAGGTGCGTATTGCTACCCTGGATGAAGCCCCGCAGATGGCTGGTTTCTTTTTCAGAAATAAAGTTAAGCCTGAATTAGAAGATTTGATTGCCAAAGGGTTGACAGCAACAGAAAGCGCTGCCATTGCTGAGCGGTGTCTGCGAGAGCTGCGCACCCTGGATGACATCAGCCCGGAGAAAGCCGAACCGCACATGCGTGAGGTTGTGGAAGCGATGGGGTACAGCGCTGGGCAGGTATTTGGTATTATGCGCGTAGCCATAACGGGACAGAAAGTCAGCCCGCCGTTATTTGAAAGTATGGAAATTATCGGAAAGGATACTGTTTTCAAGCGGTTAGAAAAGGCGATAACCCAACTTCGACAGGCATTGTAAATAGTGATCATTGAAAGAAAACTGGCTTGCTGATAGAATTTCAGCCGCCCTTATTGGGGTTCGTCTAATGGCAGGACAGAAGACTCTGGATTTGCTTATGGAGGTTCGAATCCTTCACCCTCAGCAAAAAAGCCAACTCAACCCTTGGCTTTTTATTTTTCTTAAGGTTATAACCAATCTTCTGGGGGTTGCTGTTCGTCAATGACGATTTCCTGGTTGGATTGCAAGACCTGCGCATCCAGGATTTCTGTGGAGCCGGGCATACCACTTTCTTCCAGCGCTTGAAGGATGGTTTCCTGCAGGGTTTTCTGGTTGGGTTTCCTCTTGCCCAGGTTCTTGAGCCTATCCAGCAAGTAGCTGGTAAGGGTCTTTGTTAACCGGTTTAATTCATCTTTCGTCAGGCGCCGGTTACGGTCAAACATCAACACCACTGCATACCCCAGAACAACCGTGATCGATGAGGCAATTGCAGATGAAAGCAGCCATCCGGGAACTCCACCCAGTTTGCTTAGTTGTGCAAACAAGGTACGACCGATTAAACCAAGCCCAAAAGTTAGGATTAATTCCCTGGCACGGGCGAGGTTGATTTTGTAATCATATATTCTGGCCAGGCTGAGTACCATCACAGATTGGGTGATAACAAGCGGACCGAAGTCCAGGACTGGCAAGGGCGTAAGTGCAATAGCAGCACACAAAGAGGACGCACTGGCGATTGTTCGCCAGGCCAGCTTCCAGCGGAATTCAGGTAAGGTCCTGCCCAGGGCAGTGATCAGCGAAGGCTCAGCAATCGCGATAGCCATGACAACATCTGAAACCGCTTTACCGTCTTTGGCGGCAATCGGAATCACCTGGTTAGGATCCAGCCTCAGGTTGGCTGCAGATTTCGCAATCACCAGCTGCTCTTCTTTCTTAACCAGGTCCATCTTGTTTAATACGACGATGTAAGGTTTGGAGAGAGCCAGGAGGTCATTGAAAAGCTGCAGCTCGGATTGTTTTATGCCCTGGATGGCGTCAAACATAATAACAAGGAAGTCAGCAGAACGCGCAGCATCCATCGCCTGTTTCTTTTCTTCTTCGCCTACATACCCGACTGCGTCCGCACCGGGAGTGTCGACAATGGAAAATAAGCCGGAATCTGCCTGCTGGTTCACCCGTGTGGTTCCTGGGACAGGGCTGACGTGGGCTTTGTCTTCCTTTTCGTGGATCAATTGATTGTAAAGGGTTGATTTGCCGACATTAGCCGGGCCGACAATGGCAACCGTGTGTTTCGACCCGGTAATTACTTTGTATTGCCTGGTAGCAAGGTCCACAAGCATGTTTACCTGGGTTGAATTCTTTGGAAATGCCGAGATGATCTTGATAATCGATTGCTTATCAGAAGCAGGCAGTGAATTCCAGATGAGCTCTAAGTTTTTACGGGTATCAGGTGGAAGTTTCTTCAGGAAGTCATCAATTATGGCCATGGATATCTCTCGTTTTTAGGCAGCTTGACATTCTTCTTTTATACCAGAGTTTTTCTCGAAAAGTACCAGGATCAGGGCAGTCAGCAGGGCAAAAAAGGCGGATACCCAAAATGTCAGGCGGTAGCCGCCCATATTTGCCAGCCAGCCACCCAGGAGCGGGGCAATCAGGATCGAAGGAGATACCAGGGTATTCGACAGCCCAACGTAGGTTGGTTTTTCAGCGGCATCGCCAAATTCCAGGCTATAAGCAATCCCTATTGTCCAGTATGCCGAATTTGCTATACCCATGAAAAGAAAAACAAGAAAAAACATCCAGGGTTCTTGTGCAATTGCAGCTAAAAATGCACTTATACCGGCAGAAAGTGTTCCAAGAATAAAGGCATTCTTTTTCCCCCACCTGTCAGAAAGCCAACCAAGTACAGGGTTTGAGACGACCTGGACGATCAACAAAGTCGCTGTTAGCGCTCCGATGGTCAGGGTGGGGATGGCGAGCACTTTGGCAGCAAACACGGTGTAGTATGCGAGCGCCATCATCCCAAACTGGTAAAGGAACCTGGTTATGAGAAAGCCTTTAAACCGGCGGTCATTCTTTAGAATATGCCTGATCAAAGTCTTTTGATCGGTTAAGGTTTGTGATTGGGAATCATCAGCCTGCCTTTCAGGTTCGCGCGTGAGCCCAAGGCAGGTATAAGAGAGCAAATACAAGATGAATGACAGGAAGAAGCATACAGCAAAACTGTTTGGAAAAAGGGTTTTCTCCAATATGAAACCGGAAAGCAATGCCCCCAGGCTGGCCATCATATTTGAACTGCCATTCACCACACCGAAAAATGTGCCGCGGATCTCGCCTGGGATCACTTTTGCCAGCATGTTTTGCCAGGGATTTGCGGCCAGTCCGCCCATAACCCCTTGAAAAATCAACAATGTGAATGATAACAGCAACACCGTGCTGGAAGATAAACGGCCACTAAAGAATGCCAGAAATGCCAGGGCAAGGAACGGAAGCCGCTCAAATATACTGAACGCCAGCAATACTGGTTTCAACCGTCTTAATGAACTGGTGAATTTTGCAGTAAAAAGCTGGGGGAGCTGCCATCCAAGGGAGTGTAAGGCTGGTATCAAACCAATCAGGATGGCTGAATCGGTGAATGATGCTACAAATAATGGTAATACAGTTGTATAGGAGGTAATTCCAAGCGCCAGGCCAAAAAATGTCCCATCACCCACATTAACGAGATAATTGAACC
Source organism: Leptolinea sp. UBA4782 (assembly GCA_002403095.1). Lineage (GTDB taxonomy): Bacteria > Chloroflexota > Anaerolineae > Anaerolineales > Anaerolineaceae > UBA4782. The sequence goes on from DHHC01000040.1 coordinate 69,781, forward strand.
GCAAATTCTTGCGGACAGACACGTTAGTAATGGTTGATGGGACCTCTGCGGGCTGGCTTGACATGCTTATTCATCGTCTGGCCAGAAGTCGTCTTCTTCATCCTCTTCGTCATTTTCTTCCCATTCTTCCAGTTCTTCCTCTTCATCCCAATCCTCGGTTAACGAGGCTTCAGCATTGGGAGTATAGGTCATGCAGCCGGCATCCGGATCAAATTCAACTGAGGCAGCACTGCAATAATTTTCATCCAGGAAAGAACAGTCGAGATAGTGGCAGCGGATTCGTGGCATTAAATGTCCTCCAGATTAATCTTGTACCTTTGCAACTGATTTCGCCAACCGAATGATGGAGATTACAAATAAGGCAGTCATACATAAAGCAGAAATTAGGCAAAACGGGCAAAAAGCTTTAAGCACCCCATACTGGATATAAGTCAGGTAAAGCGAAAAAATGAAACCCACCAGCGTGATTCCAAACTGAGCAAGAATAAGATTGTTATGCTTCGTGCCGCTTTTCTTCTCAGCAAGGATCAGGATAAGGATTGTTATATAGGTGGCAACACCAAACACCGAAATTGGGATGCCATAGAATTCGGAGTATTTCGAATTATTGACCGACCAACAATCCCCAATTCCAGGAATGCATAGCGCTTCGTTGTTTGTGATTTTAATGAGCCACAGGTATGCCGAGTCAATTAACCCCAAACAAGCGATTACGGCTGCATATACAGGTAGTTTCGTTACCCTTGCCTTCATGGATGCAATATTATATCACCGCTTATCCAGGATGCAAGCGGTGCGCCTCAAGGACATTAGGCAGGTTTTCTATCCTTGTCAAGATGCGGCTCAGCTGGTTGATCTCAGCAACTTCAAGGATCAGCTTTATCACTGCCAGGTTGTGGGATGTTTTCAGGGAAATATCTGCCAGGTTGATGCTTTCGTTGGTGAGAACGGTGGAAATATCCCCCATTAATCCCTGCCTGTCATAAGCCCGGATCTCCACGGCAACAGGGTAAGTCTTTTTTGCGTCCCCCCAGGAGACCTTAATCAGGCGGTCAGCTTCACCAACCCGCAACATGTTGGGGCAATCCCGGCGGTGGACTGTTACACCCCGTCCCCGGGTTACATATCCAACAATATCATCTCCAGGTGCAGGGTTACAGCAACGCGCCAGGTTGGTAAGCAGCCCTTTTAAACCCACTACTGTAACGGTATTATCCGGCGCTGTGGTATCAATGGTGGGGTGGGCTTCCAGGAAATCTGTATCTTTTCCTTCAATACTCAGTTCGTTGATGATCCTGCCAAGTGGAATATCACCGCAGCCGAGACCGACATACAAATCATCCACTGTCTTACAATTGAAGGTCGCAGCCAGGCTGTCGAGGTCGACACCAATCAGCCCTAATCGTCGCAATTCACGGTCAAGGATGGATTTCCCCTGGGCGAGGTTTTGCTCACGGTCCTGCTGTTTAAACCAGGCCCGGATTTTTGACCTTGCCCGCTGGGTTTTTACCATTCCCAGGTTTGAATTCAACCAATCTCGGCTTGGTCCGCCTTGTTTGGCGGTGAGCACCTCGACCTGGTCGCCGGTTTTCAGGTTGTAGTCAAGGGTAACCAGTTTGCCATTCACCTTGGAGCCGCGACAGCGGTGACCGATCTCTGTATGCACTGTGTAGGCAAAATCGATTGGAGTTGAGCCCGCAGGAAGGTCGATGATATCACCGCGCGGTGTAAATACATACACCCGGTCCCCGAATACATCGCTGCGCATACCGTCCACGAATTCCGATGCATCGCTGACATCCTGCCGCCATTCCATCAGGCGGCGGATCCAGTTTATCCGTTCCTGGTATGTATCATCCTTGCGGCCTTTTTCTTTGTATAGCCAGTGTGCGGCAATACCGAACTCGGCGTTCTGGTGCATTTCGGGAGTGCGGATCTGTACCTCTACCGATTTGCCGTCATCATAGATGATAGCAGTGTGCAAAGATTGGTAAAAGTTGTCCTTGGGCGCAGCAATATAATCATCAAACTCGTGCGGAATGGGGCGCCAGTGGGTATGGATCACACCCAGAGCGGCATAACAGGATGGGATATCGGGTACGATTAGGCGGATGGCTCGCAGGTCTCGAACCATTTCAAATGGGCGGCCTTTCTCAACCATTTTCTTGTAAATAGAATAGATGTGTTTAGGTCGTCCAGATATTTCGGCTTTGATGCCAGCTTGATCGAGCACATCTTTAAAATGATCCAGGATCTTATCGATCTGGTTTTCCCGATCGGAACGACGCTCGGAAAGGTTTTCAGCAATTTCTTTGTACTTTTCCGGGTTGGTGTGCCTGAATCCCAGGTCTTCCAATTCCCATTTCATCTGCCAGATTCCCAGCCGGTTAGCCAGTGGAGCAAAAATATCCAGAGTCTCCTGGGCTATCCGCCGGCGTTTGGATTCGGGCATGTAGCCGAGGGTGCGCATGTTGTGAAGCCTGTCTGCCAGTTTGATGATAACAACCCGGATATCATCACCCATTGCAATGAAAGTTTTGCGCAGTGTCTCATCACGCAGTTCTTTTCTGCGGTCCTTCGCATAGGCTGAATCATCCAGGGGTATCAACCCGGGGGCAGAATCGTTTCCATTTACCGCATCTTCAGCATGCTGATCACCGCGTGAAACCCGCGGTAGGTTGGTCAGCTTGGTTACTCCGTCAACCAGCTTTGCCACTTCTTCACCAAACTGGTTGCGGATATCTTCAATAGTTACCGGTGTGTCTTCTACAATGTCATGCAAAATTCCAGCAATAACCACAACCGGTGGAACTTGCATTTCTGCCAGGATGCCTGCCACAGCCACACAATGGGTGATATACGGCTCGCCAGATGCGCGCAATTGGTCCCGGTGTGCATTTTCAGCCAGCTGGTAAGCATCAATAATTTTCTCCCTGTCGGCTTGGGAGTAAATGCTCGGCAGTTTTTCTAACAGGTTTTCGATCTTCATGTTTAGCAGTTTGAAAATCACACAATTAAATGATTGCTTGTATTATACCAATCAAGGTTTTCTAGTTTACAAATATCCAGTGCCTTGCGGCACCGGATGTTGTTCATGCAAACCTTTCCAGTATCATTTTTCGTGAAATATCTGCCAGTGAATTGACCTTCCAGTCTGCCTTACTTAGATCCAAACTGGATGTGAGCTGGTTGGGAACTGCGATGCAGAAAAGCCCGGCCTCTTTTGCAGATTGTATTCCATTCCTCGTATCCTCAAAGGCAACTGCCTCACCCGGTTTTATGCCCAACCTGTCTACTGCCAGGCGAAAGAGATCGGGTTCTGGTTTAACCCTGGCAACATCTTCTTCTGTACAGATGGTATTAAACAGCGGCTTGAGTTTCAGCCGTTCAAGATGTCCATGCACCCAGGCTGCATCTGAGCTGGAAGCGACTGCAAGCAGTAGGCCGGCACCCTTAGCTTCCTCGATCAGGCTGCGCACCCCTGGCAATGCATCTTCCTGGTAAGCAAGCTCGTGCGACCGTACACGCTGCTGAGGCAAGAGCTCTTCGTAATCCAGCGGTAATCCGGTTTGGGAAATCAGGTATTGGACTGGATCGAAACTGTTGTAATTTGAGCCCAGGCATTTTGACCATTCCTCAAAAGGGAGGGTAGCATTGAAACGGGCGTAGATTTCTTTCCAGGCGGTGTATTCCGGTATTTCTGTATCAATAATCAATCCGTCAAAATCAAATACGAAACCTTTAATCATTCAATCCTCAAAATGGGAAATTGTACTGGTTTAAGCCCAGTTCCTGTTGCATAGCCTTTATTTCACGCTGTAACTGGGGTATGATCATAATCCCTTCTTTTGCCAGCCGGATCTCATTGTCATACTCTTTTTCGCCGGCGGTATATATACGGGATTGTCCAGGAGCTTTATGTGAAGCCCGTAATTCGCGCAAGATGTCACCAGTAGTTTGCTTGAACTGGGCAATATCGGTGAAACTTTCGATATCAATTGCCATGAAGAAATGGCCCAAACCGAATGGCTTTAGCTTGCCATCCACACCGATACCAGTGGTTGCATGCAGAAAGTTAGCTGTCTGCAGCGCTGCACTCAGAATTTCCACCATGGTAGCCAATCCATACCCCTTATACCCGCTGAATTCATCTCCAGAACCACCGAGCGGCAGCAGGGAAGCCTGGTCTTTCACCATAGCTTTTAGAGTATATGCCGGATCATTGAGGAATCTGCCATTTTGATCGATCACCCAGCCATCCGGCATCTCTTTATTCAAGCGGTCGTAAACCTCCACTTTCCCGCGCTGAATGAGAGAAGTAGCTCCGTCATACAGGAATGGGATATCCTCATCAGTTGGCGCCCCAAAAGCGATCGGGTTAGTCCCCAGCATGGGTTGGGCGCCAAATGTGGGGGCAACTGATGGGCGAGCATTGGTAAAGCTCATGCCGATCATGTTATTTTTCACAGCCATCAGGGCGTAATAACCATCGATCCCAAAATGGGTGGAATTGCGTACCGCCACCGATCCCATACCGAACTGGCGGGCTTTCGCGATCGCCAGGTTCATGGCTTTATAGCCAATGACCATACCAACTCCGTGATGTCCATCCACGAGAGCAGTTGCAGCCCGCTCCCTGATTACTTCAAATTGGGTGACCGGGTTGTGTTGCCCGTTTTTCATGCGGTCGTAGTACATTTTAAGTCTGCCAACCCCATGTGATTCGATTCCGCGCAGGTCAGATGCAATGAGAATTCTTGCACTGATCTCAGCATCTTCTTCGGGTACACCCACACCGATAAAGACATCTTTCATGAATTGCTGCAGCAGCGTAAAAGGAATGCGTGGATGCGCACTGATAACCATAATCCCTCTCTTACATCATCTTTATTTTAGTTTTTCGTGACCAGAGAATTCCCTGTAGGGAGAAAGTATATCAAGGATTTCATGGTCCATGGGTGTCAGTTCATCCAGCACCATGCGTGTAATCATTTCTCCCATGGCTGGACCTAACATAAATCCCTGTCCGCACATGCCTGCCGCCTGGATGAACCCCGAGCATTCCCTGGATGTACCCAAGATAGGGCTTCCATCAGGCGTCATGGGATACAAACCTCTCCAGGTGCGTCTAACCCGAATATTCTTTAACCTGGGCATGAGCTGGATAATCCGCCTGGAAGCCAAGGGGAGAAACTGGCTGGTTTCACTGGTATTAAACCCCCATATGTTCGGCGAAGGGGTGATGCAGAAAAAGATTTGACCTGTCCAGTGCTGGTAAAAATAGCAATTGGAAGAGTTTTCATCAGGGTGAATATCTACGATCATAGGATCAAAGAAGCGGGCTACAGGTTCTGTTATAGCTGCTTCATGTGAGTCTGGGACTACCGGGATGTTGATACCAGCCATCTCAGCGACTGATCCCGCCCAGGCTCCGGCAGCATTGATCACTATTGGAGCATGGTATTCGTTGGTTGAGGTCACCACTCCCTCAATTTTGGAGGATTTGATGATGAGCCCGGTTACGTTTTCACGGAAATGGAAAACACAACCATGCTTTATTGCTTGTTTATAACAAGATGCAGCCATCAACAGGGGAGATGCGCTGCCATCATCAGGGGAAAAGGTACCTCCAAGCAAGTTGACCGAATTCAGGTCGGGTACCTTTTCCAGGAGCTGTCTCTTATCCAGCCACACAATATTTAAACCTAACCCTTGTTGCTCTTTGACCAGGGTTTGAAGTGAGGATGCATCTTTCTCATGGTAGGCGACAAATGAATACCCACCTCTGTACCACTCGATCTCATCACCGGTCATATCCTTCCAGCCTGCAAACAACTCAATGCTGCGGTTGCCAAGTGTAATCTTGGCTTTATCTGAGTGAGTAGCCCGGATACCGCCTATTGCTTTCTTATTGGATCCCTGTCCAGGGCTGGCAAACTGGTCCAAAACCAGGACTTTCAACCCGGCCTGCGAAAGCATCACTGCTGCCGGCAATCCGATTGACCCGGCTCCGATAAGGATGACATCAAATGTCTCAGTCATGGTTGTCCTTTTGCTCTGCGGCATTAAGGTGCAAACCTGCGAATACACCTAACTCGACTTCTTTGAATAGCGGCCGGTGAACGGTTAATGAAATTTCTGATTGCGGGATACCCTCTTCCCTGAACAACCTCAAGATCAAGCTGCGGCAGGTTTTTCCACCGCACGAGCCTGCTCCAGCCCTGGTAATGGTTTTTATTTCATTAAAATCCCGGGCGCCTGAACGGATTAATGCCCTGATTTCACCCACTGTTACCCGTTCGCAGCGGCAGATAATCGTGTCTTCATTGGAAAGGTCGAAAATTTCAGCACCGGTCTCAAAGTCCTGCTCAGCTTGTATTTGTATACCTGCAACTTTCGTGGCGATCTCCGGATCCACTTCCACTTCCACGATAAACGTGTGGTCAAGCCTGGCAACCTGGTGAATTTCCTGGATCACTGCGCTTGTAAGTGTATTTCCATCAATATCAGTGACATTCACGGTTCCCGCTTTTTCAAGCAGAGTTCTTTCTAATTCAACGGCAATGGATACCCTGGGTTTTTCGGGGTGCTTGCGGTAATCAACCATCGTGATCGCCAGACCCGGGCAGCCTGCTACGCATCTTTCGCAGCCAATGCACAGGTGCGAATCCCCTTTGTACACAGGGATGGTTCGGATGTCATCCTTTTCGATATAAAAGAAGCCTTTAGGGCAGAGGTGTACACACGGGTCGCAAGGGATTTCCTGCCTGCAGTGGATCACCGGCATGACACCGTTGTGAATTTCCGTTGCTGCTTCGGGTTGGACTATACCTGGTTTGGCTTTTAGAATGTTAAGGGTCCTTGTCAATTCTTCCTGGTTTACATCCGTATGCATACCAAGTAATGCAGCAACTTCATGCGCTTTAAGCTTTCCTGAGTAAATTGCGGCGGATGCTTCAGCGATTTCCTCTGCATCACCGGCAATTTCAACTTTCATCCCGTACTCTTTTGCCTTGAGGAACAGTTCATCAATCGGCTCAAGCCCAACAGCAATCAGTACTCCGTCAACAGAAAATGTTTTTTCTGTCCCTGAAACAGGTTTACCATCGGAACCAAGGGCGGCAATAACCACCTTCTCTACTGAGTCTTTACCATACGCGCTCAAGATAGTGTGCGAGGTAAACACTGGAACACCAAGGCGAACCAATTTATCCATGTGTACACGGTAGCCTGAACATTCAGGCAATGCTTCTGCCAGTCCGGCAACCTCAATTCCAGCCTGGATGGCATGGTATCCAGCGATCAAGCCGACATTCCCTCCACCTACTATGAACACCCGGGTGGCAGGCTTCACCTGGTCGCGATTAAGCAGGGTTTGAAATGCCCCTGCACCCATGATTCCTGGCAGGGTATTGCCCGGGAAGGTAATAAATTTTTCCCTGGCGCCGCAGGCAATCAGGAGGCATTCAGGTTCAACCAGGTAATACTCTTTTTCATCTTTCAGTATGCCGATCTTTTTATCGCTGAACACTGCCAGGGCGGTAGAATTGGACCAGACTTCAATAAGGGGTTCTTTGGATACCTGGATGGAAAGGTTTTCAGCGATGTCTATCCCACGCGTTCCTGCATAGACAGTTTGCTTTGAACCAAAAAAACGGTGAGTTTGCAGCACCAGCTTGCCGCCCAAAGCAGATTTATCGTCAACCAGGAGCGACTTGATCCCCAGTTTTGCCAGTTCCATGGCGGCAGACAAACCTGAAGGACCGCCACCAATAATCAAGACGGGTACCTGCTTTTCAGGAATTGATGTAAAGTCCAGGGTACCTGTGCCAGGCGGCAAACCTGGCAGCCCATCCACAGGATCAACCCGCATCCCCTGCCGGATTGGGTGAATGCAGGCTTTTACAGGTTTGCCATCTGCGAAGACCATGCATTGTGAGCACTGCCCATTGGCACAAAAAAGCCCCTGAGGAGCGTGATCTTTTACATGATGGCCGAACACTTTTATATTGTTGGCATATAAGGCGGCGCTGATCGGTTCGCCATCCAGGCCAGTCAATTTATTGCCTTGCCATGTAAAGGTGATCTGCTTTCTACCGGCCGGGGAGAGAATTGGGTGGGAGTGTATTCTGCGGTCGTGCTGTGGCATATGGCTCCATCTTCAATCAGGATTTTCTGCAACATTATGGTAGTCCCAAGGGATGAAGTTGGCAAGTGACAATGGTGTCTAATTTACCTGATTCTTGTTAGATTCTCCGTGATTTGTTGTAAAATTGAGTCATGGATATACAGATCGCAGTCAGTAAGGTAAACAAGCAAGTTGCTCTTGAGAGTGGCGATACGCTAGAGGCAATCGAGCGCCCTTCAGGTGGAATATCTGTTGTCCTGTCTGACGGACGCGGGTCAGGTTACGAGCATAAGAAAATCTCATCGCTGGTAGTGCAAAAAGTGCTTGCACTGATTTGTGAGGGTACCCGTGATGGGATGGCTGCCAAGGCTGCATCAGATTTTCTTTTTGAATCATTTAATGGCACTAAGACTGCATATTTGAGTATCTTATCTGTGGATTTGCAGACACAAACGATCACCATTACCAGCAATAATCCTGTGCCGGTTTTTATTTCGCAGAAAGACCGGGTGGATTGCATCGGCGGGCAGGCGGTTCCGATTGGGTCGAAACCAAATATTACCCCTGCTATCACACAGCTTCCACTCGAAGAAGGTATAACCGTGATCATTTATACAGACGGGATAGCAAACGCCGGCTCCAACCAGGGAATACCGGTGGATGTTTGCACCCTGTTGGAATCAATGCTTGAAGACCAGGATCCGTCTGCCCAATCCATCGCTGATACGATCCTGGCTGAAGCAATGCGGCTGGATCAAGCTCAACCGCAGGATGATATGAGTATTGTGGTTTTACGGATTGTAGGTGGTAACCGCGACAGGGTCCGCAGGATGGTGATCTGTATGCCGGTTATTGACGATCAGACATAGTAGAAATTTGCGATCATTTATACTGGCTTCGGAATTCCGGAGCTAGTTTTAATTCCCTACTCAATGGTAAGTAAGCGGAGTATAATATTTTTTTTGGCGCCAGCTGCCCTGCTGGCATTTTTGTGACTTTGGAGGTCGGTTACATGCGACATCGTGTATTGGTTCTGGTAATTATTCTGGTTGTTCTGGCAGCCGCAATCTGGGTAGTTTTGCCAAATAATCCTGGTATCACTGTTGGCGAAAACCACCGATCTTTCGATACAGTGCTGGGTCTTGACCTGCAAGGCGGTATGCAGGTCCTGTTGGAGGCCGATGTTCCTGCAGACCAGGAAGTAAACGCTCAATCCATGCAGGATGCCCGCACGATCCTGGAAAACCGGTCAAATGGTTTAGGTGTGAGCGAAGTGGTGTTCCAGGTTGCAGGAAACCGGAGGATTGTTGGAGAATTTCCTGGCCTTACGGATACGGAGCAGGTGGTTGCTGCTTTAAAACAAACCGGGCAGCTGGAATTTGTCGATTTCGGTGATACATTTGTTAATGTTGGTACTGTGGTGAAGACATCACTTGGCGGCAGCCAGGTAAATCCCACGGCTGAATCCCCAGCAGCGACTGAAACACCAACTTCTGAAGCAACTATCGATATCCAGAACACCGTATGGAACACTATCATCACCGGGTCAGATCTCAAGGCTGTTGTTGTTACAACAAATAATTTGAACCAGCCTATAATCAGTTTTGAGTTGAGTCCTGAAGGGCAGAAGGTGTTTGCCGAGTTTACAACCAATAATGTGGGCAAGTTCATCGGAATTGTGCTGGACAAAACAGTCATATCATCACCATCTATCGACGAACCTATCACGGAAGGTAAAGGGGCAATCAGCGGCAATTTCACCATTGACAGCGCTAATGCACTGGCTGTACAGCTTCGCTACGGCTCTTTGCCTGTCGCATTAAAGGTGATTGAAACCCGCATAGTCGGTCCTACTCTCGGAGCAGACAGCTTGCAAAAGAGTTTACTGGCTGGAATCGTCGGCTTGATTATAGTTATCTTATTTATGACGGTTTACTACCGCTTGCCTGGTGCAGTGTCCGTTCTGGCGATTTTAAATTACGCTGTTCTCACTTTCGCCTTGTATAAGATTATTCCGGTCACCTTAACACTGCCTGGTATCGCCGGTTTATTACTTTCCACCGGCGGTGCACTGGACGCAAATATCCTGATCATTGAAAGGTTGAAGGAAGAATTGCGGTCGGGGAGAAATATCCAAACTGCGCTTGAGCTGGCCTGGAAACGAGCCTGGCCATCCATCCGTGATTCGAACCTTGCGACAATCATTACCAGCATAATCCTGTTCTGGTTTGGCTCTTCATTTGGCGCCAGTGCAGTAAAAGGCTTTGCTTTGACGCTAGCGCTGGGTGTGGCTGTCAGCCTTATTAACATAACCTTTGTGACACGCACTTTGCTTTCGTTTGCATTTGATATTTTCAAAATCGAAAACAAAGCCAAGTGGTTTGGAATTTAGAGGATACTGCCATGTTCAATCTGCTGAGCAAACGTTATCTTTACTTCGCAATATCGTTGATTATCATCCTGCCTGGATTGATTGTGATTGCCATCTGGGGTCTGCCTTTATCTATTGACTTTACCGGCGGCTCCATGCTTGAGTTGAAATTCACTGAAGCTGTCGCTCCTGCACCTTCCGATATCATTCTCCTTTACCAAGGTGCTGGTGTGGTCGATGCGCAGGTGACAACTACCAGCAGTGGTGAATACATCATTCGATCATCTTTTATCGATGAAGATAAGCGAATTGAGCTGGTCAATGCAATGGCTGATAAATTTGGTGTAGAACCCACTGTCCTCAGCTATGACAGCGTGGGACCCACGATCGGTCAGGAAGTGACCAACCGGGCTGGACTGGCAATCGCGGTTGCAGCTATTGCGGTTATCCTTTTCATCACTTTCTCATTCCGCGGGATTGCGCATTCATTACGATACGGGGTGTGTGCTATCCTGGCAATGCTGCATGATGTCCTGATCGTGATCAGTGTATCTGCCATCGGCGGCCATTTCTTTAGCTGGCAGATCGATTCTTTATTCCTGACGGCCCTACTGACAGTGATCGGTTTTTCAGTGCAGGACAAAATTGTTGTGTTTGACCGCATTCGGGAAAACAGCGCCATTTACCGCCGGCTTCCGTTTGAAGTGTTGGTCAACCACTCGATCGTGCAGACACTGCAGCGCTCTATCAACACCCAGCTGATGACCTCAGAATTCATGCTGCTGGCAATGGCGTTGTTTGGCGGTGTGACCTTGCGGGAATTCTCGCTCATCCTGCTGATCGGTTTACTGATGGGTACATATTCTTCCCTGTTTATCGCAGCACCGTCGCTGGTGATCTGGGAGAACCAGGAATGGAAGAATTGGTTCAAAGGAAAAGGCAAGACAGTACAGGCTTAGACAACAAAACGCCCCAACCGAAAGGTTGGGGCGAATGTTTTAAAATAAACTTGACGCTGAAATGAAGTCATGATAATATACAGGACGCTCGGGGGCGTGGTGTAGTGGTTTAACATGCGGCCCTGTCAAGGCCGAGATCGCGGGTTCAAATCCCGTCGCTCCCGCTGATAGACACTCTG
>DHHC01000040.1:81453-81688 GCA_002403095.1 Leptolinea sp. UBA4782
GGGTGTCTTTTATTTTCGTAGCCCGTGGGTCCCCATAAGGGGATGATATTCACATCCTGTCGCTCCCGCTGATAGACACTCTGTAACCAGGGTGTCTATTATTTTTATAGCCCGCGGGTCCCCATAAGGGGATGATATTCACATCCTGTCGCTCCCGCTGATAGACACTCTGTAACCAGGGTGTCTTTTATTTTCGTAGCCCGTGGGTCCCCATAAGGGGATGAAATTCACATCC
>DHHC01000009.1:0-21984 GCA_002403095.1 Leptolinea sp. UBA4782
CGGCATTGACATCGCCCGTCATCAGCTTACGGAAGCGCTCATATTCCATGTGCCCCGGGGTTACCTGGTCCCAGTGCATAACCCCGGTAATGCCTTCCATATCTGCAGAAATCAACAGTTTCATCTCGGTGCTCCCATCGCTTGATGAAAATAGTATACCATTGCGGGCACCTGGTTGAATTTACACTGGCATCCATCGGTTTGGAGTTTTTCCGGTTTGGTTATAAAATCAACGTATCACCATTTATGGATTAATCGAAGAGCAATACACAAGGATATGGGGACAAATGACTACGAAAATTTTTGACAATGCGAAGAAGAACAAGGCGGACGAATTTTATACACAGTTGGCCGATATTGAAGTTGAAATACGTCAGTACAAGGAGCATTTCAACAATAAAGTAGTCTTCTGTAATTGCGATGACCCATATGAAAGTAATTTTTTTAAGTATTTTGCGCTAAATTTTAATTTCTTGAGATTAAGAAAACTTATCGCAACCAGCTATTCAGGGTCTCCAGTAGCTTTCAAACAGCTTCAATTATGTGAGGTTCAGGGTTTTAATAACATTAAAATTTCCTCGATCAAACGTTCCTATAAAATCGAAATATCCGAGGTTAGTGATGAAAATGCAGATGGAGCTGTTGATCTTGGTGATGTAAAACACCTCCTTAAGAATAGAAAAAACTCACTAACCCTTTTGCAAGGTAATGGAGACTTTCGGTCACCTGAATGTGTTGAATTACTTAAAGAAGCGGACATCGTAGTTACCAATCCACCATTTTCGTTGTTCCGTGAATACATTGCTCAACTAATGAATTACAACAAAGATTTTTTAATAATTGGCAATCAAAATGCCATCACTTACATTGAAGTATTTCCATTATTTCGAGACAATAAAATATGGTTAGGTTACCATACCGGGGACATGGAATTTACTGTTCCTGAGCATTATGAACCTCGTGCTGTTCGATATAGGGAAGAAAACGGGATTAAATATCGCAGCATGGGAAATATCTGCTGGTACACAAATCTTGATATCAAGAAACGACACGATTACCTAACTCTTTTCAAACAGTATTCCCCAGAAGAATATCCACGTTATGTTAACTATGATGCCATTGAAGTTTCTAAGATTGCAGAAATTCCATATGACTATGACGGGGAAATGGGTGTGCCAATTACCTTTCTTGACAAATACAATCCTGACCAATTTGAAATTATTGGTTCAAGCAGGTTTGTGGGAAAACCAATGTCCAGATTTGCAAAAAAGGGAACCTATATGTCGGGTGGGATGCGTTTTTATCTCGCAAACGGAGATGGCACATATCGCCGTCTTTACGATAGGATTGTGATTAAGCGGAAAGGCAAGCCACAATGAAAATCGAATTGCATGAAATTACCGTCCGCGAGGTTACCCAAAACTACGTCGATAACGCCGAAGAGGGCGTGGTGGGGTACAACGGCAGGTTAAACATCCGCCCCAAGTACCAGCGCGAGTTTGTGTATGATGATAAAAAACGCAACGCCGTCATTGATACCATCCGCAAGGGTTTTCCGCTCAACGTGATGTACTGGGTTAAAAACCATGACGGAACTTTTGAGGTGCTGGACGGGCAGCAGCGCACGGTCAGCTTTTGCCAGTACGTCAACAGTGATTTTTCGATAGACAACCGCGCCTTTCATAACCTGACCGAAACCGAAAAAGAGCAAATCTTAACCTATAAACTGATGATCTATTTTTGCGAGGGGAACGAAAAAGAAAAACTGGATTGGTTCCGCATCGTCAATATTGCCGGGGAAAAACTGACCGACCAGGAACTGAGGAACACAGTTTATACCGGTCCCTGGCTTACCGCCGCCAAGTCCATTTTCAGCAAGACCAACTGCGCAGCCTACCTGCTGGCGAAAGATTACGTTAGCGGCTCATCCATCCGCCAGGAAATCCTTGAAACAGCCTTAAGCTGGATTTCGAACAACGATATTGAGAAATACATGTCCATCCATCAACACGACCCGAATGCCAATGAGTTATGGACGTATTTTCGAAATGTGATCGAGTGGGTTAAATTAACCTTTCCGAATTACCGCAAAGAAATGAAAGGAGTACCGTGGGGTAGCCTGTATGACCAGTATCGGAATGATGTTTTTGACACCCAAAAACTGGAGCAGGAAATCCGTACTTTGATGATGGATGATGATGTAACCAACAAGAAGGGGATATACTCTTACGTTTTAACCCGCAACCAGAAACACCTGAATATTCGCGCCTTTAGCGAGAGCCAAAAAAGGGCTGCCTACGAAAAACAGGATGGAATTTGTGTCAAATGCGGAAGCCATTTTGTTTTTCACGAAATGGAAGCCGACCATATCACCCCCTGGCACCTGGGCGGCAAGACTGTTGAAGAGAATTGTCAGATGCTTTGCCTGGACTGCAACCGCCGGAAGTCCGGCAAGTAAAATACTTGTGGTTGTATGCTCATTAATTTTACTCAATATCCCTGGCCCCTCCCAGGTGTGCGGTAAACCAGAAGGAATCACCAGTCTCAAGGCCAAGCAAAACCCACTGAATCTCAACCGCCTGGGCGTAAAAGCGGGCGCGCCGCAGGAATAAATCCATTCCGGGATATTCCGGAGCCATTTGGCGGACAAAACTCTCACCATATACGCCCAGCAAGGTACCAAGATCCAGCGCCGGATCACCAACACCGGCTACGCCAAAATCGATGACACCGGTCAGTGCCTTCCCACCGAATAAAATATGATAAGGTGCCAGGTCGCCATGGATCAGCGCAGGCGCGTAATTAAAACCTTCAGGATCCAACAGCATACCATCGAACAAGCGCTCTGCCCATTGCTTCTGGTGTTTCAGCAGAAGCGGATAAATCTTCTCAGTGGTGCGCCGGCGGATATCCTCCCAGCGTGCACGTGTAACCGGTGCACGCGTCACCGGTAATTTACCCTCCAACCTTGCGATGGGGGTGGTGTGCATGGCATAGAGGAACTTACCAAGTTGGCGGGCAGTGCAAGATTGGGTTTTAGGATTCAGCTGGAGAAATGCTTCACGCAAGAAGGGCTGCCCCTCCAAGAATGGGTACACAATACTGTCAGGACGGCGCAGAAGCGGGGTTGGCACATCCAGATCCACCCGTTGCTGTACTAAATCCAGGATATTCATCTCATCTGCGAGGATTTTCACAGCGGTTTCGTTTTTAGCAAAACGAAATACCAGGCTGCGGTTGACGATAACCACATCATTAACCAGCCCTTCCTGGTTAATTTCAAACTGGTCAATTCTAATTTCAGGCATGAGTTCTTGCACACGATGTTGAAGGGATGGGATTGTTTTCGTCATGGCTTACCCTGTTGAAGAAACCATTTACAAGTTCTGCTCAGATTTCAGTAATGTAGAAAAGCTTCTCACACTCAATAAGAGGGGGAAAGAAAGGGAGCAAAATATAACTGCCGGCATCTGAGAGTAATATCAGATACCGGCAATGGCTGACACCATAAGATAAATATCTGATGCGTTACTTCACAACCTCAAAGCGCTTACCCAGCGCGCCGCAAACCGGGCACTTTTCGGGTGCACTGCGGGCATGCACATAACCGCATACCGGGCAAACGTAGTATTCAAACTCTTCCTGCGGTTTCTCCAGGTTTTTCAGCGCTTCGCTGTACAGCTTTTCGTGGACCTTTTCCACTTCCATGGCATCTGTGAAGGAATTGACCGCCTTCTTTTCTCCGGCGGTTTCTGCCTCGGCGATGAATTCGGGGTACATGGTGGTGAATTCATAGGTCTCGCCGCCTATCGCTTCCTGCAGGTTTTCAGCGGTCGATTTTACCATCCCGGCTGTACGAAAATGGGAGAGTGCATGAATGGTCTCCCCGTGGGCAACTGCCCGGAACAGGCGTGCCACCTGCGGGAATCCCTCATCATCCGCCTTTTTTGCGAATGCCAGGTAGCGGCGGTTTGCCTGTGATTCTCCTGCAAAAGCTGCCATTAAATCATCATGTGTCTTGGCCATCATTGTCCTCCAGTATCAGGTATTTTCCTTATTGTACATCATCCCGCTGCCCGGTTAGAAGCGAAATACCGGGGGATTGAATCCATGCTAAAATATGCGGGCACGGCATTTTGGGAATCACAGGTCGTTACGATGAACTTTCTGATTACAGGTGCAGCAGGTTTCCTTGGATCCGCCCTCTCCAACCGCCTGGCAGCCAAAGGCCACTCCGTCAGGGGTATGGATGACCTTTCAACCGGTTACTCCGAAGCGCTCTCGCCGGAGGTGCTCTTCACCCGGGCAGATGTTAACGACCGTCCGCGCCTGTGGACGCTGCTCCAGAACATCGATTGTGTGTATCACCTGGCAGCGCGGGTGCTGGTGCCGGAATCGGTGCTTTACCCGCGCGAATACAACCTGGTGAACGTCGGCGGTACAGTAACCCTGATGGAAGCCATGCGCGATGTGGGTGTGAAGCGGGTGGTATTCATCTCCTCGGGTGCCATTTACGGCGACCAGGAAGAACAGCCGGTAAAAGAAAATGCCATCCCCAACCCGCGTTCGCCGTACGCCGTCTCCAAGCTGGCGGCAGAGTATTACGTGCGCACCATCGGCAGCCTGTGGAAGATCGAAACCGTTTGCCTGCGGGTATTCAACGCCTACGGTCCCGGGCAGCACCTCCCGCCGGTGCACGCCCCGGTTATCCCTAACTTTCTCAGGCAGGCTGCCCAGGGCGGCACAGTTGTCATTAACGGCGACGGCAGCCAGACGCGCGATTATGTGTACGTAGAGGATGTGGTGGATGCCATGGAAGCCGCTGCCACTGCCCCTCAGGCCAACCAGCAGATCATCAATGTCGGCAGCGGGGTGGAAACCAGCGTGGCGGACGTCTCCTCCCTGGCGCAGCGCATCACCAGCGGCAAACCGCAAACCGTGCGCAACCCCCAGAACCTGGGTGGACCTTCACGCCTATGCGCAGACCTCACCCGCGCCCGCTCCATCCTGGGCTATACCCCCCAGTTCTCCCTGGAAGAGGGCATGCACATCACCTATGAGACCGACCCGCGCCTGCAGCCTCATGCCGGCAACACCCAAGCCTACATTGCATGACCCGTATCCTGAGCCCTGATTTTTACAACCGTGATGTCCTGCTGGCAGCGCCCCAATTGCTGGGCAAACGCCTTGTCAGGCTGCTGGACGGGGTCAGGGTGGCAGGCATTATCACCGAAACAGAAGCCTATCGGGGCGAAGAAGACCTGGCCTGCCATGCCAGGGCTGGTTGCACCCCACGCACCAGGGTTATGTACGGCCCGCCCGGAACAGCGTATGTGTACTTCACTTACGGCATGCACTGGATGCTGAATTGCGTATGCGGCCCGGAGGGATTCCCGGCTGCCGTCCTCATCCGGGCCATCCAGCCGGTTGAAGGCCTGGGAATTATCGCAGCCAGGCGCAGCGGGGTGAAAGAAGCACTGTGGTGCAACGGCCCGGCCAAACTTACCCAGGCAATGGACATCGATAAGCAGTTGAACGGTGCCAGCCTGTGCGGGCAGGCATCCGGGTTGTGGATCGAAGAGGACCGGGATATCCCTTCTCAGGAAGTCTTCACTGCGCCGCGTGTCGGTATCCAGGGGGTGCCGGAACCCTGGCTGGGAAAACTATGGAACTTCAAGGTCAGGCAGGCATAAACCCGCCAGGCCGAAATAAATAATTGATAAGGAGGGTAATGATGATCGGTGCAATTGCTGGAGATATTGCAGGCTCGCTGTACGAATTCCATCCGCAAAAACGGGAGGATATCCCGCTCTTCACAAGCAAGTCGTTCTTTACAGACGACACGGTTATGACGATAGCGGCCGCACAAGCCATTTTGACCCAAAAACCCTGCGCTGAATGCTACCGGACTTACGGAAAACGCTACCCCTACGCCGGGTACGGCGGCATGTTCGCACAATGGCTGATGAGCACCAACCCAAAGCCGTACAATAGCTACGGGAACGGCTCTGCCATGCGCGTCAGCGCTGTAAGTTGGGCTTTTGACAGCGTGGATGAGGTGCTGGCAGAAGCCGAAAAAACAGCAGTCCCCACCCACAACCATCCCGAGGGCATCAAAGGGGCGCAAGCCACCGCCCTGGCCATCCTGATGGCGCGGCAGGGCAGCACAAAGGAAGGGATCCGCTCTGAAATCAGCAGCCGCTTTGACTACGACTTAAGCCGCAGCGTTGAATCCATCCGCACAGGATATGCATTCAATGAGACTTGCCAGGAGACTGTGCCCGAGGCAGTCATCGCCTTCCTGGATGCCGGCAGTTTTGAGGATACGCTGAGGAAAGCGATATCCCTGGGCGGCGACGCCGATACCCTGGCATGCATCGCCGGGGGTATCGCGGAGGCTTTTTACGGTGGGGTGCCGCAGTTTGTGCTGGAGATCGTGAAGGAAAAACTGGCGCCGGATCTGCTGGAAATCACCGAGCAATTCCGCAGCCGCTACCTGGCCGGGTTGTATCCTGCCAGCCTGCTCTGATCAGCGCTGGTACATCCCCATCAGGGATGACTGTGCCAGGATATGCCCATCGATCCTGGCGCGTACCTGGGCGGCAGACCAGCCTGCCGGCAGGCTGGGTTCAAGGTCAGTGGCATAAACAGTAAAGAAATAACGGTGCGCCTTGCCGGGCGGTGGGCAGGGACCGTCGTACCTGCTGCGGCCGTAGCTGTTCTTTCCGGCTGTGCCAGCAGAGGGATCAGTGCTGCCGGCACCTTCAGCCAGGCTGGAGACCTCGGGCGGCAGGTTGTACAACACCCAGTGAATGAACAGGCCCACCGGGGCATCCGGGTCGTCCATGATCAGCACCGTACTGCGGGTGCCTTCGGGCAGCGGTCCCCAGGTGAGTGCGGGGGAAAGATTTACCCCCTCACACGAGTAACCAAAGGGAATGGAGTTCGCCTGCTGGAAAGCAGGGCTGGAAACAGGAAAATCAGACATCGTTCTTTCTCCCATATCGACCAGACCAGTTGAAAAGAAACTGGTAAACGAAAAGATCACGCCAATCACCAGGGCCAGGATCGCCCCGCTGGCGGCGCAGAAGGTATTCACCCAATCGTTGTTTAGCCAGCGCAGCCCGCGCACCTGGCTGGTAGGTGTGGAGCAGCTGTGCAGGGGATGGCGTTCGGTTTCCTTTTGGCAGGTCGGGCAATAATAGATCGCCTGCAGGGTTGCCCCCAGGAGCGAATCGACCAGGCTGCCAGCCAATCCGGAAAGCGTAATCCCGAAGAACCAGAGCAAGACAGCCCCGAGACCGCGGGTGAGCATCCCGCCCGGCCACAAGAGCACCGCCGGCAGGGCGATGAACACCGCACCCAGGGCGGCAGAAAGCGAGCCGAACCAGGAGACGCCCCCCGAAGTGCCTTTTTCCACCGGCACGCCGGTGGTGATCAGGCGGGGCTGCCCCCTGCCAAGCACTCCCAGTTCGGTTGCCCAGGTATCGGCATTTACAGCTGCCAGCGTGGCGGCAAAGGCGAACCACGGCAGGCTGCTGTGCGGGAAAAGCAGGCTGACCAGCACGCACAACCCGGCAATCCCTCCATTGGCTGCTACCTGGCCGAAATCCCGCTGGGAACCTTTGGAGAACTTTTCGTTCAGGGCTGCCTTGCGCTTCTTTGAAAAACGGGAAAGCAGGCTGGAGGAGATAAAAAAAGCCAGCAGCAATACCGCCCACGGTACCCCGCCCAACCCGAAAACGACCGTGCCAAGCAGGCAGGCTGCCAGGGCGCCACTCTTGCCAAGGGAAAGGGTGAAGTAAGCCAGCATGGAAATTACGACAGCAACCAGAAAACCAACCAGGAGCTGAAGCACCGGCGAAAACATGCGCATATTATACAGGCAAGCAGCCCCAGTTACATGAAATCCCGGGGCTGCATCGGTTGATGCACTCGAAGGTGTTAGCGCCTGTCAGTTCTATATCTCTTCCAGGACGATGGCTCCCAGGATCACTACCAGCAGAATAAACAAGACGATCGTAACAATGCTCACCGCCCACGCCCCCAGCAGGGTGAATATCAGCCCCAATACTGCAATTCCTTCCAGGGCCAGGATGCTGCGCGCCACATACGGCCGGTGCAGGTCCTTGATTACCACCTTGTTCAGCCACAGGTATGACCCCGCCGCCATCAATGCCAGGCTCAAAATAACCCCAACCCACAAGATAACCGCCCCATTCATGCGCCACGGCAGGATGATCACGGCACAGGTGGCATAACGGTTCGGGCTGCTGATCAAGAAGAAATCCGCCAGGATCATGCGTCCATATATGACATCACCCTCTCTCGCCCGCCAGGTAAATACCTGCGATTCGCCAGCCGGGAGTGTGAAATTTTGCTGATCGGTGAAGTCGAATTGTGGACCGGCAAAATGCATGCGGATGGATGCTTGCAGTGGTTTAGCGGCGCTGTTTCTTACCTTCAGGTTGAAAACAGCAGCCTGCCCCTGCCCCACCATGCGCGGGCAACTCAACCCGTTCAGGGCTTTGTGCTCGATCTGGTTGGTATTGCGAAAGTACGAGAAAGCTTCATACGCAGGTAAGGTGAGGGAGGTGTTCAGAATGGCCGCCAGTACCATTCCCAGCAGAGCCAGGAAAATACCCAGTTTGCGATGGTTCGTCGAGATATTCATTTTTCTTCCATTTTTCCAAGTTTCTCATTATTTATACGGCATTCACGACTGGTATGCAAGGGCAAATCATTCGTTGCGCTTTTGCGAAAGCAGCACATCAGCTGCTTCCAGGATGGCATCAAAGCGTGAGGGGTCGGTGATCTTGGCTTCGAAATCCGTGTACCGTATCACGGCATTCCCGTTCAAAGCAGCCCCTTCAACTCGATATGTGGAAGTTCGTTCAGTAAAAAAGACAATAAAAACCCAATCTCCGGTATGCTGGGCATTGAAAATTATAGGTTTCTCGGGATCATCATCTTCCGTTTCCAGCCAGAAATCGGAATCTTTCCCGAAATTGTTGTCAAAACGCTGGCTGGCCTCCTTGTTGCTATTAAAAACATGGATATTCACCTCTTGCGTGGTACTGATCCAATCCGGCCCGGGTCCCCAGTTACACCACAGCTTGGTGTCTTCCCCTTCCACCCAGGTAAAGGGATATTCCGTCATTATCCCGGAAAACACCCCGCAATCCTTTTCAGCGCTTTCCGGTGGGAACCAATCGATATCGCTGTAACTCTTCTTGACCTGCCGGGTTGGCTTTTCATCTACCGCTGCCTCTTCAGTATTATCCGGGGATTCTGTTTCTACTTTACCTGCAACCTCTCCTTTACAGGTCTGGCGCAGTTCATCATCCTTGATCTGGTCGCAATACGCCTTGTCTTTGGTGGTGCGCGCCAGGCAATCCTGGCGGATGTCGCTGACGGGGATGGTCGTGCAGGCGACCGGGCTTTCAAAGGAGATGGCATTTTCCGCCAGGCATAAGACTTTCTCTTCGCCCTCGAGGGAATCACACAGGTTGGCGATGAAGTACCCCTTGCACAGGTCTTGTTCATCTTCATCCGCGTTGGCGTTTATGCAATTGGTGATATCAGCATCCAGGACAGCGCGGCACATATCGCCTCTCAACGAATCCGTAATGTCATTGCAATGTGTTATTAAAGTGTCACGGTCAATGTAACCTTTGAAATCTTCCACCACATTCAGTAAACATGCATTCCTTTCAGCAGAACCTGAACCGTGTGGATAGAGGGTGTCACAAACCAGCACCGCTTGCTTATAATAACTTTCCATTATATTTTGCTTTGTTTCATCAAATGTTCGTGTAGTTTGATAAATAATCGCGTGGCTTGTAACAACTAAATCGATTTGTCGTTTGGCTCCTTTTCCTATGCGCAGGTTGTACCCAGCCCTGGGATCAGGGTCAATGATCTCATCCGGCGGGATGGAAAACTCCAGGTCATCGATACTGGCAGCTATTTCTTTAGGTATATCGACGATATATTCAAACTCAGCTTCATCATCCCCAAGGTACTGGAACATAAAAGTATAACCGGGGAAATACCAACCCTCATCCTGCAGTTCGGAAAACAGCGAACGCGACAGGCTAACATCTTCTACTATCTCATAGACAGGCAGGGTGTATTCAATTTTCTCAACAACTCCGTCATCATCGCTGTCCCAGTCGTGCAACTCCCCCAGCTCTATCTCTTCCAGGCGCAATGCACCCAGCTGGTCTGCCAGCTTCTGGAGATTGTCATCATTGGCTGCTTTCAGGGAAGGCAAGTAACAGGTGATACCCAATATGGCTACTGCCAGGGGAATGATCCACAGCCAATCTTTTTTCATCGCAGCCTCCCGACCTTATACCAGGTATTCTCTCCCCAGGGCGATGGATCAGCGTGTGGGTCTGTAATTAATTATAGAGGGTCGCAGGAAAAATACAACTCTACCCGGGCTGAATTATGATGGCAGGACTTGAAATTCTCTGGTTGATGTGTGTTTTCGTATTCTTGCATTCCTTTTTGTACCATGCTATAATCACTACATCCCAAAGATCTGGTTTCGGAATATTGACAAGTTACGGCCTTTACTGGTGTCGTGTGACGCCTCAGAATAAGCTTCCCTCATAAAAATGCACTTTAAACTGTTCAAATAACCTGACCAGGGTGGAATGGTTGTTCATTGAAGTCTATAAATTCAATATGTGAGATAAAACTATGAAAATAATCGAAATGGAAAATACCCCGCTTACCGAGCTGCGTGCTGTTGCCTCCGGATTAGGAATTCCCAACGCCAACCGGCTGAAGAAGGAAAACCTGATGATCAAGATCCGGCAATACGAAGCTGAGAAAGAGGGCTTGGAAGTGCGCGGCGGCGTGCTGGAGATCATGAATGAAGGGATCGGATTCCTGCGGACAAACTACCAGATCGGTCCCGATGACGTATATGTATCCCAGGCTCAGTTGCGGCGGTATGAATTGCGCGGCGGCGACCTGGTGATCGGCAATGTGCGCCCCCCGCGCGAGACCGAGCGCCATTACGGTCTGCTTAAAGTCGAATCGGTCAACGGGCTGAGCCCCGAAGAAGCCGCCCAGAGGCCGAATTTTGAGAGCCTGACACCCATTTTTCCCGATAAACGTTTCGACCTCGAAACAGACCGTACCATCCTTTCATCCCGCCTGATCAACCTGATCGCCCCAATCGGGCGCGGGCAGCGCGGTATGATCGTTTCTCCCCCAAAAGCAGGCAAGACCACTATTCTAAAACAACTGGCCAATTCCATCTCAGAGAAGCATCCCGAGGTGCACCTGATCATCGCGTTGATCGGCGAGCGCCCTGAAGAGGTGACCGATATGGACCGCTCGGTGGATGCCGAAGTGGTGGCTTCCACCTTTGACGAGCCGGTCTCCGCCCATGTGCGCACTGCCGAAATCGCCCTGGAACGCGCCAAACGCCTGACCGAAGTCGGCCGGGATGTGGTCATCCTGATGGACTCCCTCACCCGCCTGGCCCGCGCTTACAACCTGGTGGTCAATCCCTCCGGGCGCACGCTTTCCGGCGGTATGGACCCATCTGCCCTCTACCCACCCAAGCGCTTTTTCGGCGCCGCCCGCAACCTGGAAGAAGGCGGGTCTCTGACCATTATTGCCACTGCCCTGGTTGATACCGGGTCAAGGTTGGATGATGTAGTTTACGAAGAGTTTAAAGGCACCGGCAACATGGAGCTTCATTTATCACGCAAGCTCCAGGAACGCCGCATCTACCCCGCCATTGACATCGAGCGCTCATCCACCCGCCGCGAGGACCTGCTGCTCGGCCCAGATATCCTGCAGCGGGCATGGCTCATGCGCCGCATGTACCTGCAGATGATCGCACAGCAGCCCCAGGGGGCCGGCATGGATCCCGCAGTGGCTACCGAGGCCATTTTGCAGCGTATGGCGAAAACCAGGAACAATCAAGAATTCCTGGAGAGTTTGACGGAGGATATGTGACAAAGCAAACCACCGGCGATACCCGTCGACTCGGGCGCAACCTCAGCCCCGCAGCTTTGATCTGGGTTACTGCCGGTTCCTGGGGCCTCACCGTTATGGTGGTTGCCTATCTGTTTTTCTTATTGTTAAGCCGGGGGGCAATGAAAGATGTGCTGGCAGCTCCGATACCCGAGGAAAAACCGGTGCTTTCAGAGACAGCCGTCGTTGAAGCAATGCCGGTCACATCCCTGCCGGAGTATTCACCGCCAAGCGATACGCTGGCTTCCATCGGGCGTGAGACCAACCCGCGCACCATCCTGACCAACCGCTCCCGCACCTCGGTGGTGGAATATACCGTGCAAAAAGGCGACTCGATCTTTTCGATTGCGAACAAGTACAAATTGAAACCCGAAACGGTGCTTTGGGCAAACTACGACCTGTTGAACGACAATCCCAACTTCCTTTCCATTGACCAGGTGCTGCAAATCCCGCCGGTGGACGGCATTTACTACCAGTGGCAGGAGAATGACACCCTGGATGGGGTGGCAGCGAAGTATTATGTTGAGGCTCAGGACATCGTTTCTTACCCGCAGAACAACCTGGATATGACCAACCCGCTGGTTGAACCGGGTACATATGTCATGATCCCGGGCGGCTGGCGCGAAAACCAGCAGTGGGTTATCCCGACCGTCTTTGTTCCGGGCGCAGGTGTATCAAACAACCTCGTCGGTCCTGGCAGTTGTGCATTGTCTGCTGGCGGTCTGGGTGGGTCTGGTTATTTCGTCTGGCCGGCGGACAATCATTACCTTTCCGGTAATGATTACTGGTCCGGGCATATGGCACTCGATATTGCCACAGCCGAAGGCGCGCGCGTCTATGCCGCAGACAGTGGTGTGGTGGTGTACGCGGGAGGGATCGGCGGCGGTTACGGCAACATGATCATGATCGACCATGGCAACGGCTACCATACGCTGTACGCCCACCTTTCGTCAGTCCTCGTAAGCTGCGGCCAGAGCGTGTTCGGCGGCAGTGTGATCGGCCTGGCAGGCAGCACCGGAAATTCTACCGGCCCCCACCTGCACTTTGAGGTCCGCTTGAACGGCGGCTTCATCAACCCCTGGTACGTGCTGCCTTAACCGGATCAGGATGTAGAATATCACTGCCCTGTGGATCGAAAGTAGATCTCACAGGGCAGTTTGTTGAAACTTGCTACGCTTACTTCATTGTATAATCACATTATGTTTGATCTGTTTGTCCTGCCTTTACAACTGATCCGCGGTCAAGAGGAAACCCACATGCCGCAACTGGCGGCAGTGGACGCACCAAAACGGTGCGACCGGAGCCGTTCCAGCGACCGCTTTTTGATCCTTATCAGCCTGATTAAGGGGAAATCCCTTTCTACAGAAGAATACAGCCAGTTGGCCAGTGATGCTGCAACGACCTATTACAACAGCCGCGGCTCCATTACAGCTGGCCTGCGGGCTGCCGCAGAAGGGCTGAATACCGCACTCCTGGGCATGAACCAGAAAGCCACCTTCGAGACCCAGCCCCGCCTGGCAGTGGTTAACCTGGCTGCAATAAGAGGCAGCGACCTGTACCTGGCTCACGCCGGTACCACCCACACTTTTATATTAACCAAAGACGGCGTGCAGGCATTTTCCGAACTGGAAGGCGGCAACCGCGGCCTGGGATTCAGCCGGTCAACCCCCATCCGGTACTACCAAACTGGTCTGCAAAATGCCGACCTGGTTCTATTCTCCCACAACCCTCCTCCTGGCTGGAACAAGGATTCGCTGGCAGACGCTTCCAAGCAAACCCTTGACCACCTGCGCCGGCGTTTGCTGGACAAGGCTGGATCGGATATCCAGGCTGCATTGATCCAGGTGCGCCAGGGCAAAGGTGATATCCACCGCTTGAAGCCGCGCACCCTGTTTGTGGCATCCGGCAGCCCCCTGCCGCCCCACCTCGAAAGCGCTTCAGCGGAGACGGCTGCCAAATCAGGTACTGCAGCTGCCATGACACAGCCTGAAACCAGCGATTACCAGGATAACATCCCGGTATATGATACCCTGCCCGACATCAGCGCAGAACCAATCGAAGAGCCGGATGAAGCCGGATTGGCTGCACCGGAAGCTGTTGTCCCGCCGCCTGAACCGGAAATGCCCCAGGAAGAATTACCAGAACCGGAAACTGAGGCTGCACAACCGATTGAACCGGAAGCTGAGGCCCCCCAATCCTTTGAACCAGCCGCAGACACCATTACACCAGCCCGGGCACCAAGCCGGCCGCGCCGGCCTGTACCATTCGCCGGTGAACCTGTTGCCGAACAAGAACCACCTGTTGCTCCAGCGGGGGATACCCTGCCGCAGCAGGCAGAAGAACCCGGCGGTGATGAACCGCAAGCATCGGAAGAACCTGTCCGCAATGATTCCTGGAAGCAGTCTCTAAGAGAAAGATGGCTGCAGATCCGTTCGCGTTCCGCAAGGCAGGGAGCATCCGGCGGCGGTTTGCTGGCCAGGATATTTGCGCCTGATCATAAAAGCCGCCTTTCAACCCGGAACATGCTTTTCATTGCCATCGTCGTCCCCCTGATCGTGGTTGCCATTGGTGCAACCGTGTATTTCCGGCTGGGGCGGGCAGAACGGCATCAGGCATACCTGCTGCAGGCAGCCCAGCAAGTGGAGTTAGCCCGCAACAGTGAAGGCCCCAAGGTACAGCGCCAGGCCTGGAACCAGGCGCTCAGCTTGCTTGAGCAGGCTGAAGGTTACGGAATGTCCAGTCAATCGCGCCAGCTGCGGCAGGAGATCGAAGCAACGCTGGACAGCATGGAAGGCATCACCCGCTCACTTTTCCAGCCAATCCTGGTACAGCAAACCGAAGGGGTAAATATCACCCGCATGGTTGCCAATATGAACGATGTCTATGCGCTGGATGCTTCCGAGAACAGGGTGCTGCGCCTGGAGTTATCCGGCAACACGTACTCCCTGGACGAAACTTTCAATTGCAGCTCCGGCGCCCACGATGTCCGCATCGTCAGCGATCTGGTGGATATTATCATCCTGCCGGTCAACAGCCCGTTTGGGGCAACAGTGCTGGCAGTGGATAAAACCGGCAACCTGATGTACTGCATCCCGGGTGAGCCGCCAGTGGTAACCAGCCTGGCTCCGCCGGACAATAACTGGGGTCAACCGGTGGATATAGACCTGGGTGGCACCAATCTGTTCATCCTGGATATTTTGAAAGATACCATGCTTTCTTACCGCGGCACCAACCAGGCATTTGACCAGAACCCCAACTGGTTCTTTGATGACGAGAAACCAAAACTTTCTGACCTGATTGCCATTTCGGCTTACGGCAACGATGTGTATATGCTGCATGCCGACGGAAGTATGTCCCTGTGCACATACCGGCTCGGGCGAGATGACACAACCAAATGCAATGATGTCAGTTATTTTGATGAACGCCCGGGGGCAGAGACGGAACCGCGCGTTATGGGCGGTACCCGCTTCATCCAGTTGATATCCACCGAACCCCCGCAATCATCCCTCTTCATCCTGGACGCCGATACCCCCGCAATCTACCAGTTCAGCCTGCGCCTGACCTTCATTAAGCAAATCCGGCCGCTGACCAATGACGATTACAGCGTCCCCCAGGTACCTGCGACAGCCTTTGTGGTTACCCCCGGCAGAAACATCTTGCTGGCATTTGGAGATGTAATCTACAAAGGGTTCTTACCCTGACCAGATGACATTAACGAAAGAGAGCCATGGAAATCTAATTCCATGGCTCTTTTTGTTTCCTTGATGACCGGTACTGCAGGTTACGGAGTGCTGTTGTTCCAGAACCAGTTATACGCAAACAGACCGGACCCTGAGGTGCTGTCCATGCGGATGGCGATCTGGCCGCTGCCCGCCAGGCTGGCCGGGATGGTAAAAGTCATGGATTGTGCCCCGCCGGCGCCTGAATTAAAGGTAGCCACCTCGACACCGCCAATAGCGTAGGTGCCGTAAGCGCCCATGCGCACGGAGAAGTTCTGGTCTTTGGGCAGGTTGGCAGTAGCCACGGTTACGGTTGTATCCTTCACCACAGCAGTGATGCTGAAGGTCGGGAATCCGGTATAGCCGTCAGCAGGAGGCGTAACAGCGCCCGAAGTGGTGTTGTTGAAGAACCAGTTATAGGCATACAACCCGGAACCCGAGGTGCTGTCCATGCGGATGGCGATCTGGTAACTACCCGCCAGGCTGGCCGGAATGTCAAAGGTCATGGACGCCGCACCGCCGTCACCCGAGTTGAATGTGGCAACCTCAACCCCGCCCACACCATAGGTGCCATAGGCACCCATACGGACGATGAAGTCCTGG
Organism: Leptolinea sp. UBA4782; assembly: GCA_002403095.1. Taxonomy (GTDB): domain Bacteria; phylum Chloroflexota; class Anaerolineae; order Anaerolineales; family Anaerolineaceae; genus UBA4782. Next base: position 16,326 of record DHHC01000009.1, read on the forward strand.
TCTTTGGGCAGGTTGGCAGCTGTAATCGTGACGGTATCATCCGCCACCACATCGGTGATGCTGAAGGTGGGGAAGCCCGAGTAACCGTCAGCGGGAGGGGTAACAGGTTCAGGGGTTGTGGTAGTAGTGTTGTTCCAGAACCAGTTGTAGCCATAATATCCGGCCGGGCAGTCCATGCGGATGGCAATCTTGGTGCTGCCTGCCAGGCTGGCAGGGATATCAAAGGTAATCGATTGGCTTCCTCCGGTGCCTGAGTTGAAGGTTGCTACAGCAACGCCCCCGATGCCATAGGACCCATAAGCGCCCATGCGCACAGTGAATTCCTGGCTGGGCGGCAGGTTACTGGTCTGCACCGTCACCTTCTTATCCGCCTCAACAGAGGTAATGCTGAAGGTGGGAATTCCACTGTAACCGGGGATGGGTGTAGCGGGGGAAGTGTTGTTATAGAACCAGTTGTAGGCATAATAGCCATTGGAGCTTTCCAGCCGGATGGCAATCTGTTGGCTGCCAACCAGTGATGCAGGAATGCTGAAAGTGGCGCTGAAAGCCCCTCCCGTCCCGGAATTAAGGGTTGCCACCGCAATCCCGCCGATCCCCAGGGTGCCATATGCGCCCATGCGGACGGTGAAATCGGTATTCGCCGGGAAATTTGCCGTGACCACGGTTACCGATGTATCTGGTACCACCGCAGAGATGGAGAAGGTTGGAATGGTATACGCCTGGCTGGTGATGGTGGCGGGGAAAAGTGCCAGGGCGGCGATAACCACCACAGAGACAATACGCACAGCCCAATGAAGAATTGGTTTATAGAGTTTTGCAGTCATTGTATCCTCCTGGTCATCAAGTATCGATCCTTTGATGAGTGTGTCATAATAGTATAGCGATTCCTGCATTGATTTTCAATACAGGCAATCCGCTACCGTTTGATACCTGGAGCGGTCCAGAAGACCTTATCCTCCAGGGAAGCGCCGTTGTTCTGGACTACCAGGAAAAACACCACCTTTTTCCCTGCCAGAAAATCAAGCGATACATCAATATTCGTATATAGTCCCTCATACACCTCCGCCCAGCTGCCCAGGTTGGTCACTGCGCCGCCATCGGCCGTGTAGTTGACCTGGAAGATTACGTTGCAATCTGTGTACCCGTCCAGGCAGCCTACATTCGCCTTAAAATGGTCGCCGCTCTTGATCGTGACTGCAGGAAACTTGCCGGTGATCATTCCGCCTGCCCCGTCACTGGGGATGACAATGATCGAGGGCTCGTCCTCCTGGTAGCCGCCTTCCAATTTAGGACCAGCTGAGTAAGCAACCGATCCATTAATAAAGTTGTCGCCGGAACCCGGGCACGGCAGGGCTCCAGTCGAACTGCTCCACTGGGCAGTGCAGTAATTGAGCGCGAAATCCAGCGGGTGGCTGGCATCGGTGGTTGCAGTTGCCGATACTACCTTGATCTGCACCCAGAACGAGTTTTTCGCTCCGGTTCCCCAACCAAACAATCCGCCGCTCGCATTCCGCAGTTGCCAGTATCCGGTGTAGCTGCCTGCGCTTGCCGGCGCGGTCATCGAGACAGACACATCCACCGTTTGGCCGGGCAGAACATTGGTGCTCAAACCAATTACGGTCGGCGCACCCAAAGAGCTGCCCCCAGTGAAAACCAGCGCGTAGGCAGGAGTCCATGTACAGCTGCCGGCATTCGCCAACCGCCAGGTCTTCACGAACGTATTATTCGGTGCAACTGTTGTACCATCCGGAATAGTAATATCGGTGATCTTGCCAACCTGGTCGCAGGGGACAGGCAAAGGCGTGGCGGTTGCAGTGGCTGGTTTAGGAGTTGCTGTTGGAACAGGAGTGTTAGTTGCCGTGGCTGTTGGCGTGGCTGAGGGCGTTGGGGTCACGGTAAAAGTTGGTGTCAAAGTAGGAGGGAGGGGAGTTGCAGTAAACTGGGAAATACGGGTGAGTTCAGCAATGACCGTGTTTACTGCTTGCTGTGTTCCCTGGGCTGCGACTGTTGCAGCCACCGATGTCTCCACCGCCCCCTGGTCTATATCAGGTTCGGTTTCTGGCTGGATGCCGCAACTGCTTAAGGCCAAAGCAAATGCAATTAAAACAGCAGGTAGGATATATCTGGTTTTCATAGAACACACCTCTTTTACAGGGACGCTCACTCTGTGGAAAAAGTTCCCTGTAAATTCATTATACAGACTCTCTACTAGATTCCAAGGGTCTGCTGATCCGGCGGGCGGGGGCTCTGATATAATCGTCAACAACCCAATTTGGAGAAGCCGTTTGGAATTTGCTGGGGTTTATGCCCGCTACCACACCTGGATGGATATCCCGGAACACACCCTCCCTGTTACCCTGCTGGAAGGAAACACTCCCCTTATTCCGATGCCAAAACTGGCTGAAAGCCTGGGGGGCGGGTTCTCCCTTTGGGTAAAATTCGAAGGCATGAACCCGACCGGGTCTTTTAAAGACCGCGGTATGACAATTGCTATCGGAGAAGCTGCCGGGCGCGGGGCAAAGGTGGTCATTTGCGCTTCCACCGGCAACACTGCTGCCTCAGCTGCTGCCTATGCAGCCCGGGCAGGCTTGCGCTGTGTTGTGCTCATCCCGAAAGGGAAAGTTGCAGCCGGCAAACTGGCAGGGGCAGTGGCACACGGGGCAGATGTCATCCAGATCGAAGGTTCGTTTGATGATGCCCTGTCTGTTGTGGTGGAAATCAGCAACCGCCACCCGATCGCACTGGTCAATTCCCTCAACCCTTACCGCCTGGAAGGGCAGAAAACTGCCGCTTTTGAGATTTGTGAAATACTGGGCAGTGCGCCGGACTGGTTGTGCCTGCCCGTGGGCAATGCCGGCAATATCACCTCGTACTGGATGGGTTTCCGCCAGTACCATGCAGCCCATTCTTGCGGGCTGCCGCATATCCTGGGCGTCCAGGCACAGGGGTCTGCTCCCCTGGTGCTCGGCCATCCGGTCGAACAGCCCGAAACGGTAGCCACCGCCATCCGGATTGGAAAACCTGCCCGGGGGGAAGAAGCCCTGTCAGCGGCATCCGAATCCGGCGGGCAGATCATGGCTGCCAGCGATGACGAGATCCTTGCCATGCAGCGCTTGCTGGCTGCCAGCGGTGTGTGGGTTGAACCTGCATCAGCTGCCGGGTTGGCGGGCTTGAAGAAACAACTCGACCAGGGCAGGATGGATGTGCGCGGGCAGAGGGTGGTGGCTGTCTGCACCGGGCACGGCATGAAAGATCCCGATATTATCGCCAAAAGCATGCAGCCTCCAGCTTTATTGCCACTGGATTACAAGGCAATCGAAAAAACCATCCTGAAAGGCCTGCAATGATCACTGTCCGGGCTGCCCCCACCAGTGCGAACCTGGGCCCAGGTTTTGACTGCCTGGCAGTGACGCTGGACCTGGGGGATGTTGTCATGGAAACCTCCTTTGAAGAAGGCGGTTCAGGCATAAATGTCATTCCGGAAGGCTGGGGCCGGGAAACCCTCCCGCAGGACAGCAGCAACCTTGTGGCGCGTGCTTTTTCTCACTTTGCCAGGCAAAAAGGCCTGCAGCTTCCAGACGGATTGGTCATTCATTCCCACAACGGTATCCCAATCGGCTCAGGACTGGGCTCCAGCGCTGCTGCTATCGTCAGCGGGTTGCTCGCCGCCCGGGAATACTACAATGAATCTGTCTCAATGGAGGAAATGGCCAACATGGCCCTGGCGCTGGAGGGGCATGCAGACAATACCACCGCAGCTTTATTCGGCGGGCTGGTCGTTTTGACTGTTCAGGATGAAAAAGTGGTGTACCGCAGCTACCCGGCAGCCAGGCTGCCCGTAGTCGTGGTAAGGCCTGAATTCACTTTATCCACCCGGGCTGCCCGAAAGGCGCTTCCAAAACAGGTCCCATTTAAAAATGCAGTTAGCAGCGTGGGAAACACTGCCTTGCTGGTTGATGCTCTTCAAACCGGAGATATGGATCTGCTGAGGAAAGTGTATCGCGACAGCCTGCACCAGCCATACCGCCTGCCATTGATCCCGGGCGCTGCTCAAGCCGCCCAGGCCGGGCTGGATGCCGGGGCAGCCGCCGTGGTCCTTTCAGGCGCGGGTCCTTCATTAATATGTTTTACAATACACAACCAGGAAGAGGTAGCCGGCGCCATGCAGGAAGGTTTTGCAAAAGCAGGTCTGAAAAGCCAGGCTTACTTTGGCTTTACGGCCGATAAACCAGCCCTGGTTATGGCAGCCTGAACGAAGGTAGAAAAAAACAACCGCCCGGAATATCTGCATACCCGGGCGGTTTTTCTTTATTAACGGTTTGTTTTTACTGAAGCAATTCTTCCAGGATCTTCCTGGCAGTTTGCGGGTCGGCCTTGCCGCGCATTTCTTTCATCACCTGCCCAACAAACCAACCGATCAGGCTGACTTTACCTGCTTTATAAGAAGATACTTCTGCCGGGCTGGCATCCACAACCTTCTGGCACACTGACCGGATGGCGGCATCATCACTGACCTGCGCCAGACCTTCCATCTCAACGATCTCCTGCGGGCTCTTGCCGCTTTCCTGTACTTTGCCAATCAGGCTCTTGCCGGTCGAAGTGTTCACAGTGCCGGCATCCACCAGTTTGAGGATACCAGCCAGGTGCTGCGGGGTGAGCTTGAGCTGGTCAGCCGTCAGGTTGCGCGCATTGAGCATTCGCAGCACTTCGTTCATGATCCAGTTTGATACCTTCTTGGGATCGCCCTTGTATGCTTTTACGGTCGATTCAAAGTAGTCAGAAAGCGAGCGTTCCCCCGTCAGGATCTCGGCATCATATTCGGGCAGCTGGTATGCCTGCATAAAGCGGCTCCTGCGCTCAAGCGGTAGTTCAGGGAAGTGTTCCAGGATAGCCTGCCGCCAAGCGGTATCCAAATGTACCGGCAGCAAATCGGGCTCTTTAAAGTAGCGGTAATCCGCTTCGGTTTCCTTCGAACGCATCTTGCGCAACACGCCTGCATCTTCATCCCACTCCAGGGTCCAGGCTTCGATGCGGTTGCCCGCCTCCACCTCGCGTACCTGGCGTTCGATCTCCTTGCTAATTGCCTCCCGCACCGCATCGATCGAATTGACGTTCTTGATCTCGGTTTTCGGGTTGAGGTAAGTGGCTCCTTTAGGACGGATGGAAACATTTGAATCGCAGCGCAGGTGCCCCTTCTCCATATCCGCTTCGGAAATTCCCAGCCAGCGTAGCAACTGACGCATCCGCATCAGGTATTGGGCTGCCTCTTCAGCCGTGCGCAGGTCAGGTTCGGTAACCATTTCCACCAGCGGCACGCCGCAGCGGTTGAAATCGATCAGGCGTTTACGTCCTGCATTTTTCGTCTTGCCGGCATCCTCTTCCAGGTGCATCTTGGTGATGTTCACCCGGCAGGTATAAGCCTCACGCCCCGCCCCAGCCGGGATGGGAACATCCATCCAGCCGCCCACCCCGATGGGATGGTCATACTGGGTGATCTGGTAGCCTTTGGGCAGGTCGGGGTAGAAGTAATTCTTGCGGTCAAAAAGCGATACTTCGCGCACCTCGGAGTGCATGGCTGTTGCCAGCATCACACCTTTTTCTACCACCTCGCGGTTGAGGACGGGCAGCACCCCCGGCAGCCCGCTGCAGACCGGGCAGA
>DHHC01000009.1:21994-50901 GCA_002403095.1 Leptolinea sp. UBA4782
GGATATGGGTTTCAAGCCCAATAACTGCTTCATATTCAGGCATGGAAAACTCCTGGTACCTTATAATTGCAGCCTGGCGTTACGCCATGCTTCATGTTCTGTTGCATGTTCAAAGCTCCTGCCAATGCGCAGCAGGCGGTCTTCACTGAAATCCGGCCCCAGCAGCTGAATGCCGATCGGAAGTCCATCAGGTGCAAACCCTGCCGGTAGGGAGATGCCGGGGGTGCCGGCGTGATTGGCAGGCACGGTTAACTGGTCAGCGTACTGCATCAGGACCGAATCGCCGTACACTTCGCCNNGTTGTCGGGGTTGTTGGGGTCAGCAATGCATCCAGCCTGTATTGTCCTGCCGGATCAAAGGCAGCTTCGAAATCCCTCCGGATCAGGGTGCGAACACGCAAGGCGCGCTGGTAGTATTGGGCGCTGTACTGGGCGGCACTGACATACATTCCCATCAGGATGCGTAATTTCGGCTGCAAGCCGAACCCTTCAGCCCGACTTTTGCGGTACAGGTCGCGCAGGTCGGTAACTGGACCTGTGCTGCGGTATCCATACTTTACCCCGTCATACCGGTGCAGGTTCGATGCGGCTTCCACCCGGCTGACCACAAAGTAAGCCGGTATGCCGTAACGGGTGTTCGGCATGGGAACATCTTCAATGATCTCAGCCCCCAGTGCAGCCAGTTTTTCAGCGGTGGAGCGTACTGCCTGTTCAAATTCGGCTGGAACCGGCCGCTCAATGTACTTACCGCTGGAAGCATCGGGATAGCTGATACGGAAGTAATCCGGTGATAAACCTATGCGCACTCCCTTGACTCCCGCTTCCAGTTGTGCCAGGTAATCCGGCACCCCAACGGCAGCCGCTGTGCTGTCGTGCGGATCCGCACCCGCGATTGCGTTCATCATCATGGCGGCATCACGGGTGTCGCGCGCCACCGGTCCGGGGCAGTCCAGCGAGGAACCAAAGGCGATCAAACCGTAGCGTGATACCCTGCCGTAGGTCGGCTTCATACCCACCACACCGCAAAATGCAGCCGGCTGGCGGATTGAGCCGGCCGTGTCCGTACCCAAGGACAGGCAGGCTTCGTATGCAGCCACAGAGGTGCTGCTGCCGCCAGAGGAACCGCCCGGCACATGCGCCAGGTTCCAGGGATTGCGCGGGCTGGGCTGGAATGCCGATGATTCATTGGAAGAACCATAGGTGAATTCATCCAGATTTACCTTGCCAAGCATCAGGCCGCCTGCAGCTTCCATGCGGCTGACGGGGGTAGCTGTATAAGGGGCATGAAAATTTGCCAGGATCCGCGAGGCAGCCGTTGCTGGCACACCCTCCACGCAGAAAATATCCTTAACCGTGAAGGGCACCCCAGCCAGGATGCCGGGGGTCTCCCCCGCTGCCAGTTTCTCATCCACCCGGCGTGCCTGCTCTAAAGCCCGCTCAGGGGTCAGCGTGATAAAAGAATGCACTTTAGCAAGGTCATCAGCGGTCAGTTCGCCAGCATCCAGGGTTCCAGGCCGCCCGTCAACGTGAGCGATCCGTTCAAGAAAAGCTGTTGCCACCTCTACTGCTGAGACTTTACGCTCCAGCAGCATTCGGTGAATTTCATAGGCAGAGAATTCGTACAGTTCCATGGGTTATTCCAGCGTGGTATGGGGGATATCCGGGACTACCAGGTAGCGCTCTTCAGTTTCCGGAGCCTGCTCCAGGATCGTGGTTGGATCAATCAGGGTCTGCGGTTCATCTTTCCGCAGGGGTGCGCTGTGTTCCAGGGGGTACGGCACGCCGTGGGCGGCGATCTCCACGCTGTCATCCAGTGGGATGGCAGTCAACTCGTCTATCGCCTGCAGCTGGTGGTTGAGTTCTTTGCGCAGGTAGTCCCCTTCCCCGGCTTTCAACTCCAGGGCAGCCAGTTCTACCAGGTGGGCAAATGTTTGCGGGTCGATCTGGTTCATAAATACTCCAACATGAAGAACAGGGAAGGTTGGATCACCCCTGTGGGCTGCAGCTCATTTTCCGCAACCCTGGTGTCAGTATATCCGAGAATATCCGAGTGTCAAGAAAACGGGATCTCCACCAAAAAAACATCCCAGCAGAAAGTCTGCTGGGATGAATATCAACAAGATGCTCTTGAGTTACTTGACAGTAAAGAAGAAAAAGAAGTGGTAAAAGCGGTCATTGGTATCATCTACCATTGCCCACTCGGTGCGGTAGGAACCAGGTTCCATTGGCGCGACCATATCCACAGTTAAGACTGCTGTTCCTCCAGGCTGAACGATATCTTTAAGATCTATTTCGGAATAATACTTGTGGATCGGCGCCCCGCTGACATATTCAAAGCTATAACGCTTGGTCCATGCAAGTGTCCCGGTATTCTTTATCCTCCAGACCATGTCAAAATCCTCACCGGGAGAAAAGGTCTTTCCATCTTCAGGAGATTGGGATATCCACAATGCCTGGTTCGGCGCCTGGGTGTAGGTTGCTGTCATTTCTTTGGTCGGTGTTGGAGTCCTGGTAGCTGTCGGCCTTGGAGTCAGTGTGGGCTGATTATCATTAGTAGCGACCGGCGGCAGCGGTGTCTCTCCCAGCACAACCTGGGTTGATTCAGTAACCACCACCGTCCAGGTGGGTGGCAGCTGTTGCATGGTCGGGGTTTCAGAGGGAATCACCACCCGTGCAGGCAGGGTGGCAGGCGGGAACGGATTTAAGGCGCTTTGCGGATTGAGAAAGACCACCGCCAGCCCTGCCGCAACAGCCAGCAGCGCCAGCACGCCCAAGATGGCCAGAATGTCCCAGAATGATATTTTCATTTCTACCTCCTTGCATCCCTCCCGGGAAAACACATATAAACAACCATTACGGTGCAATTAGCTTGCCAATTACCCTATTATACAGATAAGGTACAATAACAGTGAAAAGCAGGCGGTACAAGGAGGCAACTCGATGGAATTGAAACTAATCCCCATCCAAAAGCCGGAAGAGATCAATTTCATCTTCGGGCAGACACATTTTATCAAGTCAGTCGAAGATATCCATGAAGCGCTGGTCAATTCCGTTCCCGGCATTCAGTTCGGCATCGCCTTTTGCGAGGCGTCCAGCAAGCGCCTGGTCCGCTGGAGCGGAACAAATGACGAGATGATCCACCTTGCCCGGCTTAATGCGCTTAATGTCGGGGCCGGACACAGTTTCTTCATCTTCCTGGCATCCGGGTTTTACCCGATTAATATCCTCAATGCGGTCAAGGCTGTACCCGAAGTGTGCCAGATCTATTGCGCCACAGCCAACAACACCCAGGTTGTCGTGGCAAAAGAAGACGACCAGGTCGCAGTTCTCGGCGTTATGGATGGAGAGACACCGCTTGGGATCGAAGGTGAAGAAGATATCGCCTGGCGCAAAGGGTTCCTCAGGCAGATCGGGTATAAGCTCTGATCTGGCATGCCCCTTGCACGGTTAATCTGGAATACTAAGGAGGACCCATGCATAAAAAAATATTCTTCAGCCTGATCCTGTTAATCCTGCTGGCAGGATGCACCCTGCCTGGCAATAAGGTTTCAGAAGATGCTGCCATGGCCACCAAGGTGGCTGAGATCATTGCCAGCAATGTACCCCCTTCTACCGCCACGGTTATGGTGCCGGCAACCCTTGAGCCAACCCTGCCGCTGGTCATCGAAAAGACTCTGCCCCCGACTGAGACACAGGCGCCCGCTGAGACGGCTGCACTGACAGAAGAACCCACCCTTGAACCGACTGCTGCCCCCACCCAGGCTGCCACTGCTGCAGGTTCTGGCGTTCCAACAGCGGCTATCACCCCTCTGGTAACAGCCACAACCGGACCAACTGCAACACTTTCTTCAAACGACCTGCGCACCGTGCTGGGTACTCCTACCGATACGGATCCGATGGACAATGCCAATAAGTGGTTCTGGCCTGGCGGCGTAGATAATTTCACTGCCGCTTCCTGGAGCAACGGCATGATGTCGCTTACCGGGCTGACCGATGTCGCCGGCTGGCGCCTGCCTCAAGCCCAGAACAGCACCAACATGTATACCGAAATGACAGTCAAGAGCGGCGAGTGCAGCGGGTTAGACAGCTACGGACTGATCGTGCGAGTGCCGGTCTTCAACCCGCCAAATCAGGGCTATCTGTTCGAGGTCTCCTGTGACGGTCAGTACCGTTTCTGGAAGTGGGATGGCAAAGCGGGCGAGAAAGGAACTGCCACCACCCTGGTCGCATGGAAAGCCTCCGACAGCATCGTTAAAGGCTCCAATGCAGTCAACCGCCTGGGAGTCTGGGCTAATGGCAGTAACTTCAAGTTGTATGTTAACGGAGTTTTACTTGAAGAGGTGACCAATTCCAGCTTTAGCAGCGGTTTCTTCGGTATTTTTGTCAACCCCGGGCCGACCGCCAAATACACCATCCAGGTGGATGAGGTCAGCTACTGGCTGAACCCGAAACCTTAATCAAAAAGAGTAAGTACCAAAAGCACCAGCGTAAACGCTGGTGCTTTTTTTGCAGTTCAGGCTGGTTGAGATTATTCTTCAGACCCAAAGCTCTTGGTTTCGAACTCCCTGAGCTGGTTGACGATCATCGTTATATCAGTTGCAGTATTGGCAGATTTGATACTGAGGTCTGAGATAGCCTGGGTTAACCTGCCCATCAGGCTTTTGTACAGTTCTGCATCAGCAGCAGAGATCATCTTCTCCAGGCCTTCCAGGCGGGTTTTGGCGCTCTCCAGGCTGGTGCGGGCGCTGGAGAAAGAATCATCAGCGATGTAATATTTGGCTTCCATCAGGTCAGTCTCAAGACGCAGAATGTCCATATGGGCTTTTTCTTTTTCCAATTGATCGTTCAGCTGGATCACCTCGGCACTCAAGACCACTATCTCCTCAGCCTGGGCAGTGACATCCTTCAGAGATTGGGTGTACTGGGTTTCCTGGGCAACATATTTATCTACCATTGCCTGTAAATCCTGCGTGGCCGGGCGGTAGAGTACAAAATAACACACGGCAAAACCAATAGCGAATAAGACAGCGATGGCAGTCAGGACGCGCAATGCTTTCTGGTTGAAACGCCCAAATTTACTGTCCTTGTTGAACCACCAGCGGTGCAGCCTGGTAAAAATTCCCGGCTTCTTGGGTTTCTCTTCTTCGGGGGTAATAAATGGTTTTTCCGGGGTTGCAGCTTCCGCTTTCAGCTCCTGTTTTAATGGCTCAGCTGCTTCCGATATCTCTTCCTTTACCTCTTCTGTCGGGTTGGTGTGTAATCCTGCTTCCGGGCCCTCAAGCGGACTATTGCTTTTCATTTCCTCTTCACTCATATTTCCTCCTCATTTTTTCAATTGAAACCAGCAACAACAGGGGAATTCTCCCCATGGTTTGTCCGGTTACTCTGATTATACCTACCAAAAAGACCTTTTTGAGAACTGTATTTACTGCATTTCGCAACAGGAAGATGCCCTGTTTGGGAAAAGCAGTGTCAATCTATAAATAATGGATGAAAGATTCAGTCCATGTCTGCCAATCCATCAAATGTTTCTTGCAGGGCATGGTGCAGACGCTGGTAAAGTTGAAACAGCTTTTCATACACCGGCACAACCGACGGATCCGGCGCCTCGGTGGTTTCTACAGGGATGCATCCGGCTGCTGCTTCCATAGCGGGCCATACACCAGCTCCCACGCCGGCTGCCAGGGCTGCACCGTATGCTCCGCCCTCAGCGGCAGCATACATGGTATGGATGGTCCTGTTGAACACATCCGCCTGGATCTGGCGCCAGAACGGGCTGCGGGAGCCGCCCCCGGAGGTGCGTAATTCATCCGGCAGCACGCCCATCTTTTCGTACAGGCAGGTCATATCCTTCAGGCTGAAGGTGATACCCTCAACCAGCGCCCGTAAAAGATGGCGGCGGTCATGCCTGATCGTCAGCCCGACATAAGCGCCGCGCGCATTCGGGTCAGGCTCAGGGCAGCGCGCCCCCAGCAGGTGCGGAAGGAACAACAGCCCCTCCGAGCCGGCCGGGCTGGCAGCAGCTTCCGCCATCAGCAGGTCATAAACATCATGACCGGTCAGGCGGGCGATCTCTTTTTCCTGGGCAGCAAAAGCATCGCGGTACCAGCGCAGGGCGCCACCGGCAGAAAGCGTCACGCCCATGGAATGCCATTTATCCGGCATGTTGTTACAGAACACCTGCAGCCTGCCTTCAGGGTTATCGTACGGGTGGTCCAGGGCAGTCGAAACAATCCCGCCTGTGCCGATGGTGGTGGCGAAAACCCCTTCCTTCACCAGGCCGGTACCGGTGGTCTGGATTACGGCATCGCCGCCTCCGCCCATGACCGGGATACCTGCTTTCAGACCAATTATCCGGCTGGCTTCGTCACTAATCATTCCGCTGACCTCACAGGATTCAAAGGCATGCGGGAATAACCTCTCCGGCAGGTCCAGCGCTTTGAGCAGGGTTTTGCTCCAGGCTCGTTTACGGACATCAAACAGCCCAGTTCCGGACGCATCGGACACATCGGTTGCTCGAACACCCGTCAGGCGGTAACGGATATAGTCTTTGGGGTTTAAAATCGTAACCATTTGCCCATATACCTGCGGTTCATGGTTTCGAACCCAGAGTACTTTGCCACCGGTGTACCCGGTCAGCATGCGGTTATTGGTCAGCCTGAGCAGTTCTTCCAGCCCGCCCACCTGCTCGTACACCTGTTCACACTCTGCACTGTTACGCAGGTCTGCCCAGATCATACACGGGCGCACCACCTTACCGTTCACATCCAGCCCAACCATGCCGTGCATTTGCCCGCTCAAGCCAACCGCCAGGATTTCCAACCCACCGCCGGCGCGGAAGAGCAATTCCTGTACCGCCTCAACAGCAGCCCGCCACCAGTCCTCAGGGTCCTGTTCATACCAGCCCGGATGGGGTGATGAAAGGTCGTATTCTCTGTAAGCGCTGAAAAGAATCTTGCCCTGCTCATCCACTAGCAGGCTCTTCAATCCCGAAGTTCCAATATCGATTCCCAGAAGGCAATTCGGCATCTTTTACCTCCAGTCAGCCGTTAATACCGGTCACAGGCCCAGTACCTGCCTGGCATAGGTCATGCTTTTTTCCACGCACATCTCTTCCCACACCAGCGTTTCCAGTGGGTCATCCTTCCGGTCAATGTACAGCTCCAGATGGATGCAGCCCTGAAAACCATCCCGGCGCAGCACTTGCAGGATGCCGGGAAGATCTACCATGCCATCCCCCAGGGCTGTTCCCTGGATGATATTCCCGCGCGGGTTCAGTACCGTTTTTACATCTTTGAAATGGGCAGTGATGGTGTACGGTGCCAACAGGCGGGCTGTCTCCACTGGGTTTTCAAATCCCAGGATCGAGTTGGCGCTGTCGTAACATACCCGCACCAGGGGATCATGGAAATATTCGACGATGTCAACAATTTCGGGGGATGGCAGATCAATGTAATTCTCCACCGCCAGGCTGATACCGTATTTGCGGGCAACAGGCAGGATGCGCTCCAGGCAGGCACGGATGCGTTGCAACTCTTGAGGGATCCCTGCTTTATCTGCCCTGTCTACATCCAGAGTCAACCGCAGGATGCCTGCACCCATACGGTCGCTGATCTCAAGCATGGTATTGAAATAATCCAGGTCGCTGCCGCGCGCACCCATTTCAACCTGGAGCCCTGCCTGGCGGCTCGCTCTTGACAGCGCCTGTACCTCATCCCGGGTGTAGGTCTCAAACGGGAAATTATGACAGAACATAACCGCACCGACGCCATGATGGACGGCCGCATTCATGAACTGCACAGGTGTCATCGGGTTTTCAGGCCGGTAATAGCTCCTGCCAATTGCCCAGCGGTAAACAAATGAACTCAATCCCAGCATCAGCAGGTCCTTTAGTGGGAGTAAAGCTTTACTTTGGTGGTTTTCTACACTATACCATAATCCCTGCAGGACAGATATCAGCGGATTAAGACAGCATCCAATGTATAATCACATGCATGGATCCCATTCCAGAGCCATCTGCCAACCGCCAGATCGCCCGGGCTGCCGGTACAGTGGCTTTTGCCATCATCATCAGCCAGCTGGTAGGCCTGCTGGCGAAAAGCCTGTCCGGGCAAACATTTGGGACTTCGGCTGAAAGTGAAGCATTCTTTGCTGCCAACCGCTTTGCCGAAATCTTGTTCAACCTGGTCGCCGGCGGAGCGCTGGCTTCTGCATTTGTCCCAACCTTTACCGGGCTGCTGGCCCGGAAAGAAAAAAAGTCAGCCTGGCTGCTGGCATCCTCCATTTTCAACCTGGTCACCCTCCTCCTGACAGTTTTCAGCATCCTCTCGGCAGTCTTTGCGCCCTGGCTGGTGGACCATGTCCTGGCTCCCGGTTTCTCAGGCGCCGACCCAGCCAAAGCAGCTTTGACAGCCAGTTTGCTGCGTATTCAGCTTATCTCCTCGGTCATATTCGGTATCAGCGGCCTGGCAATGGGTATTCTAAATGCCCACCAGCATTTCCTGCTGCCAGCCCTGGCTCCTTCCATGTACTCTCTAGGGTGGATCTTCGGCATTCTGGTACTCAGCCCTCGCATGGGTATTTACGGCCTGGCGTGGGGTGTGGTGATAGGCTCAGGGCTGCACCTCCTGGTACAGGTGCCGCGCCTGCTGCGCCTGCCGGAGCAGGAGTACACCCCCACCCTTGGAATTCACCTGCCGCACGTCCGAGAGGTAGCCCGCCTGATGGGTCCCCGCCTGCTGGGTGTGGCGGTAGTCCAGCTGAACTTCCTGTTGAACACCTACCTGGCTTCCATGCAGCCTACCGGCAGCCTGACCGGCATCAGCCTGGCCTTTCCATTGATGATCATGCCGCAAGCCGCCATTGCCCAATCAATTGCCATAGCAGCCCTGCCGACCTTTTCTGCGCAGGTTGCCCTGGGGAAGAAGGAAGAAATGCGCGCCTCGCTGGCAGCCACGCTGCGCAGTGTGCTGCTGCTGGCCATACCGGCTACCGTCGGCCTGATACTCCTGCGCAAGCCGCTGGTGGCGCTGGTGTACCAGTACAGGGCTTTCGATTCAGCTTCGACCGAACTGGTGGCCTGGCCGCTGCTCTGGTACGCAGCCGGGCTGGTAGGGCATTCTGTTGTTGAGATCATCAGCCGGGCTTTTTATGCCCTGCACGACACGAAAACCCCCGTATTCATCGGCATTGCCGCCATGAGCCTCAACCTCGGCTTCAGCCTGCTGTTTACCAACCTGTTTGCCCGCATCGGCTGGATGCCGCACGGCGGGCTGGCGCTCGCCAACAGCCTGGCAACCTTCCTGGAGATGATCGGTTTGCTGTTCTTTATGCGCCGCAAGCTGAACGGTATTGAAGGAAAGAGCATCTGGGCAGTGGCTGGCAAAGCCGGGCTGGCGGCAGCGGTGATGTACGCTGCCCTGTCCATCTGGATGCATTTTACCCAAAATACACACTCCGCCATACAGGCAGCTGGCGGAGTGGTAACTGGTTTGATCTTTTACGGGATTGTAATCAGCTTGCTTAAAGTTCGCGAAGTAAGGACTGCAGTGCAGGCTGTACGCTCAAGGTTAAAGCTATAAGGGATCGAACGCGGAGCTTTCCCGCTCTGCTTTTACCTTCTTGATAGCTCTCACCCCCTGATACAGGTAATACACCAGAAATACCTGGATGAGCAGGCTGAAGACGTTTTGCTGTTGGCCAGCCTGGTACAAGGTATATGCGCTGTAAAGCGAATCCCCTGCAAACAGAGCTATCCCAGCGATGAGGGCGATCAAGGAAAGGCGCTTATGCACCAGGTATGCCATAAGGATGAATACCAACCCGACAAACATATCAATAAAGTTCCTGCTGAGCACCGAAAAATCCACCCCATTCACCGCCAGGCCCAGGATACCGAACAGGATCTTCCATCCGCCAATAAAGTAAAGCAACACATAACTGGATCGCAGGCGGGTTTGCGGATCCTGCATCGTTCCGGGTAAAGGCTTACCGTTGCGGGCTACCTGCACGTCCTGCCCCATCAGCGAATTGACCAGCCGGACCGATAATACCGAACCGTCGTCCAGTTTATATTCCTTACCCTGCCTGAATTCATTCTGGTTGGCAAACGTGTCCAGCTCCTGCCCATCCAGGCGGATAATAATATTCTTCCAGAACATGCCCCAGGATATCTCCAACCTTCTGGGTCCGTTAGGTTCAAAAGCATAGTCTTGTTTCGGCACTCTTCCTCCATTAATTCAAAATATGCACCGAGTATACCCTTATCAAGGGCTGGAGTCCATTGCAGCTGCAGTAACTATTCGCGCCGGGTGGGGTTTTTAGCAATATGTATCCTGTCATACCTGCAGGTAAGAAAGAATATGCCATTTGCACCTAGTTTTTCTATCCACAGGGACTGCCTTGTTAGCATTGATGCGGTTATCCTCACGCTACTTTCGGGTAACCGAATAAAAACAAATAGAACTTAAGAGGTATTATGCTTTTTCTTTCCACTTTATACTGGCTGATGTTCCTGCTTTTGGGTACCTATACCTTGGTCAGGTTCAACCTGCGGATCAGCCGCCCGGCTTCCATGCCCCAGGGCGCCAAGATTTTCGTTGCCAACCACCCCAGCGTAAGCGATCCTTTCCTGCTTTCTTTTGCAATCCGCCAGCATGCCCACATCCTCATAGCAGAAGAGGTCTTCAACATCCGGCCTTTCGGCACCCTGCTGCGCAGCATGGGTTTCATCCCGGTAATCCCGCATCAAGGCCGTTTGGCATTTGACCAGGCAGTGGAATATCTCCAGCAGGGCAGAAATGTAATGATCTTCCCCGAAGGACACATCAGCCCCCTGGAAGGAGGTTTCCTCGCCTTCCACAGCGGCGCAGCCCGCCTGGCACTGGCTACCGGCGCACCCATCATCCCCGCTGGCATCCATATCCAGCGCACCCGCATCAAAACACTGACCATGAAATCCGGCAGCGAAGACATCCCAGCCCACTGGTATTTCAACGGCCCTTACACCATCACCTTCGGTGAACCCATGTATTTTGATGGTGATTTAGAAAACAGAAGCAGGGTCGAGGATGTAACCAGGACCCTGCAGGTTGAAATTCAAGCACTAACCGAGATCAGTATGTTGCAGATGGACGCCGAATTTGGAAATCCCGTCCTTGCCAGGTAACCCTTAGATCATCCCAGCAACCAGAGCCAACAATAAACCGCCGGCGATCACGCTTCCCAGCTGCCCGGCGGTATTTGCGCCCATGGCATGCATCAGAATGAAGTTCTCGTAATCCTCATCCTGCGCCATGCGGGCAGATAACCTGCCAGCCATAGGGAATGCACTGATACCGCAGGCGCCGATGAGCGGGTTCACCTTGCCTTTGGTAACGGCAGACATTAATTTCCCGAAAAGCAGCCCGGCAACCGTATCCAGGATGAAAGCCAGCAGACCAAGCCCCAGGATCATGAGGGTCTTTTCGTTCAAGAAACTCTGGGCTGTCATGGTCGAACCGATGGTCAACCCCAGGAAAAGGGTGGCGATATTGATAATTTCATTTTGAGCAGCCTTGCTCAGGCGGTCAACCACGCCACTTTCCTTGAGCAGGTTGCCCAGCATCAGGGTGGCGATCAAGGGCGCCGCATCCGGGGCGATCAGGCTGATGACTATAGTGACGATGATTGGGAAGCTGATCACTGCCAGGGTGGAAACCGGGCGGGCAGCGTATTCCATGCGGATCAGGCGCTCTTTGCGGGTGGTCATCAGCTTCATAATGGGCGGCTGGATGATCGGAATCAGGCTCATGTAGGAGTATGCTGCCACCGCAACCGGTCCGAGCAACTCGGGCGCCAGCTTGGTGGTAACAAAGATGGCAGTTGGACCGTCAATAGCTCCAATCACACCAATTGAAGCAGCTTCGTTGAGGGGGAAGCCCAGCAGAACTGCCAGGATAAGGGTTCCATAAATACCGAACTGACCGGCAGCACCGAGCAGCGCCATTTGCGGCATGGCCAGCAGCGGACGGAAGTCGATCATGGCGCCCACACCGACAAAGATGAGCAGAGGGAAAAGTTCGGTCTTGATACCTGCCGCGTACAGCACTTCGAACATGCCGTGCTCATTGCTCATCCCCAGGTTGGCAAGGATACAGCCGAAACCGATCGGCAGGAGCAATACCGGCTCATATTCCTTGATCACTGCCAGGGCAACCAGGATACAGCCGACGATGATCATGACCGCGTTGCCCCAGTAGAAGGTTGAGAACCCGCGGGTTATTTCCTGGAACAGGCTACCAAAATCCATTTTTCCGCCTTATTCAGTAAATTCGACCAGCGGCTGGCCGTATTTGACAGAGTCGCCGTTTGCCACCAGTACATTGGCGACCGTACCGTCACGGTTGGCGCGGATGGCATTTTTCATTTTCATGGCTTCCAGGGTGCATAACTCCTGCCCGGTCTTAACGCTTTCGCCCGCTTTCACCAGTACAGCCACAATTGTGCCGGGAATGGGAGCCGTCATCACTTTGGCAGAAGATACCGCAGTTGTACGCGCCGCCGGCTGCGCTGCAGGAGGGCAGGGAGCAGCAGGCCCGGCTGGTGCTGCCGTTAATTGCTGTGCCCCGCTGCTTTCCGGTTGAACGGCAAATGTCTCTCCATCCACCGTTACCATAACCGGCCGGGATTGCAGGTCGCCAACTTCTACTTCAAATGTCTGTTCGTCGATAGTCACTCGATATTTCATTTCACATTCCTTTGCGGCTTGCGGCCAAAAGCTGCGCTCCGGTTGCTGAAACTGCGCGAACGCAGCGCCACCTGCCAGGGGCTGAGGGCGGGAATTTCTTCGCTGCCGGCTGCACCGGCCTGGCCGGCTGCCAGCGCATATGCCACAGCAGCGGCAGCAGCCCGTTTTTTCCGGTTGAGGGTATCGGCATTTTCGCCCGGCAGGAAGGACCCGCTTTCTGCCGGAAGTACCTCAACAACTGGTTTCTTATTCTTCTTATCTGTGAAAAGGCGGACGATCAGCTCCATCAACCACCACAGCAGTATCAGAGAAAGGAACACCAATCCCATTCCAATTGCAGTGATCAGCAGGGCGCTATTCATGGTTTCCGGCATACATCCCTCCCTGGTTAGACAGGCATATTGCCGTGTTTCTTCACCGGCAGGTTTTCATATTTATCACGCAGTGCGGTCAACCCGGAAATAATACGGCTGCGGCTCTCAGCAGGCTCGATTACATCCTCAATGTATCCAGCTTTGGCGGCAGCGTAAGGGTTAAGGAACTGGGCGCGGTATTCCTGCACCAGCCTGGCACGCTCTGCAGCCGGGTTTTCCGCAGATTCAATCTGGCGGCGGTAGAGGATGTTTGCTGCACCTTCAGGGCCCATAACGGCGATTTCGGCGCTCGGCCAGGCATAAGCCAGGTCGGTGCCCATATACTTGCTGCTCATGACCACGTAAGCACCGCCATAAGCCTTGCGGGTAATGATGCTGATCTTGGGTACCGTGGCCTCTGAGTAGGCATACAGCACCTTGGCGCCGTGGCGGATGATACCGCGGTGCTCCTGGTCAACACCAGGCAGAAAACCGGGTGAATCAATGAAGGTCACCAGCGGCAGGTTGTAGCAGTCGCACAGGCGCACAAACCTGGCGATCTTATCAGCAGAATCAATATCCATCACACCTGCCATCACGCTGGGCTCCTGTGCCACAATGCCAACCGGATAGCCGCCGATGCGGGCAAAGCCGATCATGGCATTGCAGGCAAAGGTGGAAAAGAGTTCAATAAAGCTGCCCCTGTCAATGACCTTTTCCACGACCTCGTGCATATTGTAGGCAATCGAGGGGTCGATCGGAACATGCGAGTTCAGGCTTTCATCGGATAAAGGCTGGTCAGCCGCCTTGGAGAAAGGCGGGTTTTCAACATTATTGGAAGGCAGGTAACCGAGCAGCCGGCGGGCCAGCGCCAGGGCATCCTGTTCGGTTTGCGTGGTCAGGTGGGCAGTTCCGCTCACACCAAGGTGCACAGCCGCACCGCCTAACCCTTCAAAGTCGATCACCTCACCGGTGACTGATTTGATCACTTCGGGACCGGTCAGGAACATGTAAGAGGTTTTTTCTACCATGATGATCAGGTCGGTAACTGCCGGGGAATAGGCAGCACCGCCGGCGCAGGGGCCGAGGATCAGGCTGATTTGGGGAACCACGCCTGAGTAGAGCGCATTGCGGCGGAAGATTTCGGCATACCCGCCCAGGGAGCGCACACCTTCCTGGATGCGGGCGCCGCCCGAATCGATCAGCCCGATGATAGGGGCACCAGCGGCGACTGCCAAGTCCATGGTGCGGCAGATTTTGCGGGATTGCATCTCACCCAGGGCACCGCCCTGGATGGTGAAATCTTGCGCGTAGACGTAAACGGTCCGGCCGTCAACCCTGCCGTATCCCGTCACCACCCCATCACCGAAGAATTTTTCATCGCTCACACCAAGGTCATCCATCTGCTGCACAGCAAACGGCATCAACTCGGTAAAAGTTCCTGGATCCAGCAGCAAGTCCAGCCTTTCCCTCGCGGTCAGCTTGCCCTTGGCATGCTGTTTGGCAATGCGGTCCTCGCCGCCTGCCTGGCGCGCCTTCTTGCGCATGGCTCTTAATTCGGTAATCCTGGGATCATCTTCTGGCATGGTCTCTCCTCAATTTACAGCAACCCCCGTAAATGAAAAACCAACCTGCTGGGGGGATGTCTCATCTGATTAATTTTATCTTGAACAGGGCTTGCCCCGGCATGCAAAAAGGACCCTGTTTAGGTTACATCTTTCCTATATTGAACCAGTCTCCCCGAAAAACCAGGGCTGGCTGGGCTAGAACCCTTCCAGTTTAGAAAGATCCGCCACACCCTCTGCAAGGCTGGCAATCTGCTGCAGCAAACCCAGCCGGTTAGTGCGTTCCTGGGGATCTTCCGACATAACCAGCACGTTGTCAAAGAAGCGGTTGATGGCAGGGATCATCGGGGTAAATGCAGCAAGAAAATCCTCCACACTGCTGGTTCCCTGCTTATTTGCCTGTGCCTGCTGTAAAGCAGCATACAGGTCCTTCTCGGCAGCGTCGCTGAATTTCTGCGGTGCAATCGTGTATTGTTCTTTCTGGTCGCGGGTGATACGCACACAGCGCGAATATGCCGGCAGGATGGTTGTCCATTCCGGCATGTTAACCTGCCTGCCCAACTGGGCAACCGCGCGGGCTGCAGCGGCGGGATTCTTGAACTGGGCAGCCAGAACCGCATCCACCACATCATAGCGTGAGCCCTGGTCGATGAACATGCTGCGCATGCGCCCGGCGATGAAGTCCAGGCATTCCGCCAGGATCTTGTCTCCGGCAGAGATCGGCAGGTTGGATGCAGCCATCTGCAGGCTGGATGCCAGGTCAAAATCCAAATCCCAGCTGATCAGGTTCTGCACCAGTCCCAGGGCACTGCGGCGCAGCGCAAAGGGATCCTTGGTGCCGCTGGGGGCAAGCCCGGCCGCGAAAAGGCCGGCCAGGCTGTCCAGGCGGTCTGCCAGCCCAACGAAAAGCCCTGGGCGGGTAAGCGGCTGGTTGTCGCCGGCAAAACGCGGCAGGTAATGTTCGAAAATGGCATCTGCCACGGCTTCCGGGTAACCGGAGTGCCTGGCATAGTACCTGCCCATGATGCCCTGCAGCGAAGTCATTTCCACCACCATGTGCGATACCAGGTCAGCCTTGCATAGCCGGGCAGCCTGCAGGGCTGTCTGTCCTTCCTGTTCGGACATTCCGCTTGCAGGCAGAAGGGAGGCTACCAGTTTTTCCACCCGCTGCGCTTTGGCCAGCATGGAACCCAGTTTGTGCTGGAAAGCCAGCGTATCCAGGCGCGGCAGCAGGTCCTGCAGCGGGGTTTTAAGGTCCTCATTCACAAAGAAAGCAGCATCGGCGAAGCGGGCGCGGATCACCTGGGCATTCCCATCTGCCACCAGGTCCAGGCTGCGGGCGTCGCCGTTGCGGATGGTGATGAAATGTGGCAGCAGTTTACCCTGTGCGTCCTGCAGCGGGAAGTAACGCTGGTGCTTTTTCATTACCGACACGAGCACCTCTTTCGGCAGGCTGAGGCTGCGGGGGTCAAAATCACCCCGCAGGGCGGTGGGCACTTCCACCAGGCGGGTGACCTCGTCCAGCAGGTCTTCATCCAGCTGGGGTACCGCTTTCACCTCTTCCATCAGGTGTTTCACCTGGGCAGCGATCTTTTCGCGCCGCTCAACCGGGTCCAGGAGGATCCCCTGCGACTGCAGGAAAGTGAAGTATGCTTCAGGGTCCTTTACGGTGAGGGTTTCAGGGGTATAAAACCGCAGCCCGCGCGTGACACGGCCGGATGCAAGCCCGGCATATGAAAAGGGAACCACCTGTTCACCAAACAATGCCAGCAGCCAGCGGATAGGACGCGAGAACGCCACCCCGCTCGCATTCCAGCGCATGATCTTGTCAAATTTAATGGCAGCCACCCATTCGGCCAAAACTTCAGCCAGAGCATGCACTGCCGGTTTGCCTTTTTCTTTTACCTCGGCAGCCACATACTTCCCACCGTCGATCTCTTGCACACTGAGCGCGGATACATCCAGCCCTTTGCTGCGGGCAAAACCAACAGCGGCCGGGGTTGGGTTCCCATCGGAATCAAAAGCCCGGGCGGCCGGCGGTCCTTTTACGATCACCTGCAAGTCCGGCTGGCTGGCTGCCAGGTTTTCCACATGCACTACCAGGCGGCGGGGGGTTCCGTATACATGGATTGCACCATGTTCCAGGCGCAGCGCCTGCAGCCAGGCAGGTATTTTCTCCTTCAATTGCTCAATAGCTGATGCCAGGTCAGCCACGGGCAGCTCTTCTGTGCCGATCTCCAGCAGGAATGGCGCCTGGCTGACATTGACTGCCGGTTCAGGTTCACCTTTCCCTGCATCTGCTACAACTTCGCCGGTCTTCAGCCAGGGGTATTCCAGGTGCTGGCGCTGGGCAATATACATTTCGGAGACTTTGCGCGAAAGGTCGCGCATACGGCCGAAAAACTGCTGCCGCTCGGTGACGCCGATGGCGCCGCGTGTATCCAGCACATTAAAGGTATGCGAACATTTCAGGATGTAATCGTGCGCCGGCAGAATAAGCCCTTGCTCCAGGGCTGAGCGCGCCTCCGTTTCAAAAAGGGCATACATACTGCGCAGGCGTTCAACGTCCGCCACCTCGAAATAGTACTTGCTGTGTTCCTGCTCGCCTTGCAGGTGCACATCACCGTAGGTGAGCGTCCCATTCCAGCGGATATCGCGGAAGGAGCGCACCCCCTGCAAAGCCATGGCGACCCTTTCCAGCCCGTAGGTGATCTCAACCGAGACAGGTTCAAGCGTCTGCCCGCCTGCCTGCTGAAAGTAGGTGAACTGGGTGATCTCCTGCCCGTCCAGCCAAACCTCCCAACCCAGACCCCAGGCGCCTAATGCAGGCGATTCCCATTTATCCTCCACAAAGCGGACGTCATGCTTAAGCGGATCAATTCCCAGTGCTTCGAGTGAGCGCAGGTAAACCTCCTGCGGGTTTCCCGGATCAGGTTTTAAGATCACCTGGAACTGGGTATGCTGTTGCAGGCGGTTGGGGTTTTCCCCATAACGGCCGTCGTCCGGGCGTACAGAAGGCTCAACATAGGCAACCTTCCAGGGTTCAGGTCCCAATACCCGCAAAGAGGTAGCCGGATTCATGGTGCCTGCCCCAACCTGGGTATAGTATGGCTGCCAGATCAGGCAGCCTTCCTGCGCCCAGAAGTTCTGCAGGGTAAGGATAATCGACTGAAAATCTAAGGGTTCAGACATGCGCGCTCCAAAATACCATAAGTAAACGAAAGTGAATTATACCAGAGCCAGTATTGACCGCTTTTTTTTCAATTGTAATAGGAAACGGGAAAGCAGCTTATTCAGAGCGAAGGCCGTTGCGTTTCACCCGGCGGAGGAATTCGGGCGTATTCAGCTTGCGCTCGAGGTTATAGGTAATGTCATGCTGGGTGAGGGTTTCCATCTCGTTGCGGATGTGCGCAGGGATAACGGCTTTTTTTGCTGCCGTGTAGCTACTGCGCTGCAGGTGGCGCATGTATTTCAAAGCTTCCATGGATACCGGCCTGGCTTCCCTGACACCCAGCCCGCATCCGGGGCATAAAACGCCTCCCATCTCCGCTGAAAAGAACTGGTCTTCCGCCTGGATGGCCTTTCCACACTGGACACAGCTGAACAGTTCTGGGCGGAACCCAAATAGCTCCAGCATGCGCAGCTCACCGTAGCGTACTGCCAGGAAGGGGTCTGGCTCTTCCGCAATCCGCTGCAATGTGTCCGCCAGCAGGGTGTAGAGGGAGACGTTTTGCCCTTCTTCCATGGTAAAGCGGTCTACCAGCTCGATCATGTAGGCGGCATACCCTGTCCGCAGCAGGTCTTCCAGTAATGCCGGGTAGTATGCAACCGTCTCAGCCTGGGTAACCAGCCAAAAATCCTGGCCCAGTGCCAGCTGGAGGGAGGAGCGGGTAAACGGCTCGAGGTGCCCTGCCTTGCGCGAGCGGATGCGCCGGACGCCCTTGGCAATGGCGCGGATCTTTCCTTTTTCCCGTGTGAACAGGACCAGCAGCCGGTCTGCCTCCCCCCAATCACTGTGGCGCAGGACAACTGCCTCCACCCGCTGCGAACGCTCACTTCGCGGCACCCGTCTGCTCCTTTGCGTGTACCATACCGAAAATCTCTATTGCGGCAAGTCTTTACCGGTAAATGCACCCGGGAGAATTTCCGACACGCTGAAATCCCCGGTTATGTTTCCTTTTTCATCGGTGATGATCACCCGTGTATCAAGCCCAAACTCAGCCATGACCTGCCGGCATGCGCCGCACGGGAACCCCCCGTTGCTGGTTGCAACAGCAATGGCTTCCAGTTCATGCTCGCCTTCCGAAACTGCCTTGAAGATCGCCACCCTTTCAGCACAGATGCCACTGGGGTAGGCAGCATTCTCAATATTGACGCCGTCATACACCTTGCCAGAAGCAGTAAGCACCGCTGCACCAACTGCATACTTTGAATAGGGCACATAAGCCCATTTGCGGGCTTCGATCGCCGTCTGGATTAGCTGCTGCCGGGTTTCATCATTCAACATCATCACCGTCCTCGCTTTCATTCTCAGCCGCCACCCTGCTGGCGCGGACCAGGCGAATGCGCCTGCCGCTGATTTGTTCGACCTTCAGCCGCCAGCCTTCCACAACCACTTCCTCGCCGCCTGCGGGTACTTTACCAATCTCACCATACATCCAGCCTCCAAGTGTATCGGCGACTTCATTGGTCAGGTGAGTATTGAGCAGTTCATTAAAATCGTCCAGGCTGATGCGCGCCTGGAAAAGGTATTCGTCTTCACTGGTCTGGGTGAAAGGCAATTCTTCACTCTGGTCGTACTCATCGCGGATTTCACCCACGATCTCCTCGACAATATCCTCCAGGGTAACCAGCCCGGCCATTCCTCCGTACTCATCGATGACAATGGCCATATGCACACTGCGCGCCAGCATTTCACTGAGCAATTCGTCAGCTTTTTTAGCTTCAGGGATGAAATAAGCCGGCCGGATCAGGTCTTTCATGCTCGAAAGCTGCATTTCCCTGTCGCGGGTGGAAGCCCCAAGCAGATCTTTGGCATAAAGCAGCCCGATGATGTTATCGATCACATCCTGGTATACCGGCATTCGGGAGTGCCCGGAGTCCTGGATCACTTTGATCGCTTCTTCAATTGTTGAATTGGCATCCATCGCCAGCACATCAATACGGGGCACCATGATCTCCCGGCAAAGGGTGTCTCCCAGCTGGAAGATGGAGTAGATCATTTTACGTTCGTCTTTTTCCAGGCTGTCGCCTTCGGCACCGGTCTCGACCCAGTTGCGCAATTCATCATCGGTTACAGAACCTAAAGTCCGGTTGAGCGCATCCGGCTTTCCCAATGCCAGCAACACCAGCGCAGAAATTGGGCGCAGTAAGAAATCAAACAGCCTGGCCACACCTGTCCAGCGCACTGCCCATGCTTCCACATTAGTCAGGATGCGGCCTTCAATAAAGAATTCGAACAACAGCACCAGCACACCAGCCGCCAGCAGGATGAGCAGTGTGAAAGCTGGATGGGATGGTTCTTTGATCAGGGATTCCGCCAGCAGGGCAACTGTGCCTGCCACCAGGAAATGCGAAAAAACCACGCACACACGCAGGGTGGCTGTCAGGCGGGGGGTTTCGAGCAGTCTCAGGGTGCGGTCGACACCATCAGGATCCTTTTCGCGGTGGCTGCCCAGATGCGGAATCCGGACGTAAATGAAGCTTGCCCTCAGCGCCACAAAGAAAAGGTCCAACGCCAGGAACAGGACTGCGAGAAGAACCAGGTTTTGGGTGTTCATGAATATGTGTGTTTCAATTTCCTTTCAATCAATAGTGCTAGTGTTGAATCTCATTATCACCGGTACCATCCATTATGCAAAAACGCACAACCTGGTTGGCATCCAGGTGAATATTGCGAAGTACGGCATGCGGCCCTGCCACGCAGTTCTCCCCAACAACTGCATTAGAGAGCACTGATGAAGGCCCGATCTCACAGCCAGGACCAACCCGCGTACTGCCACTAAGATGACAGCCGGGGTGAATGATGGTATCGCGACTGAGCTGTACATCCTGGTCGATATAGGTTGTCTCCGGGTCGCGCAGGGTGACCCCTGCCAGCATCCAGGCCTGGTTGATACGCTTGCGCAGGATGGCCTCTGCTTCTGCCAGGTGCACCCGGGTGTTGATGCCGATCGCTTCCTGGGGATCTTCCACCAGCAGGCATTCCACCCTTTTCTTTTCACTGACAGCCAGCTCCACGATGTCTGTCAGGTAATACTCCCCTTTAGGGGATACCTTAATGCGGTCCAGCGCACCCCAGATCCAATCGGACCTGAAGCAATATGCGCCCACATTTAATTCATTTATTGCCAGCGTCTCCGCATCCGCCTGGGCTTCTTCCACGATGGCAGCCACGTACCCATCGGCCTTCCGCACCACCCTGCCAAATCCGTGAGGATCATCCAGGCGCACCGACAGCATGGTCATCACCCCCGGGTTGCTGCGCTGGGTATCCACCAGCTTGTGCAGGGTGCCGGTGGTAAAGAGGGGCATGTCTGCGCTGACCACCACAATCAACCCTTCAAATCCCTCCAGGGCAAAATGGGCAGATTTGAGGGCATCTGCAGTACCAAGCTGGGCTGCCTGCTCGGCATAATGCACCCGGCTGCCAACCACAGACCGCACCTGGTCAGAGCCGCAGCCAACCACAAGTACTGGCTTTTCGGTGATCACTGCGGATACATTTTCAATTGCATGGATTACAAGGGGCTTACCGGCAATAGAATGCAGGACCTTCGGCAGGCGGGACTTCATACGGGTTCCCTGCCCGGCCGCCAGGATCACTGCTGTGATATTACAAAGGTCAACATCCATTATATAAATAAATTACCGCACTCCATCAGGCTGCTATCCTTCAGGTCAGTGCGGCACACTTTTGATTTACAACCTTCAGGCTGGGGCGCCTGGATTCGAACCAAGATCCACAGATCCAAAGTCTGGTGTGCTGCCATTGCACCACGCCCCAAGGGATGGTCATTTTAACATACTCTGAATAAAACGAACAGAGACACCCCAGGCGCGGTTGACACCTGCTGTGCATAGCCCTTACCCCTCCTTCGCGGGAAGGATATTCCCTTCATCCGTGGGAGCGATCCCCAGTTTGACCGCCTGTTCATAACTGATTACATCTGGATTGAGCGGCTCCAACTTGCCATTCTTGACCTGTTCATTCCAAAACGCATCCGCCGTCTGGCGGTTCACCTTTTTTACCTCCCGCATCAGCTTTGAAGCAAATTCATCCTCTTCATCTGCCGCCGGGGCATGCGCCTTCTCTTGTGGTGACTCCTCAGGTATATCCGCTGCAACATCCGGTCTTTCCTCAGCTGCCGGGGGCTGTGCTCCCAGGCTGGTCAAAATGACCGCAATCTCCTGTCCGGCCTGCAGCAATTGCTGGTGCGCCATAGCCAGCCTTGCGCCGGCTTCTTCCGGTTCCAGGGTCAACAATAGGGTGAATTTGCCTGCTGGTGTAAAAACCATATCCTGCAGCTTACCCCGGATGGTACAGGCAAAGGCGCCTGTGCTGCTGCCCGGCAGCATCGCCAGGCGGTTATTCGCAATGACTGCCCCCACCAGGGGCTCAACCAGGGCTGGCAGAAAACCTTCTGCATCCTCGCCAGTTTGGCCGGTTACCCTACCGTTTTCATCCAGCAGGTAAACTCCCCTGGCATTCAGGGAGTGGCGCAGCCCGGCCAGCCGGTTGGACAGCCTTTCCTGTGAATCCTGGTCCGGCTCCTCGCGCTCCCAGGCCGGGGTAATGCCCAGAGCGCTGGCAGCTGCTTCCAGGAGACGCGGGATCTGCATCGGTTTGTGGAAGTAGGCAGCCGCGTTCAGGGCTGCGATTTGCTGGTCGATCTTCTTGTTTGCCAGGGAGGAGATGAAAATGACTTTCCCGCTGGGGAAGCGCTGCTGGATGCGCCGTGCCAGGTCGATCCCGGAGATGCCGGGCAGGCGCACTTCGGTCACCAGCAGGTCAACCGGCTGGCGGGTAGCTTCGAGCAGGGCTTCTTCCGCTGTCACCATCACCCGGATATCCAGATTTTTATCCAGGGTTGCCAGGGCAGCCTGCAGGAAATATCCCAGCTCCCGGACATCATCTACAACCAGAATGCGCTTCATTTTCATCATTGTACACTAAATGAAAGCGGTTATTGTAAAAAAATACTGCCCCGGGACAGATACCGGGGCAGCAAATCTTTTCCGTTCTTTTTATCAGTCCCTATTGTTCACATGCAGCACCGATCCGGTACTCCTCAATGCCCCACAGGGATGAGCGCGTGTTGCTCTTCATTTCAAACCCGCACAGGTCCGTCCGGCTGACAGCAATATGCGGGTGGAAGAACAACGGCACGAACGGGACATCCTGTAGCAGCAGGCGCTGCACTTCAGCGCTGGCAGCCTGCTGGGTTGCCAGGTCAGCCGTACCAGCCTGGATTGCTTGCTGGCAAGCCCAGTCGTATGCTTCACTGCTGTACCCGGCAATGTTCATCCCGATCCAATTGTTCTCAGCAGACGGGATTTGCCAGGACGCAAACGTAGAACAAACCGGCTGGTATCCCCACTGCAGCAGATCAAAGTTGCGCCCGAACCCCACGCCTTCCGGCCCGGCAGCGTACAGGTCTGCCGGCTGGTAATACTTGACATCCACCTGGATACCGCACTGGTTCAACGATTGCACCAGGATCTGCGCCATGGTTTCCCTGACAGGTGCCTGGCTGGTGGCATAGCTAATGCTGAGGGGAGTGCCATCATCGATCCCGGTAATTCCCTGAGCTGTGCGCGGGGTGGCCGGGTCGCCATCCAGGTCTTTCCAGCCGGCTTCATCCAGTAGCAGAGCCCCCGCGGTGGGATCAAAGGCAGGTGCTTGCAAGGCTGGGTCAAGCAGCGGGTTGCCAGGCGGGAGATATGAAACCGGCACATCGGCCAGGCTGAACAGAACGGCTTCCTGGACCACCTGGCGGTCCATGCACTGCAAGAACGCCTGGCGTACCCTGACATCCCCGAAGAAATCGGGGCGGTCGCCCTGCATCTGGTAGTACCCGTCATCGTAAGCAGCAGGTTTGATCCCAAAACTGAGCAGTTCCAGTTCAGGCCCCAGGCTGATATAGGCATTCAACTTGCCCGCCTGCTCCAGTTCCAGGATGAGTTCCAGCTGTTCGTCCAGCAGGGTGGTATCGTCCACCAGGTCGCACTCACCGCTCAGGAGCGCTTCGATGTTGTTATCGGCCGGCTGCCCAAGGAAGCGGAAGACCAGGGTTTCAAATGCAGGTAAACCTTCGCCCGCGCGGAAGTACAGCGGGTTTTTCTTGAGGGTGATATGGTCGCCCTGCACCCACTCGGAGACGGTATAAGCCCCCCAGCCCAACGGGCTGCGGTGGGAGACATCCGCTTCAAGTAATTCAGCAGCGCTCAACCCACCCCAGGCATGTTCGGGCAGCGGCAGCCAAAAGAAGGTGGAGTACCGGTTGGGTACAAACCCGGGCACACCTTTCCAG
This sequence comes from Leptolinea sp. UBA4782, assembly GCA_002403095.1. Lineage (GTDB taxonomy): Bacteria > Chloroflexota > Anaerolineae > Anaerolineales > Anaerolineaceae > UBA4782. Next base: position 46,172 of record DHHC01000009.1, read on the forward strand.
GTAACGCTCAGGTCATCATCCGCTTCATAGGATTGGGTGCGCAGCAGGTTGCCGCGCGTGACGGGGGTTTGCGGGTCATTCGAAAGGTTGAAAGAGTAGACCGAATCGGCTGCGGTCAACGGGGTGCCGTCTGACCAGGTAAGGCCTGGCAGAAGGGTAAATTTCACCGTCATCTGTAGCATCTTCAGGGGGGTAATACCATCCCATACCGTCTCACAGCCCGTGCCGTCAGCGCAGGCGGGATCGAAGACTTCAACCCCTTTCTTCAAAATGGCCACATCGCCATTGGCATCCACCACCTGCATTCCTTCGGTTACATCTACAACCTCAACCAGGGCATCACCGTCTTCCAGGCTGGGGAGCTTCTCAAGAATGACCGGATTGATGCCATCCTGTGATGCGTCAAACGGGCCGTCGTAAACGGCTTCAAGGACAGACCACGTGGTGCGGGAGGACGAGCCGTACGGATAAAGGGTGGTTGGTTCTGTCCCCAGGCAAACCGTCAGCACCTTTTGCGGTTCAGGGGTTGGAGTGGGCGAAGGAACAACTGGCGCAGCAGTTGCGGTGGCAGTGGATTGCGCACCCGGGCTGCTGCAAGCCGTCAAAACCAGCATACCAGCCAGCAGGATGAGAGCGAGTTTCCTCCAGGTCATAAAATCTCCATTTCGCAAGCCTGCCGGGAAACGCACGGGCGGGCTCATTAGTGAGGTTGAATTATTATACCTTAGGGCTGCTGCAGCACCTCAACCCAAGCCCGGATAACACAACCTGCGGATATGTACGGTAATCAGGGATAATCACCAATGGATTAAATGGTGAGAGCTGGATCTGCTATATCCAACTCTCGTTTTCAAGGAGGAGAAGAGAAGAATTTGTTTGCCCTGTCTGTTAGCAGGATACCATGTACAACCAGGATGTACTGGACGGTTACACCACGCCAAACAGGCGGTTTCCCTGTGGTTTCTCTATGGCTTCAGGTTAACTGGCTGCTGCAGAACCTGGAACACGAAAATGCAGCCCCCAGAAGGTTTGCGGCAGGAAATGCACAGGTTACAGGTCATCATCATATGATTGATCTGCTTTAATCCTCTGAATAATATGATTAATAGGAAGTTTTTTAAATCAGTTGATTTTGCTTGTTTAATAGGGTATCTTTACCTCAATCTTTAGATGGCAAGGCCGAACCCTGGAGGTAAGTATGGACGACGAAACTATGGAAATCTTGATGGATGATAAGATCGCTACTGGTGGATAATCTTCTGTTTCTGGCAGGCCGATTGCCTGCCGGCATGAGAATTTTTATCAAATAATCTGAACCGGGAAACCGGTAAACCAGGTCCCCGAGATGCCCTCCCGGGGACCTACTTTTTAATAACATTACCACCCTGCAGATGCAAGTCCTGGAGAACTGATTCCGCAGCTCCAGGATCGGCAAGGTGGACAATCCCCTCAAATGGATCGATCACGAATGGCTCAGGCTGCAACGTCACCGCCCCGCCGCGGTCAACCGTCACTGTCAGAACTACTGACTGGCGAGTATCATCCGGAACGACCTGGTCAAACAGGGCATTCCCCAGGCTGTACATCACCAGGCTTTTGGTGTTGTCCGCCCGTTCGATCCACTCCACTGCCTGCAATACATGCGGGTGATGCCCCCAGATAATATCTGCCCCTGCCTCTGAAAAAGCGGCGGCTATCTTACGCTGGCGCGGGGTGGGCGAAGCCTGGTACTCTGCCCCCCAGTGGACTGAAACAACAATGATGTTCTTGCCAGTATCTGCGGCGGCAATCGCATCCTGCGCGGCTGAGAAATCCAGTTCAGTGCCAATATCATCAAATGCCAGGAAAGCGAACCTGATGCCGTTTATCTCTTTCACTACGGGCTGTGTTTCCAGTTGGATCAGCTCAAGTTTGTTCTCCTCCCAGAAGTCAGAGCTTCCTTCACTGGAGGCAGCATCGAATTTTTCGCAGTCGGCGCTGTGGTTATTTTCGAGCGAGAGCATATCTATACCGGATGCGCCTAACATGTTTACCCCGTCCGGTAATGCGCACAGGTTAATCCCGGTTGGCGCTGCGCCTGCCATCGCCGCAGCGCAGGTATCTGCCAGGCAGACAGGGGATTCGAGATTTGCCAGGGACAGGTCTGCCCTTTTCAAGGTTGGGGCAATGGCAGCCAGGGCAGTATCCCAATCCCCATCCCGATGGCTGGCGTACACATCCCTGCCGATCATGACATCCCCCAGGAAGGCCAGCGTCACCGGTTGCCCGCTACCGGCTGAGCAGGCAGAAGCGGACAGCAGCACCATAAGCAGTGCCGCTGCCCGCCAGAAGATCTTTACAATACCCTGCCTGCCCGTGACCATGTTACGGGGTCATGAATAACGAGGTCCATCCAGGGCTGGGTGGTGTATCTCCAGATTCCACCAGTCCCTGCCAGGTTTCGTCGGTCATGCGCTGGTCTGGGGGTACCGTGAATTCATAGTAAGTGAACACCGCGCCGACCGAATACCTGGTGGGGTCATCCGGCGGGATCACAACGATCATCGCCGGCTGACCGATGGCTTCCTCCAGGACGCGCCCCATTCCGGTGGCGATGTCTGCCACCAGGGCAGCTTTCTGGTCGCTCAGGTCGCGGTCATACTCCTCGGTGGTGTCTGCAGCTGCCAGGGTCAGGGCTTCCAGCTCGCCCCCGAAATACATCAGGCGGGTGTATTCGTCAGAACTGATCGTTTCGCCATTCAGTTCTTTTTCAGCCACCGTCTGCAGGAAGGTCAACAAGCCGGTCAGGTTTTCAAGGTTATTGCGGGTGGTATCGCTCAACAGGTTGCGTGAAAGCAGTCCCTGGTAGGTCATCTGTGCCAGCGCATTCAGCCTGGCGTACACTTCCGGGTTGGGCTCAACATACCCCATGGGCGGTTCCTCCATTCCCCCGCCCATTTCGGCCATCACCTGCTTGGCATACAGGATGGTGTCGTGTTTCAACTCGGTGTACGAGCCCAACGCTGTGTTCAGGTCCTTGCGAATCCAGGCCTGGGTGCGCATGAATGCCGGGTAGGTCTCATCTTTCGGCTCGATCAGGGGGAAGAATGTGTAGAGCCAGTTCCAGTACAGGTTTTGTCCCCACGAATCCATTTCAAGGGAAGCAACCTCTGTCTTCACTTTATCCATCTGGGCGACATAATTTGCGTACTTCGTTTCACCCATTTCATCCAAAATGCTGTAGGCTTCCCCTGAACCCATAGCCGCCAGAAAATCCAGCGCCTTGGGTAAATCGCGCGGGTCGGCATCTGTACCAACCTTACGGTACATCACCTGCCCGAAGACGTATGCATCGAGGGTGAAGCGCTGCCCCATAAAGCGGAAGCCCTGGGTGGCCTCATCGCGGTCCTCCCAGATCCACACCCACATTGAATTGACCTGGGGAGGTGGTAGTTTGCGCGCTTCTTCCATAAACTGGTTCATCAACCCTTCATCTGCAAACGAGGTTAATTCGGGGCTGCTGCCATACACATCGTCCAGGAGCACCCCGTACTCATGAAAGGAAAGGTCGTCTGCCTTGCCCACAATGAAAACGGTTGGATCATAGATCTGTGCCCACAGGTATTCTGCATCCGGGGTATTGCGGACTGCCTCAACCAGGAGCAGGGCTCGCTGGGTTTCCTGGACATCGCGCAAGCGGAAGGTCATGCGCCCAAACCACATCATCGCCTTAAAGTAACGCTTCAAGGCTTCACTGCGGGTGTAATGACCGCGCGGCACATACTGGCTGTAGTCTTCGATCAGGCGCAATTCCTCTGTAATACCGGGATAATCCCAGATGGGGGAAATTTCCGCCCCGCCATGACCTTCGATGAGTGCAACCTCCGCATCCACCAGGGGCAGGGCTGCATCTGGAATCGGCGCATCCAGTTCCAGCAGCCTGGCAGCCACCCCAAAATAAGCCAGGTTGCGCAACGCGGCATCTTCCAGCGCTGTGCCTTTCAGGGTCTCATACTGGATGGCAGTTGTCTCCAGCATGCTGGTAGTAAGCAGCTCCAGGTTTGGGATGAAATAATCCCGCTCGAGGTCGCGCAGCATTTTATCGAAGATGAGGTGGTAGACGTGGAAAACCGCGTCTGTGGTCGCAAACACGGTCGAGTTTTCTTCATACCTGTACGTCTCATATACCTGGTAGAACTCCTGGAACTTGCCCGGGATGGGCGCGGCGACCACGAAACCATTCTTTGCCAGCATGGCAAGTTGGCTGTCCGTGAGGTTAAGGGAGTCCAACCCAACCACTGATGACAGGTCTACAGGCAGCGTGTAATCGTATGCTGATTTCTCCGGGAGCCGGACGGGGATGGAAACATATTGCGCAAATGGCGGCCGGTATAAAGCAGAAGCATCCCTTCCCCCTGTCACAGTCGCTTCGGAAGAAGGCGACTCGGTAATTGAGGGTTTTTCGCCAGGCGGTTGAGAAGCATCCGGCTTTTGGGTTGGGCTGATACTCTGGGTACCAAACAGACTGCAAGAGGAAACCAGCAGCACTAATATGATCAAAATCACAAGCATTCGGCTATTCGTTTTCATTTCTTACCTCCAGTATTTTTACCAAGAACGGTTCTATAAAAAACCTATTTCTGCCCATCCATGAAGTTGCCATCAACCAGTACAACGGGTTGTCCATCTCCAATATATCCAGCATCAAGTGAAGAGAACTTTCCTTCTTTGCGGGTGACCAGTTGAAAGCC
>DHHC01000047.1 GCA_002403095.1 Leptolinea sp. UBA4782
CTCCGACTTTTGGGTCAGCCTCTTTGTTTTTCGTATGCAACAATAGGGTTAATCAGCCGGTGCTACGGTTTGTTTCTCCAGTGTCTCCGGCAGGACGCCGGCCATCATCAGGCCCAGGTCTTCCACAGAAGTCGTGGCTGCATCCACAATCCCTACGATCTTTCCCTCGTAGATCACTGCAATCCGGTCTGAAAGAGCCCTGATCTCATCCAGGTCTTCAGAGATGAGCATGGTTGCCGTGCCGCTGTCACGTTGTTCAAGCAGGCACTGGTGAATGTACTCACTGGCGCCGACATCTACTCCGCGTGTCGGCTGCGATGCGATCAGGACTGCTGGTTTGCGGGAGAGCTCCCGCGCCAGGATGAGTTTTTGTATGTTCCCACCGGACAGGTTCTTGAGAGGCGTTTTATTCGAAGGAGTCTTCACATTGTACTGGTTTACCAGTTCAGTTGTGCGCTCATCGATCAGCTTAAAGTCCAGGAATGATCCGCGTGAATAGGGCGGGCGGTTATGGTCCTGTAGGATGATATTATCTGCAACAGAAAAATCCTTGATAGCGCCCTCTTTCATGCGCTCCTCGGGAATGTAAGACTGCCCTGCTGTGATATGGTGATTGGGAGAAGTATGGGTAACATCCTTACCATTGAGCAGGATCTTCCCCTCGCGGACAGGGCGCAACCCTGCCAGCGCTTCTGCCAGGTCGCGCTGACCATTTCCAGAGACACCAGCCAGGCCCAGGATTTCTCCGCTGAAAAGCTCAAACGAGACCCCTTTTACTGCATCGCTGCCCCGGTCGCCCGCCACAGACAGGTTCTCGACCACCAGGCGCGCATCCCCGGGTTTTTGGGGATTCTTGTTGTATTGCAAAATAACCGGACGTCCAACCATCATCTGGGCCAGTTCGGTTTTGGTGACCCCGTCGTTGTTAAGCGTGCCAACCACTCTTCCGTCACGCAATACGGTAATGCGGTTGCTGATAGCGATCACCTCATGCAGTTTGTGGGTGATGAAGATCAGGGCATGCCCGTCATTGGCCATTTGTTTCAGGGTGCCGAAGAATTCATCCACTTCCTGCGGGGTGAGCACTGCTGTCGGTTCGTCCAGAATCAGCAGGTCGGCGCCGCGGTAAAGGGCTTTCAAGATCTCCACCCTTTGTTGTTCGCCGACTGCCAGCTGCCAGACATAAGACCGGGGGTCCACCTTCAGCCGATATTTGTCGCTGATCTCCATCAATCGTTTTTCAACAACATCCAGGTCAAGCAATGGACCACGGGATGACTTCAATCCCAGGGCAACATTTTCTACCACGGTCAGGGAAGGAACCAGCATAAAATGCTGGTGGATCATCCCGATTCCAGCAGCAATGGCATCCTGGGGTGAGTGGAATGAGACTTCTTTGTCGTTAATATAGATTCTGCCTTCATTAGGGCGGTACAACCCGTAAAGCTGGCGCATCAAGGTGCTTTTTCCAGCGCCGTTTTCCCCTAACAGAGCATGAATCTCACCGGAGTGCACATCAAAATCCACATGGTCATTGGCAAGCACCCCGGGAAATTTCTTAACAATCCCCTCCATACGCATTTCCTGAAGGTGGATCTGGTCCAAAAGTGATGGTTTGGTTTCGGTCATGTTCCTGTTCATCCTTATAGGCTACGCTTCCAGAAAGCTGCTGAATCCAGCAGGCGCTCTGGAAGGGTCCGGATGACCAGGTACAAGCCTGGTCATCCGGGTTGCGTTAAGGTAGATTACTGTACAGGCCCCTTGAGCGGATCGATGGTTCCGTCCATGATACCTGCAATGGCTGCATCGACTGCAGCTTTGGCATCAGCGGGAACATCGATGCCCGGGTTGTATTGGATCACAAGCCCGCCGTTCTTGAAGGTAAGGGTATAGGATTTATTGCCGAGTACTCCGGCCTGGCGGCTGGCGATCATATCCTTGATCACACCGGTCCAGTCATACACCTGGCTGGCAACCACAGTCTCGGGAGCCAGGGCTGTCTGGTCCCATTGGGTACCAAACCAGTATGCGCCGTTGTCCTTGGCAATACCGATTGCACCGACCACGGACTGGGATGAGCCGGTCAGCATATCGGCACCAGCCTGGATGTGGGTTTCAGCTGCGCTGGCCATGAGGGCTACGTCAGAGAATGAACCGGTATAGGTCTTCTGGACGGTTGCATTCGGGTTCTGCACGGTTGCGCCGGTGACAAAGCCGTCTACATACAGTTTGGCGTCGCCCGCTTCAACCGGTCCGCAGACGCCCATGATGCCGCTCTTTGACATAAAGGCTGCCAGTACACCCAGTGCATATCCACCTTCCTGGGCTTCAGCCTGGTAGGCAAATACATTGGTAATACCATCTGCCTGGAAGGTATCCAGGGAGGTGCCCCATGCAAAACTGGTTTCGGGGAATTCAGGTGCGATCTGCTGCAGAGAGCTGCCGTACTGCGAACCGTGGGCAATCACCAGGTCAAAGCCCTGTGATGCATAGTCGCGGACGGCGGAGGCGGCATCCGGCACGTTGAACATGCCTTCTGAGTAGGCGATTTCCATCTTTTCTGGACCGCCCATCTCTTCCTGGACAGCCAGCAAACCTTCATACATGGACTGGCTAAAGGCAGCATCTGTGATGGAGCTCGGCATAACAATAGCCACCCGGAAGGGTTTCGCTTCTACAACTTCCGGGGTGGGGGTGATCATGATCACTTCCGGCGTGCCGGCGACAATGCGGGTCACTTCAATTTCGACCGGCTGCTCAGGGGTAGAACCGCAAGCAGAAAGCAACAGTGTGAACACAATAACCAGCAAACTTACCAACATACTTCCTTTTTTCATTTCTTCCTCCATTGATCAATCGATTTGGTAAACGCTGAAAAACCGGGATCGTTCTCTCCTGTACTCTTCCTGCACCTCCTTTCATCTCAGCTCATCGGCATTTGCCTGTTAGTTTTCACCTCGTTCAAAAATCTTCGTCAACGCTGCCGGTGCTGACACCCTCTTGACAGCAAAAGCCAGGGCGAAGATAGTGAGAACGTATGGCATCATCACTGCAAAGTCAGATGGGATGTTGATGCCTTTAACCTGGATCCACAACTGAAATGCATTTACAAAACTGAACAGCAGCGACCCGAGTAAAACACCGGTTGGTTTCCATCCGCCAAAGTAAACCAGCGCCACTGCGATGAAGCCCATTCCGCTGGTGATGTTTTCCTGGAAAAGGTTGATCAGCGCGATTGAAAGAGATGCGCCTGCGATACCGGCCATCAACCCGCCCATGCTTACAGTTAGGTACCTGATGAGGGTAATATTGACACCAAGGGTGTCAGCTGCCTGGGGGTTCTGGCCAGCAGCCCGGATCTTCAGCCCCAACGTGGTCTTATTGAGGACAAAATTTGCGATAGGCACCAGCAGGTAAGCAAAATAGACCAGCAGGTTGTGGTTGAAGAATGCTTCGCCAATGTACGGTATGTTCCCCAGCAGGGGAATTCTGACTGGGGGAAACCCTGATATGGAGATGGCGCCGCCCATGGTCAGCTTGAACAGCAGGGTGGACAACCCCAGCCCGAAAAGCTGCAGGCCGATGCCACTGATGCCCTGCTCGGCTTTGAGGGTGACCGATATGACTGCCATGAGCAAACCCATCAACAGGCCGGTGATGGCAGCCGCCAGCAATCCCAACCAGAGCGAACCGCTGGTCATACCGACATAAAAGCCGGTGTATGCGCCCATAAGCATGATACCGTCAACCCCCAGGTTTAAGACGCCTGAAGCCTGGGAAAAGGACTCTCCAATTGAGGCATACAGGTATGGCGTGGCCAGGCGGATGCCCGAGTATATAATGCCAAACAGGACTGGAAGGGTGAATAACTCAGCCATTGGAGAGCCTCCTGCGTGCGCGGTAACTGGACCAGATATCTGCGCTCACTACGAACAAGACGGTTAGACCCAGAATGGTATCGATCAAAGCAGACGGCACCTGAACTGCCCGCTGCATGCTCCTGCCCCCGACCAGGAATCCGCCAAATAGTATAGAAGCGGGGATGCTTCCAAGGGGATGCAGTTTACCAAAAAGGGCAGCCACGATACCGGAAAAACCGTATCCCGCTGATAAGCCTTCCAGCATACGGTGGGATACCCCGGTCACTTCAACGGCGCCTGCCAGCCCGGCGAATGCGCCGCCGAGCATGAGTGACAGGGCCTGGTAAAACTGAACTGGAATACCGGCATACTTGGCGGCATCCGGATTCAACCCAACCGCCCGGATGCGATAGCCAATGCTGGTGCGCCAGAGAAAAATGTACACCAGTACAGCCATCACCAGGGCGATGATCGCACCCGAGTGAAGAAGTGTTTGCGGAACCAGCTTTGTCAGCCAGACTGCTTTGGGAAGCAGGGCAGATTGTGCGATTTGCGTTCCGCGTTCAATTTCAGCCGGGTCAATCAAGGGACCGCGAAGCAGGTAGTTGGAGAGCTGGAGGGCGATGGCATTCATCATCACCGTGCTGAGAATCTCATTTACCCCAAGCCTGGATTTTAAGATACCCGGTATACCGCCCCACACTCCCCCAGCCAGGATAGCTCCCAGGAAGGTGAGCGGGAGGATGATCATCCTTGGCAGGTTCGGGAAACCAACTGCAATGGCTGTGGCTGCCAGGGCGCCGACGATCAACTGTCCTTCACCGCCGATATTGATGATCCCGCCCCGGAAGGCGATACAGACCCCCAGGCCAACCAGGAGGAGCGGGGTGGCCTTCACAATTGTCTGCGTTAAACCGGATACACTGCCGAAAGCTCCCTGGAGAAGGGACCAGTAGGCAGTCAAGGGATTAACTTTAAAAATCAGCAGCAGCAATGCGCCTATGATGAGCGCCAACGGCACAGCAAGCAAGGGGAGCAGAGCGTCAAACGTCTTGTTCAGCAGTTCTTTGGCATTATGTTTCTCTTGCATGGGTCGTGCTACCCTTTCTGCGTCTAAGATTACTTTTAAGAATTGCTATCATTCAGGCTTACTGACCGCGTGTTCTTACCAGCCTGAGAGTCAGCAGCCTGTCGTTGTATACATTCAAGCCTAAAACAACCGGATTCCCGTCGGTGGAGAAGAATATATCCTTAAAAAACATAAGTGGTTGGCCGATTGGAACTTTAAGGTACCTGGCATGCTGGTCTTCCGCCTGGATGCTGTGGATGTCCGAAGTCGAGTAACTGAGTTCGATCCCGCAGTTTTGCAGCAGGATGTCGTAAATGGAAAGGAGGGAGGTGGACTGGCTGTCAAGTTCTGCCAGCAGACCTTTCGGAATAAGATTCCGGGAGAGGATGACAGGTTTGTCATCCGCATAGAAAAGCCGCTGGAACTCCAGCAGCATGGTCCCGGGACAGATATCGAGATCGGCTGCCTGCTGCGGGGTGGAGGGAAGGGATCCAACCGAAAGAACTTCTGCCGAAGGTTTATAGCCGCTATCCTGTATCAGGCTGGGGAAGCTCCATAAGTTTTTCAGCTGGGAGGTAAACTCGAACACGCGCTTGTTGACGTATGTGCCGTCGCCATGCCTGCGGATGATCACACCTTCGTTCACCAGGGATTCCATTGCATTGCGCACGCTGCTGCGTGAAACACCAAACTCAACTGCCAGGGTTGTTTCGGAAGGAAGGCGGCTGCCTGCGTTGTATACCCCCTGCTGGATACGGCCGCGGATGATCTGGTTGATTTGCTCGATTATTGATTCAGTCTTTTTTAGTGCCATTGTTCACTTGAGCAAAGATCAGGATCGGGAAAACCGGTAGACGACTAACGTCTTTCGTGTAGAACATCATCATAGCAATTTTTTATGTCAGAGTCAACTATGAATTTCTTCTTAAACCCATTTTCATCAATCCGCATAGTATAAGCTTTGTAGATAGATGATGGTTGATTAATCGGGCAAATATGGTAATATTAGTTATAAATATATAAAAAATTATCCCCCGTGGAGGGTTATATTGTATGGAAAAAACTGAGTACCTGGACCTGTATCACCAGATGGTGGTCATACGAAGGCTGGAAGAAAGCGCTGCAGAACTATACCAAAGCGGCAAGATTGGCGGATTTTTACACCTGTACGTCGGCCAGGAAGCAGTCAGCACCGGTTTGATCTCTGCCCGGCGTCCTGAGGACAGGGTGATTACCGCTTACCGCGACCATGGCGTAGCAATCAATGTTGGCATCAGTGCAAATCAAGTGATGGCAGAACTGCTTGGCAAGGCAACCGGCATTTCCAAAGGCAAAGGCGGTTCCATGCACATGGCTGATGTTACCAAGAACTTCTGGGGCGGGCATGCCATTGTAGGCGCTCACCTGCCGCTGGCAGCCGGGCTGGCGCTGGGTGATGCATACCGCGACCAGAAGGCTGTGACGATCTGCATGTTTGGCGATGGGGCTACCAATATTGGTTTCTTCCATGAGGCCTTAAACCTGTCAAAAGTCTGGAACCTGCCGGTAGTTTGGGTGTGTGAAAACAACAAGTACGGGATGGGAACCACCATTGACCGGGCTTCGGCAGTCTCCGAGATCCGGCGTAAAGCGGATGGGTACGAGATGAAAAACCAGGTTGTGGACGGTATGGATCTGCTGGCAGTACGGGAAACAGCCCTGCAGGTGTTTGATGAAGTGCGCAACGGCAGCGGTCCCCAGTTCCTGGAAATTGAGACCTACCGCTTCCGCGGGCATTCAATGGGCGACCCCGAACGCTACCGGCAGCAGGAAGAAGTAAAACAATGGCAGGAGAATGATCCCATCGGGATCTATCACCAGCACTTGATAAAGGATGGAATAGCCACTGAGGAAGAATTGCAGCAGGTTGTTAAGGATGCTGAGGCGGTTGTGAAAGCATCTGTTGCATTTGCTGAATCGAGCCCCGAGCCGGCTCCCGAAGAATTGTTTACTGATATTTACATGGAAGAGTAGAGGAGCGCAATAATGGCACGGATAACCATGCGAGAAGCCATCTCCCAGGCATTATGGGAGGAAATGGAAAGAGATCCGGATGTTTTTATTATGGGACAGGAGGTCGGGGTTTGGGGCGGAACATACGCTGTTACCAAGGGTTTTTATGACCACTTTGGTCCAAGGCGGGTACGCGATACCCCCATCTCGGAGAGCGCTATCGTAGGCGCGGCGATCGGATCTGCCCTGACAGGCCTCAGGCCGGTGGCTGAATTGATGACCATCAACTTTGCCTTTGTGGCAATGGATCATATTGTTAATGAAGCAGCCAAGATTCATTATATGTTCGGCGGCCAGATGGTCCTGCCCCTGGTCATCCGCACAGTCGGCGGGGGAGGACGCCAATTGGGAGCCACCCATTCACAGACACCGGATGCAATCTTTGCCCATTTTCCGGGCTTGAAAGTCGTCTCCCCCGGCACTCCAGCAGATGCGAAAGGTCTCCTCAAAGCAGCCATCCGTTCGCAGGATCCGGTGATGTTCATCGAACATGCTACTCTGTACCAGATGCGTGGCGAAGTTCCCGAGGGTGATTACGTGGTGCCGATAGGAAAATCTATTGTACAGCGTCCCGGCAGGGATGTCACCATTGTCACCTACAGTAAAATGCTGGAAGTATCCCTTAAGGCTGCAGATAAACTCTCGCAGGAAGGCATTGAAGCGGAGATAGTTGACCTGCGCACCTTGCGCCCGCTGGGTATGGAACCGGTAATCGAAAGTTTTAAGAAAACCAACCGGGCGGTTGTGGTCGAGGAAGGCTGGCCATCTTACGGTATCGGCGCAGAGATCTCCTCCCGGATTTACGAGCAGGCATTTGATTATGTGGATGCTCCTGTAAAACGGGTAGCCCAGAAGGAAGTGCCCCTGCCGTACAACCGGACGCTCGAACAAATGGCGATACCCAATGCAGAGGACATAATCGCGGCGGTCAAGGAGGTGTTGTAATGGCTGAGACTGTTACCATGCCCAAACTGGGCTTTGATATGGCTGAAGGCACCCTGGTACGCTGGGTGATCAAAGAAGGGGAGCCTGTCACCAAAGGCGATGTACTGGCAGAAATTGAAACCGATAAGGCTACTGTTGAGGTGCAATCCAGCGCTGAGGGGATCGTATATCGACACCTGGTACCAGCTGGCGAAGTTGTCCCGGTGGGTAACCCCATTGCAGTCGTGGCTGCGCCCGGCGAGCAGGTTGACGAAAGCCAGCTTACTGGCAACAAACCTGAACAGACCCCCCAGCCTGAACCTGAGAAGCAGGAGGTTGCCAGCGTGGAGCAAAAACAACCGGCTGCCAGCGTGGAGCAGAAACAACCGGCTGCAGCGCCAGTCGTGGTGGATGCTGAGATGCTGCGTATTTCTCCTATTGCCAGGCGCATGATTATGGAAAACAACCTCAGTCTGGAAGGGGTTATAGGATCCGGACCGGGCGGGAGGATCGTGAAAAAAGATATTGAAAAATTGCTGCAGCGCCGGCGTGAACCAGTTGCAGCACCGGCAGAGTTCTATAAACCGGCAGTTCCTGCATTTACCCCGGGAATCATTCCGGCTGATGAGATGATCGAGGTTAACCGGCTGCGGGCAGCTATCGGCCGCCGCATGGTCGAATCGCACAATGAAATTCCGCATTTCTATGTGACCCATGAGTACAATGTTGCTTCTTTGCTGGACATCCGGAAACAGGTCAATGCTGTCCTGCCGGAAGAAGAAAAGGTATCTGTCAACGATTTCGTCATCAAGGCAACTGCCCTGGCGCTGCGCCAGTATCCCGGCCTGAATGCCGTCTTGAAGGAGGAAAAGATCATCCGCAAGGGGCATGTCAATATCGGGGTGGCAGTGGCTGTTGAAGGCGGGCTGCTGACAGTGGTGGTGAAAGACGCAGACCAGAAACCGCTGCGCCTGATATCAAAGGAAGTTAAAGAGATGGTTGCCCGGGTTCGCTTCGGTAAGGTGCGTCCGGAAGATATCGAGGGGTCCACCTTCTCGATCAGCAACCTGGGCATGTTCGATGTGGAGCATTTCATTGCCATCATCAACCCGCCCGAAGCGGCTATCCTGGCGGTGGGTTCTGCCAGGGAAATGCCGGTCGTTAAAGACGGGATTGTACAGGTTGGAACCCGCATGCGGGCAACGCTTTCTGCCGACCACCGTATCACAGACGGGGCTGAAGCAGCCCAATTCCTGCAAGCGCTGGCCAGGTGGATCGAAAATCCAGCCGGCATGCTGATGTAAAAATTAGAAAACCCGCTCAGGTAACTGGGCGGGTTTCATTATTAAGAAAAAGGGGTAGGTTTTATATGAATGTATGGTAATAATCAGGCATTTACTGGTTCAGGTAATTGATGATGGTGATATTGATAAAAAAAGTATTTAAGCGCTAGAATAATTGTAATCTTTACAGCTATCTTTTTTCTCCCGACAGGGTTATTCATTCAAAGGAGACTCATCTGATGAAAGAAGAAAAATATCGAGTGTATGGTTACCGCTTTGTTGTATTAGGGGTATTCATGCTCATCAATGCTGCAATCCAAATCCTTTGGATTTGCTTTGCTCCAATTACAGGTCCTGCCGCAGAATATTATGGTGTATCAGAAATGTCCATTGGCTTTCTAGCCATGTCTTTCATGTTTGTTTACATTCCCATTTCGATGCCTGTGTCATGGGTAATTGACAAACTGGGTTACCACAAATCTGTCAGCATTGGTGCATTGATCATGGCAGTTTTCGGGTTGTTACGCGGATTGCTTTCTGCGAACTTCTCCTTTGTTCTGGTTTCAACAATTGGATTGGCAATCGCCCAACCTTTCATGATGAATTCTATCAGCACTGTGGCAGCTAAGTGGTTTCCTATGAAAGAGCGAGCAACTGTGGGAGGGCTGGCTACCATAGCCAGTTTTTTGGGTATTGCGATTGGGGAAGTGGTATCGCCGATGCTATTCCTGCGTTATGGTATCCATACTATGTTAATGATCTATGGAGTAATCTCGTTAGTTTCTGCGGTATTATTTGTGACCTTTAACCGCGAAGCGCCCCCAACACCACCCTGCCCTGAAGGACAAGAAACTCGTGCTTTAATGATGGATGGGTTGAAAGATATGTTGAAAATGAAAGACATGTGGATTTTGCTGGCACTTTTTCTGGTGGGCATGGGTGTTTTTAATGGAATCTCCACCTGGATCGAAGGAATTGTCCGTTCGCGGGGATTCACCATCAGCCAGGCGGGAAATCTTGGGGGAGTGCTGCTGTTAGGCGGGGTTATAGGGGCAGCGATTATTCCCTTGCTTTCTGATAGGCTTCATAAACGTAAGGTATTCTTGATGCTGGGTTTGATCCTGGCAATTCCAGGGTTGGTGGGAGTATCGTTTGCCACTTCATACAATTTGCTTGTCGCTTCTTTCTTTGCTTTGGGTTTCTTCTTGATGAGCCTGGCTCCAGTTGGCTACCAGTATGGTGCTGAGATCACATTTCCATCACCTGAAGGAACATCCAACGGACTTCTGAATCTGGCAGGACAGCTGTCAGTTGTGTTTATTTTTAGCATGGAAGCATTCAGGTCAATGGATGGGTCATATTCTGTTTCACTGATTGGCATGATGGTGATGATGGTAGCAGCAGCCCTGCTCGTGTCCCGCTTAAGTAAGTCAAAAGTGGAAATTGAGGATGTCAGCATGGCAGTAGAGTAGGATAGGCTCTATGTGCAAGGTTCACCATCTTTACTCCATGTAGAATAAATCAAACCAGGCAGGGAGTATGATCAAAAGACAATGAGACTGGCCTGGAGTACCGGGCGAGAATTTTTAAACAACCTGCAGGCTGGGTTTAATTTATTGAAAACTCCGCCTGTTTTTCATAAAATAAATGTATGGCCTTTACTTGAGGAGGTTGCCATGCAAAATCTGAAAGTACCATCCGGGAATTACTGGATCTGGCTGAAGTGGAAGTAGGGGGATCCAATGCATGGGATATCCAGGTTCATGACCAGCGTTTTTATGACAGGATCATTCGGGATACAACTCTCGGCCTGGGAGAATCTTACATGGATGGCTGGTGGGATTGTGAAGCGCTTGACCAGCTCATCACGCGTTTATTAAGAAAAGACCTGGACCAGAAGATCAGGCAAAGCCCGAGCTATGCCCTGCAGGTGCTGAGAGCCAGGCTGTTCAACAGCCAATCGTACTCGCGCGCATTCGAGGTTGGGATCAAGCATTACGACCTCGGTAACGACCTGTACCGGGCAATGCTCGATAAGCGGCTTGTGTATACCTGCGCTTACTGGAAAGGTGCCAAGAGCCTGGATGAAGCCCAGGAGGCAAAACTCGATCTGGTCTGCCGCAAGATTGGGGCAAAACCGGGCATGAAGATCCTCGAACTGGGCTGTGGTTGGGGAAGTTTTGCCAAATATGCTGCCGAGAAATACGGCGTGTCTGTACTGGGTGTGACCGTATCCAAAGAACAGGTTGCCCTGGGGACTGAGCTATGCAAGGGTTTGCCGGTGGAATTGCGCCTGCAGGATTACCGCGATGTAACCGGGACGTTTGATGCAGTTATTTCGATCGGGGTGATGGAGCATGTTGGGTACAAGAACTACCACACCTATATGGAAGTGGTCGATCGCTGCCTCAAAGAAGATGGCATCGGCTTTGTACATACCATTGGCAGCAACCGGACCATCAAAGCCGGTGAACCCTGGACCAATAAATACATTTTCCCGAACGGGATGCTGCCTTCCATTGCCGGGTTGGGCAAAGCCCTGGAAAAGGACTTTATGATGGAAGACTGGCACAATTTCGGACCGTATTATGACCCAACCCTGATGGCCTGGTACGCGAATTTCGAGGAAGCCTGGCCGCAATTACAACCTAAGTATGGCGACCGGTTCTTCCGCATGTGGAAATATTACCTGTTATCCAGTGCAGGCGGGTTCCGCTCTCGCCACCAGCAGCTCTGGCAGATCGTGTTCACCCGCAGGGGGCAGCTGCAGCCGGATTGCCGGTTGAGCTAAGGGGCAGCATGTATAATGCAGATGTGATCATCGTTGGGGCAGGACCAGCTGGCTCCGCCTGTGCCTGGAAATTGAAGCAGTATGGCATGCGGGCGCTGCTGCTGGATAAGGAACCCTTCCCGCGGTTGAAATCCTGTGCCGGTTGGATCACCCCGGGTGTGCTGGGGGACCTGCAGATTAACCCTGGGAACTACCCGCACGGCTTGACCCACTTTTCACGTTACCTTATCACAATCAAGAAAATGCGTTTCCGCTTGAAGACAAATCAGTACGCCATCCGGCGCATCGAATTTGACAGCTGGCTGCTGCAGCGTTCGGAGGCAGAATTTGCTGTGCACCAGGTCAGGCAGATTGAGAAGAACGATAATGGTTTCGTGATCGACGGCAGGTTTTCTGCCATGTACCTGGTAGGGGCGGGCGGCACGAATTGCCCGGTTTACTAGGCTTTTTTCCAGGAACTCATACCCAGAAACCATAAGCGGTTGATCCTGGCGATGGAAGAGGAATTTCCATACCCTGTGGCAGACACTGCCTGCCGGTTGTGGTTCTTCCAGCATAGCTTGCGCGGTTACGCCTGGTACGTGCCCAAAGCGGGCGGGTATGTCAATGTTGGGGTTGGCAGTACAGCGGATGGGTTATGGAATAGCGGGCAAAACCTGAAACATCACTGGGAGCTGCTTACCCGGAAGCTGGAAGCTGACGGGTTGGTAACAGGGCACACATTCCATCCCATCGGGCACAGTTATTACGTACGTGGTGATGTATCCCAGCCACGGATCGGGAATGCTTTCCTGGCTGGTGATGCGCTCGGGCTGGCAACCAGGGATATGGGGGAGGGCATCAGTGCAGCCATCCAGAGCGGGCTGCGGGCGGCAGATGCAATTGTTACAGGGGGCAACTATTCGGTTGATTCTATCCCGCGATATTCATTGCCGGCCTTGTTGGGGTGGAGGGGGTGAAGTTTTTATAGAAGCTGATCACAATAAGCAAAAACGTAAAGAAATAGTAAGATCAAATGTCTCTTTAGTACATCTATCTACTCATTTGACGGAGTTGAATTTGTGTTTGATCGTCAGGGAATATATCGAGATCCTATCATGAGCAAAGTAGGCAGTTAAAAGTTAAATATACACGGCTTTGAATAATCACCTACCAGTTTAATCAATTTCGCCGAATTTATTGGAGATTTAAAAACATTGACATTAATCCAGTCGATGGACTATAATATTTTCGTATCTTTCGGAAAATTATGAAGAAGAATCTTACTCACCGCCAACAACAATTTTTGGGCCAATTCCTGGATATCTATCGGGAAATGGAACATTCCGTACACTATGCGACGGTTGCCGGACGTTTGGGCATTGGCAAAGTAACGGCTTATGAGATGCTGCGTCTGCTAGAAGAACATGGACTCGTACGAGCAGAGTATGAGACGAACCAGGATCAACGCGGACCAGGTCGTTCATCTGTTTTATTCTATCCAACCATCGAAGCTAATCGAGTGATGAATGTACTAGTTGGCAATTCCATCGATAATAAAGATTGGGTAGAAGTCAAAGGACAGATCTTACAACAACTGCGAGAAGGGAAAGCTGGTGGTTACGAAGAGATGCTTTCCAACCTATTGGCACACATACCCGAGAGACGTTCTCCCTTAATTCTTGTTACAGAACTAATTACTGCTGTGATTTTAATGATGAGATCGATTCAGGATGCACCTGAAATCCACGCGATTCTGGAGCGATTGCAGCAGATCGGATTACCTCAAAAAATCAGCTTGAATGTAATGAGTGGTATCGCAATGTTTTTATCCGTCATGGAGAATACTAATCGCCGGTCTTCCACGTTTCTGCTTGCTCAAATCAGCCGGTATGAGGATGCACTTTCCCAATTGAGTGAAGAAAGCCGGCGACAATTGGGCGAGTTCACACGGGAAGTGGTCCAAATCCTTTCCAGTTAATTTTTTTGACTGATATTTTCGTTATTTTCGGATAGGAGATAAGATGACCAAGATAGCAATTTTAACAGACAGTACAGCTAACCTTCCAGCGGAATGGATAAAACAATACAACATTCGGGTGATTCCGCTCAAGATTCATTGGGGAAACGATACGTTTCTCGACGGTGTGGATATTACGCCTAATGAGTTCTACGCGCGATTGACTCACAGCAAGTTCCTTCCCACCACTTCACAACCGTCTCCCCAAGATTTTCTCCAGGCTTTCGAAAGCCTGGCCGATCAAGCGGATGGCATTGTCGTTCCGTTGATTTCCTCTGGCATCAGCGGCTCGGTGAATTCAGCTCAAGCTGCAGCCCGTCTCTTTACCCGAGTGCCAGTGGAGATTATCGACACTCACATCACTTCGATGGGACAAGTGTTGATTATCCTTGCCGCCGCAAGAGCAGCGGAACAAGGAAAGTCCCTGGAAGAAGTAAGACGTGCAGCCGATGAAGTCGTTAAGCGCTTGCATGTCTTTTTTGCTGTGGATACCTTAGAATATTTACATCGTGGTGGAAGGATTAATGGGGCATCCCGTTATCTGGGAACTGCACTCGATATCAAGCCCATCCTGTTTTTTAACTCCGAAGGCAAAATTGATGCATTGGAACGCGTGCGCACCAAGCGAAAAGCTTTACAACGCCTGATTACTCTTGCGGAACAGCAAGCAATCGGACACCCTGTCCATGTAGGGATTGTGCATGCAAACGTTCCTCGGGCCGCACAAGAATTCCGGGATGAAGCAGAAAAACACCTGAAATGTAAGGAAATTTTTACCGTTGAGTTTAGCCCGGTCATTGGCGTTCATGTAGGGCCGGGAACGATTGGTATTGCGATATATACAGAAGATCAATAACCCTAAAGGAGGTTGATATGCGTACCTTGTTTGAACGAGGTTTCCTGGTAGGAATCGGATTACTATCCATGACTTACGAGAAAACCTAAAAATCGTAGATGAACTGACCCGGCGAGGTGAGGTTCAGAAGGATAAGGCGAAAGAATGGGTCGATAGGCTAGTTCAACGCGGTGAAGATGAACGTCAGGGTTTACGTAAACTGATCCGTGATGAGGTGAAGAGCACCTTGGATGAACTAAGCCTGGTTACAAAACAAGATTTCCTGGACTTGTCTGCCAGGA
Organism: Leptolinea sp. UBA4782; assembly: GCA_002403095.1. Taxonomy (GTDB): domain Bacteria; phylum Chloroflexota; class Anaerolineae; order Anaerolineales; family Anaerolineaceae; genus UBA4782. The sequence goes on from DHHC01000047.1 coordinate 15,116, forward strand.
TAGACACTCTTGGGAAGCAAGAAAAAGCATAAGTGATTGGAGATAAACAATGAGGTTCTTACTCACTCATTCCTGGCTTATTGTTGTTGGCTTGCTCACCACGGTCGGAACCATCAGCTTGCGGTATGCCCACCAGGAAAACCGCTGGACGATCCACAAACTGCCATGGCAATGGTAGTGACCTCTTATAGACGCAGATTGAGTCCTTTTTGGGTATGTCATGAATCCAACCATCAACAACCCTTTCGTGTATGGATACCTGCTGTTCCTATTTAGCCTAAGGTTGCCCTGGCGTGGTATTTGGATTGGTGGAAGAAAAAATGATCCTGGGCTGGGTTATTTTGTTAAGAGATTCAATTGAACCTCAAATGAGCCAGCGGATAATGCGCACAATTAAACGATCTACATGGAGGTAGCGAATGAAAACAAATTCATTTAAAAATGGGGCTTTAAACAATAAAGCTTTCGATGTTGGGCTGGATGTTGCTATGAGAATATCTCCCTTACTTTCAAAGTCAGCAGCATTACGGCATGGTGTATTGCAGACGGGGAAATTTGTTGCTTCCCGCATTAGCCCTGCCAACCCATTATTATCCTCTCTTTCCCCTGGCGTGTTGACCGATCGAGCATTATTTGGAGAAGCGTTCATAAATACCTTCGATCGTATACTTGCTCGCAGGTTATCTGAGGCAACATTGCGATCCATCGCTCACAACTTGATTCATGGAGCCCTGGTTGAGGGAGGAGATCAATCGGCGATGGCCCGCTTTTCAAAGCAATTTGGAATGAATCCTCCAAGCACGTTGACTATTAGTCCTGGGAAAACATGCAATTTGCAATGTACGGGTTGTTATGCCAGCGCTGGACCCGCCGCAGAAAAGTTAGATTGGACTACTTTTGACCGTATCATCACTGAAGCGAAAACGCTTTGGGGTGTACGGTTCCTGGTCATCAGCGGCGGAGAACCGTTAGCTTACCGATCAGAAGGAAAAGGACTGCTGGATGCGGCAGAAAAGCATCCGGATGTATTGTTCATGTTCTACACCAATGGCACCTTGATTGATGAAAAAACAGCCCAGCGAATGGCTGATTTAGGAAATGTGACACCGGCTATTTCAGTCGAAGGATGGCGTGGTCGAACCGATGAACGGCGTGGCGTAGGCGTATTTGATAAAATTCTGGCAGCCATGGAGCGCTTGCGCAACGCCGGAGTGTTTTTTGGCATTTCATTGACTGCCACCAGTCACAATGCCGAAGAAATATTATCAGATGAGTTCATTGATTACTTTTTTGAACAACAGGGAGCGTTTTACGGTTGGATCTTCCAATACATGCCCATCGGTCGTTCATTTACCCTGGATCTGATGCCGACCCCCGAGCAACGGCTTTGGATGTGGAAGCGCTCATGGGAGATCGTAAAAAAACGCAAAATTTTCCTGGCTGACTTCTGGAATCACGGCACACTCTCCAATGGATGTATCGCCGGTGGTCGTGCATTTGGCGGAGGATACATGTATATCGATTGGAACGGCCATGTATCGCCCTGCGTTTTTGTACCCTACTCACCGGTCAATGTCAAGGATATTTACGCAACGGGGGGCACGTTAAACGATATCTGGGCAAATCCTTTTTTTGCAGACATACGCGGTTGGCAGGAAAGTTATATGCAAAGCAAAGGTAACTGGCTGGCTCCATGCTTAAATCGAGATCACCATGGTGCCTTAAGCCAGTTAATCGCCAAGCATGAGCCAGAGCCCATTGATGAAAGCGCCCGTGAAGCATTGCTTGATCCTGGTTATGGAAAAGGATTGGAACACTACGGTGAGCGTTATGATGAATTATCCGGACTCATCTGGCGCGAACAATACTTACATGATCAACCTCAACAGGATTAACATGACAAAAGGTCTTGATCAAACGATTATTCCCCGTCATCTAGGTATCATCATGGATGGCAATGGCCGCTGGGCGAAGCAACGCGGGTTACCTCGGGTAGCCGGGCATCAAGCTGGCGTGCAGGCAGTCCGAAAAACCGTTGAATCCTGCATTGAATTCGGGATCCAGATATTGACGATATATACCTTTTCTACTGAAAATTGGTGCCGCCCAAAGGGAGAAGTTGACTTTCTGATGCGTCTAGCCAAAGAGTACGTAATGCGGGAACTCCCTTCTTTACAACGCAATGGGGTTCGCTTGAAGCTTATGGGCCGCCGGGAAGGACTTCCAACCACATTAATAGAGGCTTTGGATAAAGCAATTCACCAAACACAAGAGAACTCACGTTTGATCTTGAATCTAGCCCTTAATTATGGTGGACGAGTAGAAATTGTTGATGCCATGAAAGCAATTGTTATGGATCATCAAATGGGCAATCTGGAGGGTTCTGAAATCGATGAAACAACCTTTTCACATTATCTCTACTGTCCAAATATACCAGATGCCGATTTAATCGTTCGTACGGGCGGAGAATGGCGGTTGAGCAACTTTCTCCTTTGGCGGTCAGCGAATGCTGTTTTCTGGACAATACCAGTCCTCTGGCCGGATTTTCAACGGGAGCATCTTCAAGAGGCGATAAAAATCTTTAACGAGCAAATTTCAGAATCACATGTGGATACATAGTGCATTTGCTCGGTTCAACCCCAAATTACTCAAGGATAAAAAGAAAATTATGCCAAAAGTTGCAATTATTACCGATACAGATAGCAGCCTGCCTCCACAAGTCGCGGCAAAATCAGGGATCTACCAGGTGCCCATTAGCATCCATTTCGATGGGAAATCCTATTCCACCGGGCTGGATATCAATGACCGCCTATTGTTCAATGAAGTAGATCACCTCAACCGTCTGCCCACCACTTCAGCACCCAACCCAACAGATTACATCAAGGCTTACGAAACTGCATTTAAGCAAGGAGCAGAAGAGATCGTTTGTGTTTGCGTTTCAAGCAAGATCAGCGCCACTTACAGCTCTGCCTTGACTGCCCGTGAAAATTTTCCTGAGCGTGGGATCAGGGTAGTTGATTCATTAAACCTGACGATGGCCCAAGGATTCATGGCCCTGGCGGCCGCAGAAGCAGCTTCAAAAAATGCAAGCTCTGCTGAAATTGTGACGCTTGTGGAAGAAACTGGCAAAAAAATTCATACCTTTGTTATGCTGCCCACTCTGAAATATCTGGCGCTCGGCGGTCGGGTGGACAAGAAGATTGCCATGCTTGCAGATACCATTAACATAAAGCCCATCCTAACCGTAAGGGATGGGAAATTAGATCTATTCGAAAAAGTTCGCACGCATAAAAAAGCGGTGGAACGCTTATTGGCGCTGGTTGCCAATGTTGTCCAGGATAAAAATATTGTCCGTTTGGCCGTGATTCATGTCAATGAAGAAAAAAGGGCAACGGAGATGGAAAGTCTCTTAAGAAATGCTTTTTCCTGTCCAACAAAGATAACGATTACTGAGCTTACCCCAGGTCTCTCAGTCCATACAGGCTCAGGGGTAGTTGGAATTGTTGTCCAGACTTCATAATGATGAGCGTTTACAATTCGGGCTTTCATTGAATTATTTACAAAAATGAAGAAGGTTTATGCTAAGCAAATTTCAGAATAATAAATTAATTCGCAGACCCTCTGTTGGCTTGGTATTAAGTGGCGGAGGAGCGCGGGGATTGGCACATATTGGTGTGTTGAGAGTGTTGGAGCGAGAAGGTATTCCGGTAGATATTCTCGCTGGAGCAAGCATGGGGGGGGTTATTGCAGCTGGTTATGCCGCCGGCATGACTTCTGACGACCTAGAGCAAAAGTCGTTGACTGCAACGCGTGCACGTAACATGCTGAGTCTGGCTGACCCTGGCCTGCCGAATGGTGGTTTAGTTCGGGGTCAACGGCTGCTGGCTTTTTTTAATCAAGAATTCGGAGAGAAAACATTTTCAGACTTGTTTCTGCCATTAGCCTTGGTGGCGGTGGATTTGAAATCCCATCACGAAGTTATATTGTGTGAGGGGTCCGTGGCATCAGCATTACGAGCCACCACTTCACTACCTGGGATATTTATGCCAATGGACATAAATGGTCGGCGGCTTGTCGATGGTGGTTTACTGAACAATCTACCCATCGATGTAGTCAAAAGTATGGGAGCAGAGGTAGTTATTGCTGTCGATATCGGACTTACCAGCAATGAAGGCATAGGCCAATGGATTGGAAACCATCGCTGGATTCCGAATGGTATCTCTAATACGCTTGAGGTTTTTGATGATTGTCTCTATGCACTAAGAATTACAGAACAGGAGAGAAAATTAAAACAGTTTCCACCAGATGTGCTTATTTGTCCTGATCTTCCCAAGAATGTCAATTCGATTGTAGGATACTCCAGGGTGGAAGAGTTGGTGGCAGCGGGCGAACGTGCTGCCGAAGTACTTATCTCCAAAATCAAGGCTCTCTTGCGTCCACGTTGGCATTGGCTTCAGGCTAAAGGCGTAGATCATCTTGATGGAAGCCTTACATTGCCATCATTAGCTGGAACAATGACAGTCCAAAAAGATTAATGCAATTCTAAAAAGGAAATGCAACCAGAAATCGATAGGTAAGCAGGATCGTGATCCTATGCAAAATAATAAAAAACTAACGATAAGCGTCATTACATGCACCAATAACAGCGCAAAATACTTGAGAAAAGCGTTGGAAAGCATCGAGAATCAAACTTATACGGCTATCGAACATATTATTAATGATTCAAATTCTACTGATGCGTCTTTAGAGATCATTCAAGAATATATTGATCGAAATAAAGATCGATACACAATCAAGTTTATCCAATCAGAACCAAAGGGTGTGGGGAACGCATTAAACGTTGCAACCAGAGAAGCCACGGGGGAAATTGTTCATTATTTACATTCAGATGATTATTATTTGAATAATGACTCGTTGGAAAAAGTGGTAGCCAGCTTTACTGAAAACCCCAATCTTGTGTGGCTCACAGGAAACTTCTTAATCGAATTCGCAGGAAGAAAACTGGTCATTCCACAAACACATTTACTGCGTATGAATCCAGAAACAGCCCTCTCTGTCATGAATTTCATCTCCCATGAAAATACATTTATGAAGCGGGATTTTGTTCAGAGATATGGAGGTTTCAATGAGAGCAAGAATGAGGTTGTGGAATATAGTCTATGGCTTAACCTGTTAAAAGACCATCGTCCGCTCATCATTGATGATGTGTATACCGTTTTCATTATCCATAAAGGGAGTACTTCAACAGGTAGTTTCTTAAAATTCTATAGGGCAGTCATGAGAGCATTTAGAACTCAGAGAAAAGAAAAAGTTTTTCCATTAATTGGATACTATGCCGATAAAAGCGTATACCTCTGGACTAAATCAATTCTGAAGAAAGCAACGAAATTCACCATGATTTGAGCAATCTTGAATAATGATTAAAACGAGATAGAAAACATTTTATAGAAGCTGATCACAATAAGCAAAGACGTAAAGAAATAGTAAGATCAAATGTCTCTTTAGTACATCTATCTACTCATTTGACGTAGTTGAATTTGTGTTTGACGATTCAGTTACATCAATATAATCGAATGGTCGATTGTATGGAGATGCATAAGTTTTATTTTCCAGCATCTCATAGGAAGTACCAAAGTATTGATTGAAAATGAAGCGAAAAGTGTTTACCGGGGTGAGGTCAGCAGGGATGGAAGCTGGATCAACTCCAGGCAGATAGAGAGCATTAAGAATATGCATGCGTTCAAAATGATTCGAATAGGTTGGATTGGCATGTGATACATTGAGACCCGGCCCATGGTCACCCATTAGAATGATAATCGGGTAAGGACTTGAATTCTTTAGTATTGACCTGACAGTGTTTAAGACTTCTCCGGAGATAAATTTTGCTTGATTTCTATACCCATCTAAGTAAAATTCACTTGACGTAATATTGACCAGGGCTTCGGCATCATAATCACTGTAATTCATCTTTGGGATCTGATAATCACCATTTTCAGTAAACATAAATGGTGGATGAGGACAGTAAATGTGAGCAAAAACGAATTTTGGAGATGAGTACCTAGATAGATTCTCCAAGGAATGAAGGGTACCAATTATTGAATTTTTACGGTTTTCGTAAAGTAGGTTGTTTAACAGGGGAAATATAATGGTTTTTCTTAGAATCAACTTATCCAGTTCCGTGAATTGATATCCTGAAGGAATTGTAACATTTACATCTATGTCTCTTGTGTAAGGAAATCCATATGCAAAACTCATTTTAGTGTAACCAGTGGATTCAAGTTGCTTCATTACTAAATTTGATTCGATCATTTCAATTAATGGACGTGTATCTATAGAACTTAAATTTTCAGAAGATAGCTCAGATACATAGTCCATGTTTAGCAAAGCGCTGAATACCAATCTTGTTTGACTATAGTTAGTTTTTGCTTCAGGTATTATTGCAAACCCCAATTTGCTTAGCTCCTTTGTTAAAGGTGTATTATCGTACTCGTAGATTTCTTTCAATACTTCTGTTGATCCGTATCCATCTAAAATAATCAAATAAATATCAGGGGGTATATTTGGATTTGTTATTGAAGGTTGATAATTATCTGAGAGATAACTCTTCCATTCTTTTCTAAATTCAACCATAGAATTTAATTGCGGTCTCTTTATGGCATACATTCCAATGATTGTGGCAAACAAGATAAGTGAAAGAGTATTAAGGAATACTGAAATTATGCCTTTGAACCATGTGATTTTTCTTAGTGCAATAACAACTGCTATTAAGGATCCAATTAAAATGATTATAGAAACGATAAAGCTAATCCATAAGGCATTTTCGAATGAATTGGAATTGTTAGATTCAAATTGATTTAAGGATGGAAATAATGATGAAATTGATGAATAAGAAAAGAAAATGATAATTCCTATTGACGTGATTACAGCTGTGGCTGTTAAATCATGAATAAATCTGTTTATTAGAAAAAACAATGTAGTAACCAGGAAAAGGCAAAGCAATTCTGGTATAAGGAACATTTTAAATTTCAATTGTTGAATATTGACAATATATTGGTAAGCAAGATAGTAAGAAATGATTATCCATGGATGGTAATAAGCCAATCTAAGATTAAATTTGCTTGATGAACCGGTCATTAACGAAAAAATCTTCATCTTCATTTACTAATTTTCTGGGTTATAACTAAGAATAACAACTTCAGGATTTCTATAAACAACCTGGTATATATTACTTGATAAGGCATTTTCCAGTATTAGGTTTGGGCAGATAGCACTCTCCGCGACACAGGTATTTATCGAGAAAAAGTAGTAATCAACCGCTACTTCTTCTTCGAGTAAAACATTCTCCACACAAGAAAAGCTATCTTTCAAACAAGAATTGATGTTATCGTAGAAATCACCTGAAAGTTTATGACCATTTCTTGGTATCCACTCACTTCCCTGGACTGTTGAAACGCTTTTTCTATTGGTTAATGCGGGGAACCACTCGGAAATCTGATCTGTTTCCCAGTTGAGTGAAGAAGTTAATACTAAAAACGTGTTATCTGGTTTCGTATTTTGCGTTATCCATTTAAAAGCAGCTAACTCATTTTGAGATATCTTTTGTGTCGGGCTGATTTCATCATAATACTGGAAATAGGCTAATAAAAATAATTGGAAAACAAAAAAAGCGCTAACAAGTAGAATGTGTTGTTTCTTCCCATCTGTGATTTTACTTTTTATTTGTTTACAGTCCAGTTGATGACCAAAGGTATGTTCTGTACCTGCCCCGTTTCTTAATGCTGGGATGATTATCTCCTCAATTGCAACCGCAGCCAGGATTGATACCACAATCAATATGCTTCGGTTGACACTGCGTGGATCCAGGAAGAGAATGACAAAAAACCAGGTTACAAAGCAGTACTGGCGCTGCGTTACCCTGTAGAATAAACCAATAAGCGCTAACGCAGCGATAACCGTGAAAACATATTCTTCCGTGAAATTAAAAAGGATCAGGTTGAACACCTGCTTGATCATGTCAAATCCCCCCGTTCCGAACCCTGCCAGGAAAGGTGAAACTCCGTGTTTAGAAAACACTGTGATTAAATAAGGTGATATAACCAAAATGCAGCCCAAATAATAGATCGCAAGGTCACGGATCGCACGCTTAAGAGGGGTTTGCTTATAATAGAACCACAAGGCAAATAGCGATATGCAAAGCACCCAGAAGATCTCCAGGTGGGATAACCCGGTGATACCTCCAAGTAAAATGGCATAAATCAGGTTTTTTTTCTTACTGTTTTCCAAATAAGTTACAAAAAAATACAAGCTGGCAAATGAAGCAGTATAAGCTATTGAACGAGTAACACCCCCACCCATGATTAACCATTTAAATGAAGGTAAACATACCGTCCAGAGTGCAGTTGCTAGTAATGCTGAGGAATCCTTTTTCAGCAGACTCTTTGTCAACAGGTATACAACTGGAATTGCCAGCAGGTTTGAGATAAAAGGGAACCAGATAAATACTTGCAACAAATCTACATTAAGGGTTTGGCTTATCAGACCAGTTACGTAAAACCCTAAAGGTGGGTATGCAAAAGGGATATCGTTCAGGTTATAAGTGGAAAACTCAGGTAATTTGAAATTGTTTCTGATCAGTTCGCGGGTCATTTGGTAAAACAATCCCCCATCATTTAGAGGAAACTCTGCACCACTTATGTATCTGAAGCGTAGGAAAAAACCTGCCAGGAAAATGATAGATAGAATTAAGATATTTCTTTTCCGGGGATTCTTAAATAAATGACTCATCTACTTCACCAGGGGACACCAAGAAGTTAATGTTAATTAGTTTACATCAAATGAATTAATCTATCTGAAGATCTTAAGCAACATGAATCCGCTAAGGCTTCAATTCATACATGCGCTGGTAAATATGGCAAAACTCGCTGATCTGCAGGATATAATCCCGGGTTTCCTGGATATCGATGACCTCAAAGAACAGGTCGGGATCATCCTGTGATAGCTGCTTCCAGTTGATGGCATTTCCGGGGCCGGCATTGTAAGCTGCCAGGCCATAGATGGCGCCGCCGTAATCATTAATCTGCCTGCCAAGGTAGCGCGCCCCCAGCCGGATGGCGACATTGGGACGGTAAAGGTCTTCCGGCGTAAAGTCAGGAGGCCAGCCCATCCAGCCTGCAACCTCTGTGCCGGTGGCAGGCATGATCTGCATCAAGCCGCGTGCGCCTGCGCTTGAGCGCACAAACCCCTCAAACATACTCTCCTGGCGGATGGTGCTGAAAAGCAGGAATGGGTGCAACCCTTCCTCATTTGCAGCATCCTGGACGAGGCCGGAAAAATAGGTGCCAAAGCGGATGTGGTTGAAGTATTGAGGTGCAGTAAACGTAGCATCGTCGTTCATGCCAGCCAGGGTGAGGATTTGCCGGCTGGCAAATATGGCGCTACGGTTGAACCCATGCTCCAGTGCCCAGTTCATGATACGGAATGTGGCAACTGCATCATTCTGATAAGCAGCGCGCAGGTCTTCCAGTTCAACCCGGGCTTCGGTATACAACCCGATCTCCCAGTAGGCTATGGCACGCTGCATGCGGGCATCCTGTGCCAGATCGCCCAAACCGCTCAAGTCAGTTCCAGCCGAAAGGGAGAATGTAGTTTGCAGCCAACCCTCTGCCAGCCGCCGTTCTGCTGCCAAATCATATTCCAGCGAGTAAGCCTCTATGCTTTCAAGCGGCGCCAGGCCAGCCAAAATCTCGCGGGCGCGTTCGGAATAATAACTTCCCGGGTCGAGGGCTGCAGCCTGGGAAAAAGATTCTTTGGCTGCTCCAGCATCGTTCAATTTCTGCTGGGTTTTGGCCACCCAGAATGAACCCATTGCCTGGTCGGCGGCATTGGCGCCCAGCACAAATATACGCTGAAATGCCTGCAGCGCCTGGGTGAATTCACCGGAACGGTAATAATTGATGCCGGCCAGGAACAACGCCCGGTAAGCCAGGCTGGATGATGGATACTCGTTGATGATGCGTTCAAAAGTGGCGGCCGATTCAACGATTTTGTTGTTATCTTCCTGGATGCGGGCGGCAAAGAAAAGGTATTGCGGAGCTTCTGAACGGGTTGGGTACAGCGCAACGAAATCGAACAGGGTTTGGGCAGCCAGGTCGTAATTGCCCAGCTTGCTCCACTGTGTCCATGATTTTTCATCCCAGGCTGCGGCAAAATAAGCATCATCCGCATGGTCTCGGATGAGATTGTTCCATTCGTAAATGGCTGCCTCGTACTCACCGATTGCATTCAGGCTGAGTGCGTACAGATGGTGAGCCTCACCCTTGTGGTCTGGATTTTCCTTTATGTAGCGGTTAAAAATATCAGCTGCCAGGCCATACTGGCCAGCATAATAATCCACTTTCGCCCGCAGGAGGTCATCTACCGGAACATCATTCTCCACCAGCACGATCAACCCGGCATAAGAATAATACGATTGAGGATAGTTGATGAGCGATTCCTGGAAACGGGCGAAAGCCTGTTCGGTCATGCCCAGCGCCAGGTACTCCTGCCCGGCCAGGTAATTCATCTGTGCCTTGATAAAGTCATTGTCTGTACTGTTCAGTACACCCATGAAAGTGCGTAAAGCCGATTCGTGGTTTCCCAGGGTGACATATGTCTGGCCGACTTTAACGGCCAGGAAAACCGGATCGGTCAGCTGGTCAGACCGGAAGGCTGCCTCATATGCTGCCAGGGCTCCATTCAAGTCACCTGCAGCTGTCAGGGCATCACCGCGCAGTTCCTGTACGTATGCATCCAGCACCCCGGGACGGGCATCGAGATAGGTCTGGAATACAGCGGCTGCTTCTGTGTGGCGCTGCTCAGCCTGGTATACCTGCCCAAGCACAAACAAGGCGGTTGGATAAGCACCGGTAGCCTGGTAATTCTCAGTAACCGTGGTAAGCGCCTGAATGGCGGCGCTGGTGTTTCCCATTTGAAAATGGGTGCGCCCGAGCCCTGTCAGGGCTGAAGCCTGGGTTTCAGCGTCAACAGCCTGGACCAGGGCGGATTCAAATTCCAGCAGAGCCTGGTCATATTCCCCATTGAAAAGCAGCACATCCGCTTGTTCGACCCGTACCGCAGGAACCGGGGTAGGGGAAGGTGTGGGGGTCGGACTGGGGGCTGGCGTACCAGTCGGCTCAGGAGAACTGGTAGGCCCAAAAATCCCGGGACTGCGGATTCCTTCGGGAACGATACCGCAGCTGCTCACAGATATCAGGATTGTGAGAACTAACAGGATGAAGAAGGATCTACCCATTTTGTTCACAGGTGTCATTGTAACTTAAATTATTACATATGTGGCTTAACCCTGAAGCAGCAGACCCCGTAATGCCGATTCCATGTTTATCATGCATCTTCTTTTCATAATAACGTTGATTCTTTGACAGTTTGCATATTGCATAGTACACTTGGCCTCGTTATTGGCAGCGCTCTCGATGGAGGGCGTTTTTTATGCAGCCTGTATACAAGGTGGTAAAGGCATGAAGATCATTTGTACCGGTTCAGTAGCATACGATTACCTGATGAAGTTCCCCGGGTATTTTAAAGACCACATCCTCCCGGACCAGCTGGAGAACATCAGCCTGTCCTTCCTGGTAGACCAGATGGTCAAACAGCGCGGCGGGGTAGCCCCAAATATTGCCTACACCCTGGCATTGCTGGGCGCACGGCCGATGTTGTTTGCTACGGTAGGGGAAGATTTTTTGGACTACCGCCAGTGGCTGGAAAGCAAAGGGATTGATACCCGCTTTGCCAGGGTGATACCCGGCAAATTCACCGCATCCTTCTTTGTCAATACCGACCTGGCCAATTCGCAAATTGCCAGTTTTTACACCGGCGCAATGGCAGATGCGGGGGCAATGTCTATTGACGAAGTGAAAAATGAGAACCCCGACCTGGTGGTAATCTCGCCCAACGATCCCGGTGCCATGCTGAAATACGTGAACGAGTGCCGCAGGCTGGGGATCCGCTACCTGTACGACCCAAGCCAGCAGCTGGCCAGGCTGGGTGGTCAGGAGCTATGTGAAGGTGTTGAAGGGGCATACAGCCTGTTTGTAAATGAATATGAATTCGGCTTGTTAAAGAAACACACCTGCCTGACTGATAAAGAGATTGAAAACCAGGTTGAGATCCTGGTGGTTACCCTGGGCAAGAAAGGCGCTGAGATCTACGCCGATGGCAAGAAATACTCCATCCCGGTGGTACCTGAAACCCATATAGCCGACCCAACCGGTGTGGGCGATGCTTTCCGTGGCGGATTTTTGAGCGGCTGGAGGCTGGGACTGGATTGGCAGACTTGCGGCCAGATGGGTTCTATGGCTGCAACCTACTGCCTGGAACAAGTTGGCACCCAGAGCCATGTCTATACTCCCCGTGAATTTGTTACCCGCTACCGCAAGCATTTCGATGATAACGGTGCGCTGGATATTTTATTGTAGAATTGATCATCCGGATGATTGCCGGATGGGATCCAACTGGAGGAAGAAATATGTCAAATTATGATGTCAAAGAATTAAGCCAGGCTGAAGGCGGCCGGTTGCGCATCGAGTGGGCTGAACGTGAAATGCCTGTCCTGCGCCAGATCCGTGAGCGCTTTGCCAAAGAACGCCCCCTGGCAGGGGTACGCATGTCAGCCTGTTTGCATGTGACTACTGAAACCGGCAACCTGATGCGCACGCTGCAGGCTGGCGGTGCGGATGTGGTGCTGGTTGCTTCCAACCCGCTTTCCACCCAGGATGATGTGGCGGCTTCACTGGTATCGCATTTTGAGATCCCGGTTTACGCCATTAAAGGCGAGAGCAATGCTGTTTACTACAAGCACATTGAAGCTGCACTCAATCATAAACCGCAGATCACCATGGATGACGGAGCCGACCTGGTAGGCACCATGCACAAATCGCGCCGTGAATTGCTGCCCGGTATGCTGGGCGGGACAGAAGAAACCACCACAGGTGTGATCAGGCTGCGTGCTATGGCTGCCGATAACGCCCTCGTTTTTCCGGTTATGGCAGTCAACGATGCCATGACCAAGCACTTCTTCGATAACCGCTACGGTACCGGACAATCCACCATCGACGGGATCGTGCGCGCCACCAACATCCTGCTTTCGGGAAAGAACTTCGTGGTTTCTGGTTACGGCTGGTGCGGACGCGGACTGGCTAACCGGGCACGCGGAATGGGTGCCAATGTGATCGTTACCGAAGTGGACCCGCTGCCCGCCCTCGAAGCAGTCATGGATGGTTTTCGGGTGATGCCGATGGAAAAGGCTGTGAAGGAAGGCGACATCTTCTGCACCCTGACCGGAGACCTGAATGTGATTGACCGCAAGCATTTTGAACACATGAAAGACGGCGCAATCATTTCAAACTCCGGCCACTTTAACGTTGAGATCAACATCCCCGCCCTGGAGGCTATGTCTGTCAGCAAACGGCTTGTGCGTCCCTTTGTGGAGGAGTACACCCTGAAAGACGGCAAAAGGCTGTTCCTGCTGGGTGAAGGCCGCCTGATCAACCTGGCAGCAGCAGAAGGCCACCCCGCCAGCGTGATGGATATGTCCTTCGCCAACCAGGCACTCAGCGCTGAATACATGGTCAAACATTACAAGGAGCTGGAGAACAAGGTCTATTCCGTTCCTGAAGTGATCGACCGTGAAATTGCCCGCCTTAAGCTGGAATCAATGGGTGTTACAATCGACCAGCTCAGCCAGGAGCAGCTGGATTACCTCAACTCTTGGGAAGAGGGAACTTAGATCTACTTCACCTATAAAAACGGCTGCCGGGATGATCTCAGCAGCCGTTTCTTCTTTTTTTAACTTATTCCACCACAATACCCATGTAGCCGAGTGTGCTCCATGAATCGAGGAATTTCTCGATTGGGCGTTCGTAGACCAGGTCGCCGTCCAGAACGGTGACATGCTCCGGGTCATACCCGATCACCAGGACGGTATGCTCCCAGAAGGCTACTGTCACGGTTGCCCCGCTGGATGAGGTATAAGTTTCAGTACCATAAGACCTCCAGACATTGCCTATCACCCAGACCATTACTGGCCTTCCGGCTGAAATCTCTCTCTGGAGGGTTTCAAAATCCATCCCGTACTTATCCCAGGCATTCAGGCCGTACGCCCGCAACAAAGCGGCCACCGGGGCTGCATGCACACCGTAAGAGGCTGGGGGAAGGTGCCCTTTTTCATCATACATGCTGCCCACAAACCCTTCATCAGGGTTGTCCGAAATGGGCAGCAGGGAAATGAAATCCATTTCAGGGATGGAAATACCAAAGTAGGCAGCCAGGTCCACCGCTGTGCGCGCTTCACAATCCAGATTGGCGATTTGTGGATACCCTGAAATATCCATAATATATGCCTCTGAGGGCAGGCCTGAGGGCGGCGCAGCTGTGTCGGTAGGCAGCGGAGTTTGGGTGGGGGGAACAGGAGTAAAGGTCGCGGTCGGTGTCGGTGTCTCTGTTGGAGTGGGTGTTAAGGTGACCGTAAAAGTCGGGGTTGGGGTTGCCGGTTGGAATGGTGTTGGGGTGATGGATGGCGTGAGGGTTGGAAGCGGCGTGGGTGTAATGGTGACAGGCTGAAGCAATAATGCCGGGATGGCAGCTTCAACTGATCCAGTTTGCAGGAAGATAAAACCCACCAGCAGGATGGTACCTGCCAGCAACAGTGCAGATACGATCAAAATACCCAGGTTAACAACTTTTTGCTTCATATGAAAGATAAGACCCGCGTACTTCGGTCAGGTGTTTATGGAGCTTCTACCACGATGTAAATGTAAACAGGTTCTCCAAAAGGTATGCCATCAGGATTGTACGCTGACCATGCGCTGCGGTATTCACCAGGATCTGTCGGAGCCGTAAAGAAGATTTGAATGGTGGCTTCTGATCCGGCGCGGGCGGGGAAGAGTGACTGGGGCGAAGCCGCGCCCATTTCTACACCTCCGGTAAATCGGATCTCATACCCTTCACCCCAATGACAGGTACCGCTATTCTTCACCTGCCAGCGTTTATCCAGTGTCTCTCCAGGTGCAACTGTAGTGCCATCCTGGATGGTAAGGTCATCCACGTAGGTCAAGTTATCGATGCAATCGGGATCGTTGGCTTCCAGTGTGGGTGTGGGCTCGGGGGTGCTGGTTGGCGCCAGGGTAGGGGCAGCCAGGGTAACCGGGATATAAGGCTGGGCTGTGGGCTGGACAGGATCTTTGCTGGTGGAAGGGCGTACACAGGCAGCAAGCAGAATCACTGCAGCCAGAAGCGCCAGGATCCCAAACTTTCCATGATGCTGATGCACGTTGCTCATACTCTCACTCCAGTTCAGCCCTGCACCCGGGTGATGGATTATTCTTCGCCGTAGCTGCTGTCTTCCTCTTCAGTGCCGATATTCAAACCGAAGGGAGCCTCTCCGCCAGTGGACCGCTGCCGGATGATTTCTTCCAGTTCGGCGCTCAGTTCAGGAGCCTGGCGCAGGAATTCTTTGGCATTCTCGCGGCCTTGACCAAGGCGCACATCACCGTAGGAGTAGAAAGCACCGCGTTTCACCACGATATCCAATTGGGTTGCCAGGTCAATGATGTCGCCCACCTTGCTGATGCCCTCGTTGTACATGATGTCGAATTCGGCAGTACGGAAAGGTGCAGCTACTTTATTCTTAACCACGCGCACACGCACCCGCCCGCCGATCACCTCGGCGCCCATCTTGATGGCCTGGATGCGGCGGATGTCGAGCCGGACCGAAGCATAGAACTTCAATGCCATACCGCCTGTAGTGGTTTCGGGGTTGCCGAACATCACGCCGATTTTCTGGCGCAACTGGTTGGTGAAAATGACTGCCGTCTTGGTCTGGTTGATGGCGCCGGAAAGCTTGCGCAGCGCTTGTGACATCAAGCGGGCTTGCATACCCATTTGGGCATCGCCCATATCGCCTTCGATTTCAGAACGGGGAACCAGGGCGGCTACCGAGTCGATCACAATGACATCAATCGCGCCTGAGCGTACCAGCGTTTCAGTGATTTCCAGTGCCTGTTCGCCGGTATCGGGTTGAGAGATCAACAGAGTATCAATATTGACACCCAACCGGGCAGCGTAGGCAGGGTCAAGCGCATGTTCCATATCGATAAAGGCAGCCGTGCCGCCCATGCGCTGGGCTTCAGCCACGATGTGCAAACAGAGCGTTGTTTTTCCGGACGATTCCGGGCCATAGATCTCGGTAATCCTGGCGCGCGGAATTCCGCCCACTCCCAATGCAATATCCAGTGAAAGCGACCCGGTCGGGATAGCTTCCACAGCCAGGTGCTGGGCGTTCCCCAGGCGCATGATCGATCCTTCACCGTACCGCTTGATAATATCTCCCAGGGCTTTATCCAGGACGGCTGCTTTGGCTTCGTCCATCTGTCCGGGATTTGCGCTTGAAGGTGAAATTGGTTTTCGGGCCATGGTTTTACTCCTTTGGAGGGTGTATATCAATTATAGAATGAAATCAATCCTAGTAATAATTATATAGTACAAATGTTCAATTTGCAAGTGAGAAAGGCTGGTCCCCAGAAAACCTGTACAAAGCTACCCACTTCCTGTTATACACTTAAACAGACGGAGGGAAACAATGGAAGGAATATTTTTCCTATTAGCGTTGATTATCTTCGGCCTGGTTAAATTATTTGAGTTGTTAGAGCGCAACGAAAATCGTCAAAAGGGGAAGGGTTATACCACCCGCCGCCAACCTGAAGATGACGGCCATTATCTGGAAAGGATTTTTATCCTGGATGCAGCTGCAAACGGTGTGTTTGTTCCAGGGGCAGAGCGGGTGTTTGATGATCCGCGCGAATACGCTGATGTGGATTATGGCACTTACGATGATGACTACGAGGACGACTCATCTTACGATGATTATGCAGCTGCTGAGAAAGACTTTTACGATTCTTATTCCTGATAGTAATGCCCGTTTGATGAATCCTGGTTCTCTGGTGAAGATGGATGCTGGAACCATTTCCTGCCTGGACTTTTCATTATCAAAAAGAGATTGTTTTTCGAAAAACCCTGCCTGCTGGTATACTTGCCACGATTGACCAGCAGGTATTCTATCTGATGTAAGAGATATCTAGAATTTGGAGCACAGGAACGCACGAGGCTAATGAATCCAGGTACCATCATTTTTCTCAACGGAACCACCAGCGCTGGAAAAACCAGTACTATCCATATGCTGCAGAATATCCTGGAAGAACCTTTCCTTGAGGTTGGGATTGATAAATTCCTCTGGATGCTTCCCCGGAGGTATTTTCACCAGCCGTTATGGGATGATGTGCTGGGAAAAGCCAACCAGACCGGCGAAATGGGGCATAAATTGGTCCATGCCATGCATCAAACCATCCTGACGCTTTCCAACCAGGGCGTAAATGTACTGGCAGACCATGTCTTAATCGATCCATTTTGGCTGGAAGAGTGTGTCTGCCTGTTCCATGACAAACCCGCTTACCTGATCGGGATAAAATGTCCCCTGGATGTACTGGAACAGCGCGAAGAAGCCAGGAAGAATGAGCGCACTCCAGGAGCAGCCGCGAAACAATTTGGTATTATCCATGCCCACGGAGTTTACGACTTCGAAGTGGATACCTCAAAGCAAAATATCGAAGACACAGCCATCCTGATTAAGGATTTTTTGGATACCGGGCAGCTGCCCAGGGCTTTGCAGCAGCTTTTCCTGGCGATGAATTGCGGGTAATCTCCGGGCTTGAAAAATGCTACAATAATCCATATTAAGGCACATAGATACATTTCCTTGCCTTTCCCGTTCTTTTTCTCTAACAAACCTGGAGGTGGCTGATGCGCAAGAAGTACAGTATTCTTTCGAGCATTCTCATCCTTTTGGTTTTGATAGCCTGCAATCTTCCCGGGGGAGCTGCAGAAACGGAAGAACCAGAAAACCTGCCGCCCGCGCAGGAAGAAGAAACTGAGGTCCTGCCGGAAGAAACTAAAACACCAGTTATTCCTTCAGTAACCCCTGAGCCGACGGCAATACCAACTCCTGATTCGCTTAACCCAGCCGGACCATACCTGATGTTTAGCGGAAAAAGCGGAATTTGGATCGCCAACCCGGATGGTTCTTTCCTGACCCAGGTCACAAATATTGAACCGGGTTTACGCGACCTGCGCAATGCGGTTTCGCCCGATGGAAAAGAACTGGCACTGGTAGTGGAAACTGATGAAGGGATTGAATTGCGGTTGGTATCGATTCCAGATGGTGGCGCAAAGGTTGTTGCCAAATTGAGCAGCATGGGTATGGATGAAGCTTCAATGCACCCTGAAGAAAGCAAGTCTGCCGCAGCCCTTTCTATCCTGTATTATGAAGCGGTTGCCTGGTCGCCTGGCGACGGCAGGTACCTGGCGTTTGTGGGCGCAATAAATGGAAATTCATCTGACCTGTATGTGTATGACACCCAGACTGAAGAAATTACCCAACTTACTGACGGACCTTCGCAGGCGATCATACCGATCTGGTCACCTGATGGAAGGTACATTTATCATTTTGGGGTGAGCTGGGTGCCCCCGTTTGGTGGTGCTCTGGTCGGGTATACCAGGATGGATGGGGCTTATGCAGTGCGCCTATCTGATGGAGAGATCATTGACCAGCCGAAGCCCCAAAAAACCCATTATGCATTTGTTGCCTGGCAGGATGCCACCCATTACATTATGTATGATGCAGACGATGCCTGTAATTCTATAAACTTGCGTAGCGTGGATGTTGAAACAGCGAAAGCAACACCTTTGATGAAATACAGTTTTTATTATGGAGCATCGCTTTCTCCCGATAATGGAGCGCTGTTATTTTCAGGTGATTCAGCTTGTGCCACATCGCTTGGAGACGGCCTTTACCTGCTAAAAAATGGAGAAAGTGAGCCCCTCAAGCTTTCAGATAAAAAAGCTTACGAGGTAAGCTGGCTGCCCGAAAGTAAAGTCTTCTGGGCGTATCCAGAAGGCCTGTACAACCAGGATGGGTCAAAACGGTATGACCCGCCTGTCTTTGATGCCTCATTTCATCCTGCAGTTTCGATGGATGGTTTTGAAGCCTGGACTGTTATCGAGAACCGGGTTTCACGTGTGGAAGTCAAGGAACCTGGAAAAGACTGGGTCACCGTTGCTTCTGGTTTTCATGTGGATGCCCTGATGTGGAACCCTGAGGACGGGAAGAACCTGCTCATTGCCAGCGAGGACGGTACACTTTATGGGGTTTCTTATCCCGATTTTGAACTTACAACTCTGGGAGAAATGAATGGATATATCAGCCAGGCTATCTGGCTGGAGTAAGGAAAGTGCTTGATGAGGCTGGTCCCTTCTACTATAGAATGGCTGCTACAAGGTGAACCCTGGGTGGTGTACAACACCCACCTTGACCTGTTGCATCAAACTCCTGAAAATGATGAAGTGAGGCATGCCAGGTCTGAGATGGTTACTCACCCACAGGTAAAACTGCTGTTAGAAGAAGTAAAAGAATTGCCTGCGGTAGTACTGAACAGCCACAAGAGCGCCGGCCATCCAATCCACAAGATGAGTTTCCTGGCAGAAATTGGTTTGAACCGGACTGATGAAGGGGTTGCCTGTATAACTGAAGAATTAATGCACTCCCAATCGGAAAAGGGTCCATTCCAGGTATTGATGAACGTGCCAGTCCACTTTGGGGGCACAGGAAAAAACAGTTTTGCCTGGGCATTGTGTGATGCACCTTTGCTTTTGTATTCTTTGGTTCGGTTCGGGTACGGCTCAGATGAAAGAATCAGTAAAGGTATTAAGTACCTGGCCGGACTGGTTCAAGAAAATGGCTGGCCATGTGCAGTCTCACCAGAACTGGGCAAATTTCGTGGACCTGGAAGAAAAACCGATCCCTGCCCGTATGCTACATTGGTTATGCTCAAGCTGTTGATAGCCCTGCCTGAATGGAGAGACAGTGAACATACACACACCGGCGCCGAAAGCATTTTAACCATATGGGAAAAGAGGAGAGAAAACCATCCTTACATGTTCTACATGGGAACAGATTTCTGTAAACTGAAAGCCCCCTTTATTTGGTATGACATCCTGCATGTGTGTGATGTGCTTTCGAATTTCCCCTGGTTGAAAGCAGACCCCAGACTGAAGGAGATGATAGAAATCATTACCGCTAAAGCTGATCCAGAAGTCCGGTTTACACCCGAATCGGTATGGACTGCCTGGAAAGACTGGGAATTTGGCCAGAAAAAAACACCTTCCCGCTGGCTGACCTTCCTTATAACAAGGATGATGATGCGAAATCTCGATCCGGGAATAGATGTT
>DHHC01000045.1 GCA_002403095.1 Leptolinea sp. UBA4782
GATACCATGTGCTGGCTCAGCACCCCTGGAAGAATTCAGTGGAAAAATTCTACTGCCAATATTTTGCTATAATAATTTCACTCTGATTGAAGGTTGTTGCATGCGGCGTGAACTGGTAAGCTGGAACGATATAGATACCTTGATTGATCACCTGGTACCCCAATTCCAGGAAGGCTACGATGCTATGCTGATCATCACGAGAGGCGGTGTTGTACCGGGCGGGCTGCTAGCCGAAGCCCTGGGGATTAACCTGATCCTTACGGCGGCTGTAGATTTTCCGGATGTGATCCAATCGAACCAGCTGAAGGAATTTCCACGCCTGATTGCCTGGCCTAAATTCGTGCAATTCCCCGATAATGCCTTGCTGTTGGGGAAAAATGTGCTCGTCGTTGATGATGTCTGGGGTTCCGGGCGGACAATCACTGCGGTGAAGAACCGGGTCAGCGGTGCGGGCGGGCGGTCATTCACCTGCGTGCTGCACTTTAACCCTTACCGCAGCTTGTTCGGCTCTGTAAGGCCGGATTACTATGCAGCAATAACCGACGCATATATTATCTACCCGTGGGAAATTGACCGGGGACCTGAAGGCACTCCCTTACTCGACCAAAAATAGGATAGTTACTGCGGTTCTAATGCAGCCAGGTAGCCGTCCAGCATAGATTCCAGGCCGAACTGAGCCAGCGCTGCCTGGCGTGCCCCGGCGCGGTACCTGGGATTCTCCTCAAAGATACACCTGGCTGCTGCCGCAAGGGTTTGTACATCCGGCGGTTCCAGCCTCCAGTAGTTGCTTCCATACGGGACAACAGCCCCGGCTGTCTCAGGCACCATTTCTTTCAGCGCACCGGTATCAAAGGCGATCACCGGCAGCCCGCAGGCCAGGGATTCCACCACTGAATTCGGGCAGGCTGCATTCAGGTCTGCCGAAAACAGCATGTGGACTTCATGGGTCAGGGCGGGTACTTTTTCCGGGGGAACCACACCCTGGTACCTGACATGGATTCCTTCTTCCCTTGCTGTCTGCTGCTGCAGGCGGACTGGTACATTCCCGGCCACCACCAGTTCCACTGGAATACCAGCCAGAAGGTGCAGCTGCCTGGCTAGTTCGATACCAGTCTGCAGACCACTGGAGTAGAAATCGCCCATGTGCCCTTCCATAACCAGGATGCGGATCACGTCACGCGGAGGCAGGTCGGTGTCAGAAGGGCGGTAAACAGAAAGGTCAACGGCGTTATACACCACGCTGATTGGTTTGGACAGATTGCCAAAGCGGTTATCCCACCACCAGTGTGAAAATTGGCTCTGGTACACGATGCGGTGCACAATACTGCGCCGGATGAAAGCCAGCAGCCAGTTGTTCAACTCTGACCGTACGAATGCTTGAACCGGGGTTGGCTGCACCCGGTGAAGCCAGTTCATCCCGTTCAGCCTTTGCACCATGTTGACACCCCTGCGCCTGGCAGCCAGCAGGCTGCCTACCTGCCTGGTTCCACCGATGATCAATGCTGCCTGGACATCAGGATCAGAAAGGTCGCGGGTGACCGTAATGCCGCGCTGTTCCAAACCGGTGATGAACCTGCCTTGGAAGGAGACCATCCCGCCAAGGCCGTGTACGGCAGGTACGACAGCAATTTTCGATAATGTCATTCCTGGTGTTACTCCAGGGCAGGGCGTTTTCCGGTACACCTGGCAGGCACACCCGCCCAGATCTCCATATCACCGGTTGACTCGAGCAGGACTGCATTTGCCCCGACCACAGTCCCTTTCCCGACTTTCAAAATGCCCTCTTTGCACAGGATCTTTGCACCTGGCGACAGGATGGCATCATCTTCAATGATAAACCCTTCAAACCGGGAGGAAGCAGCCGGCTGGTAGATATCCGCCCTTCCGAGGGTTACACCGGGATACATCTTAACCCGTTTGCCAATCACCGTGTTGGGGTGGATGACCACGCCAAATCCGCCATGCACCAGCTCGAATCCCTCGCCGATCTTGACACTGCGCGGGATTTCGCTGCCAAGCGCTTTAAGCAAACCGTACGCCAACCTGCCCCAGATACGGGATGAGCGAGCTTTGACCAGCCTGCTGTACAGGTCTTTAGCCATGTTCGGGTTCCTTGAATGCCAGCAAGGCATGAACAATTTTCTCGGCGGCTTTTCCGTCTCCAAAAGGATTTTTCGCCTTTGCCATCCGGTCGTAGTCATCTTTGCTGTCGAGCAGTCTGCTGCACTGGGTGACGATTTCGCCAACATCTGTTCCTACCAGTTTCAGCACACCCGCCTCTACGCCTTCAGGGCGTTCAGTAACATTGCGTAAAACCAGGGTGGGTTTCCCCAGGGCAGTGGCTTCCTCCTGGATTCCGCCTGAATCGGTCAGCACCAGGTGGGCATTCTTCATCAGGTGAACCATTGGCAGGTAATCCAGCGGGTCGAGCAGCTTGATGTTGGGAACTTTGCCCAGCAGCCGGTAAACCGGTTCCTGGACATTGGGATTGAGGTGGACCGGGTACACGAACACGGTATCATCCTTGTACCGCTCAGCCAATTGCTTGAGTGCCATGCAGATATCTACCTGCGGCTGGCCGAAATTCTCGCGCCGGTGGGCAGTCACCAGGATCAATCTTTTTCCTCCGGGTGCAATTTGCAGGCTGTCCAATATCCGGTTTACTTCCGGCGGGGCGGGGCGCTGCTGGATGGCGTAGAGGGCATCAATGACGGTGTTGCCGGTGATGGCAATACGCCAGGCAGGCACGCCTTCCTTCAGCAGGTTCTGTTCGCTGCATGCAGTGGGGGCAAAGTTCAGGTCTGCCACCACACCGGCTACCCGCCGGTTGATTTCTTCGGGGAATGGCTGCCATTTGTCGAAAGTGCGCAACCCGGCTTCCACGTGACCGACCCTTACCTGGTTGTAGTATCCCAGCAGGGCTGACACCATCACCGTGGTGGTATCGCCCTGTACCAGGATCCAGTCCGGTTTTACCTGCTTGAGAATGGGATCCAGCCCGGTAAAAATGCCCGCAGTAAGGTTCGCCAGGCTCTGGTTGGGCTTCATCAGGTTGAGGTCGAAATCAGGCTGAATACCAAACAGGTTCAGGATCTGGTCGAGCATCTCCCTGTGCTGGGCAGTAACGCACACCAGGGATTCGATCCCGGGATGATCCTTAAGCGCATGCACAACCGGCGCCATTTTGACCGCTTCGGGCCGGGTGCCAAAGATGGAGAGGATTTTCAATGGAGTGGTCTTCATGTTCCCGGGTATTATCTCATATTTTGGGGACAAAGGTTGAACGCAGAGTTGCATGTAAGATCACAATATTTATTAGAAAAATGATAAAAATACCCTGTTTACTCTTGACGGCAGGAGGGAAAGTAATATAATGATAAATAAGATAAATAATATCTTATTATCCGATTATGACAAGGACATTGCCTGGTCGGGAAAGGGTTAGAAATGAAAATCGCGAATAAGACATTTGTGGTTACAGGTGGGGGCAATGGAATTGGGCGGGAACTGGTTTTGCAGCTACTGGGCATGGGTGCCAGGGTTGCGGCTGTGGATATCGATGCAAAAGCGCTGGAAGAGACAAAAAACCTGGCTGGAAGCCAGGCTGGCAAGCTTACCCTGCATGCCCTGAACATCACTGACCGGAATGCTGTTGAAGCCCTCCCAGCCAGTGTGCTGGCAGCGCATGGATCTGTAGATGGGCTGATCAACAACGCCGGCATCATCCAGCATTTTGTGCGCTTTAACGACCTGCTCATGTCTGAGATTGAACGGGTGATGAATATCAACTTCTACGGTACCGTCAACCTGACCAAAGCCTTCTTGCCGTATTTCCTGGAACGTCCGGAAGCGCACATTGTCAATGTTTCTAGCATGGGCGGTTTTCTGCCGGTACCCGGGCAGACCATGTACGGGGCTTCAAAAGCTGCCGTAAAGCTGTTCACCGAAGGCCTGCACTCTGAATTGCTGGATACCAATGTGGGTGTTACCGTTGTTTTCCCTGGAGCCATCGGGACCAATATTGCTGCCAACTCCGGCATCCAGGTGATGACCGGACAGGAGGATGCAAAATATAAAACAACCTCCGCGGTTGCTGCAGCAGCTGCGATCATCGCTGGAATCGAAAAGAAAAAGTACCGGGTTTTGATTGGCAGCGATGCTAAAATGATGGACTTTTTATCCCGCTTGATGCCGGAAAGGGCGGCAAAAATCATCTATGCCCAGATGAAGGCATTGCTGGACAGCCAGAGGAAACCGCGTGTAAAATCCGGCCCTTCACAGCAGCCGCGATCCATGTAAGGGTTGACGGAAGCAATCTGTTTTGATATACTACGGGCTGTAATTTGAAAATATTATAGCCTGCGGGCATGGTTCAGTTGGTAGAATGTCTCCTTGCCAAGGAGAAGGTCACGGGTTCGAGTCCCGTTGCCCGCTCTCAACAAATGCAAGCAACTCCGTGTTGCTTGCAACTGTCTTACAAGGCGACGTGGCCAAGTGGCAAGGCAAGGGTCTGCAAAACCCTCATCATGGGTTCAAATCCCATCGTCGCCTCAATTTATTTAAATACCAATATTTCACAATATGTGTTCAAATCCCCGGAAGGGGACTGTGTCCCATCGTCGCCTCAAAATTTTTAAAAATTACCCTTAATCAGAATCAAATGGGTTCAAACCCCCGAGTGGGGGCTGTGTCCCATCGTCGCCTTCCATAAGTAAAACGGACTCAAACCCAGTGGAGATTTGAGCCTTTTTATCACCCTTCCTGTGCAATTCGATTTCCAATTGCCTGGGGATTACTTGTTGAACTCCTGTGCCAGGGTTTCCAGGTCCTCCAGTATCTCTCCCACGGTCCTGACAGGTGAGTTTTCGATGGCGTAGATACGCTGGTAATCCACCGTGTTTTCCCACATGGCATCCCGCAAGATGGGTTGGACTTTTACCCAGGAGGCATCCACTGGTGGGCTGACCGACAGCCCGATCAAGGCGATTGCCTGCTCCATTTGGGCGGTTAATTCCATGAATTGAGTGGCAGGTTCAGAGATCGGCAGGCTGCCAGTGGCTTCGGCGATTCTGGCAGATTGCCCAGGCTCAGATAACCAGCGGATCGCCAGCCAGGAAGCCAGCTGCTCGCGCTGCCCGGACGCGAGGATACCGTAGCTGAAACCATATGAAACAACCTTTCCGCTTGCATCTTCGGTGGGGTATGGCAGGACTACCCAGTCGTCGTTGTTCTTGGCGTATGCCATGGCCGCTGCCAGCACCGATAGTTCATCAACGGACAAGGATGCCAGCAGTGCCTGGCGGTTAGCAAAGTAGACAAAAGGCTCGGTACTTTCTTCGGGTGTGGGGATTTCATTATTCCAGGCGCAGCTGCTCTCTGCCAGTTCCCTCAAGAAGCTGAACGCTTGGCGGGTTTCAGGAGTGTTAAAGCTGTACCCATCTTCAGTTAACGGGTTTGTTGTTCCAAAGGCCGCGAGCCAGGCAAGGGCTACAGCAGGCTCAGTATTCATAAACCAGCCGCCCTTACCATAATAGCCCTCATCAGCGTCCGCTTTTGACGCTGCACACGCCTGTTCATAAAATGCATCAGGGGTCAGGGGAGGGTCCTTGTAATCAAGGGCATGTGCCCAGGTGCGGTTGTACACCAGCACTTCCGCCGTCTGGACGGCGGGGAACCCCAAGCGTTGGTCCTGGAACACATTCTGGTTCCAGAATACCGGGAAAACAGCGTTGACCTGGTCTGACTGCATACCCCAATCAGGATCGTACATGAAGGTATCCAGGTTGACCATTCCGGTGTCCTTCTCATACCAGGCAGCCAGCTGTTCCGGTGTGGCCAGCACCAGTTCCGGCTGGTCTTCAGTGCCTAGAACATTGTTGGTCTGCTTGATAAGGTCGGAATAGGACTGAAAAGCTTCCACTTTCAGCTGGATTCCCCAATCATTGTTGGAATTAAACTCATCTGACAGCATTTGTAATTCAATCCCGGCAGCCCCGTTAAGGGCATGCCACAGGACGATTTGTGCACCTTCCAAATCTTTTGCTTTGATTTCTATTGTCGAGGTGGGCAATGGCGTTGGCAACGGGGTGCTTGTGACTGCACCCGCGCCAGGTGTACCTGTGTGGGGTTCAACGGTCAGGGTTGGGGTTTGTGCTTCCAGGGAAACCGGTCGGCAGGCAGGTAGGATTAAAATCAGTATACTTGCGGCAACCAGGAACACCTTTTTGGGGGTTAATTTCATCGTTTTGCTCCATACCGCCCCGGCAGGAACCTGCATGAACGGCTGCATTGACTTCTTGTGTGGAGGTCATTATAATTGAATCACAATTCTAATGTGTTCTGGCCAAAAGGAGTAGGCTGAAATTTGTTGCCAGAGAGAGGGCGGGTGCTGAAAAGCCCTTCAACAGGATCAGCCGAAGGTCGTTTGGTTTCACTGCCGAAGAAATCCGCTGGAGAGTAGAACGGCACGGGGTTTGCCCGTTACAGCAATTGCCGGATGTTTGTCCGGGCTGAGCGCACTATGCAGCTAGTGAATTGAGGTGGTACCGCGGAACTTTCCTTCCGTCCTCTGGATGAAAGGAATTTTTGTTTTAATTTGTGGTTACCTGAGGAGGAAGAATGCCTGAACCTTTACCGAAAGCTTATGATTTTGCCGCTACCGAACAAGACCTGTATGATATGTGGTCAGAAAAAGGGTATTTCGGGCCGTCCAACGACCCCCGCAAGCCTGATTTTGACCCATCTAAAGTGCCGTTTGTCATTTCCATTCCGCCGCCCAATGTTACCGGTGAACTGCATCTCGGGCATGCCCTGTTTGTCTCCATGGAAGACCTGATGATCCGCTACCACCGCATGAAGGGGTTTTCCACCCTGTGGGTACCCGGCAGCGACCATGCCGGGATTGCCACCCAGATCAAGGTGGAAAAGGCGCTCATCAAGGAAGGTACCTCGCGAGAGGCTATCGGGCGCGAGGAATTCCTGAAGCGCACCTGGGAATGGAAGGAGAAATACGGGGGTATCATCCAGCAGCAGATACGCCGGCTAGGCGCTTCGTGCGATTGGAGCCGCGAGCGTTTCACCCTCGATGAGGGCTTATCCCGCGCGGTACGCGAAGCCTTCGTCCGCCTTTATGAAAAAGGCCTGATCTACCGCGGTCCCAGGATGATCAACTGGTCACCCGAATTGAAGACAGCAGTATCTGACCTTGAGGTGGATTACAGTGATGAAATGGGCGTGCTGTACTTCTTCAAGTATGTCTTTGCTGATGACCCTGAAGACTACATCCCGGTAGCCACCACGCGCCCGGAGACGATCCTGGGGGACACGGCTGTTTGTGTCCACCCGGAGGATGAACGCTACCAGAAATACATCGGGCGTAAAGTGATCGTCCCCATCCTGGGGCGCGAGATCCCGGTGATCGCAGACGAGTATGTCACGCGCGAGTTTGGCACTGGCGCCTTGAAGATCACCCCTGCCCATGACCCGAACGACTATGCCCTGGCGCAGAAGCACGACCTGCAATTTATTACCATGCTGGATGAGAATGCCAATGTGAATGAAAATGGCGGTCCTTACCAGGGAATGGAGCGCTTTGCCTGCCGCAAGAAGCTCTGGGAGGATATGCGCCAGGCCGGGCTGGTGATCAAAGAAGAACCTTACAAAATGACCGTCCCACGCTCGCAGCGCGGCGGTGAGCTGATCGAGCCGATGATCTCCACCCAGTGGTTCGTACGCATTGAGCCACTGGCAAAAGCCGCCCTCGAGGTTGTACGCAAGGGCGAGATCAAGATCGTGCCCGACCGCTTCACCAAGGTGTATTACAACTGGCTCGAAAACATCCAGGACTGGTGCATCAGCCGCCAATTGTGGTGGGGGCACCGCATCCCGGTCTGGTATTGTGATGACTGCGGCAAGATGACAGTCCAGCGCGATGATCCGCAGGAGTGTATGCACTGCCACAGCAAGCACATCCGGCAAGATCCGGATGTGCTGGATACCTGGTTCTCGTCTGGTTTGTGGCCGTTCTCTACGCTCGGCTGGCCAGAGAAGACGCCTGACCTGGAGTACTTCTACCCGACCTCCATCATGGAAACCGGGTATGACATCCTGTTCTTCTGGGTAGCTCGCATGATCATGTTCGGGATCGAGTTCACCGGGAAGGTGCCGTTCCATACGGTTTACCTGCACGGCCTGATCCGGGATGAGAACGGGCAGAAGATGAGCAAGAGCAAGGGAATTGCCATCGACCCGCTGGATCTGATGAACGAATACTCAACCGATGCCCTGCGTTTTACCATGCTGGTCGGCTCAACCCCGGGCAACGACACCAGCCCGAGCGCCAAGAAAGTAGAAGCCAACCGCAATTTCACCAATAAGGTTTGGAACGCCGGCCGGTTCGTGATTGGCGCTCTCGAACAGGCACCAGCAGAGGCTCCTTCTGGAGCAGAATGGACGCTGGCTGATAGCTGGATCTGGGCGCGCTTGCAGCAGCTGGTCCGCGATGTGGACAGGCTGTTCTCAGCGTACCAGTATGGTGAGGCTGGCAGGCAGATCTATGAGTTCTTCTGGAGCGAGTTTGCCGACTGGTATATCGAGATCGCAAAGCTGCAAATGGCAGAGAAAGGTGCCCGGGCAGCCAGCACCGCCGGGCTGCTGGTGCAGGTATTGGATGCCTGCCTGCGTATGCTGCACCCGTTCACACCATTTGTAACGGAAGCCCTGTGGGGGCACCTGAAATCTGCCGCCATTGAACATCCAGCCGAATTCAAACCGTTTAACCAGTCTGGACAGTGGGAGGATGCCCTGATCATCTCCAGCTGGCCGGAAAGCACTCCGGTTGAGAGTTGGGAAGCAGAGAAATCTGAACAATTCAGCCTGGTGCAGGATATCGTCCGTGCCATCCGTAACATGCGGGCTGAGAAGAACGTGACACCTGGAAAACGGATTGGCGCAACCATTGTCACAGCAGACAGGCTGCCATTCATCCGGCAGGAATTACCCGTCATTGCTGCCCTGGCGCACCTGGATCTCAAGCAGGTACAGGTGCTGGAAAGCCTGGTAACCATGCCTGAAGGCCAGGCTGCCCTGGTGGTAGCGGGTGTGGAAATGTACTTCCCCCTTTCGGAGATGGTGGACCTGGAAGCGGAGCGTGCCCGCCTGGAAAAAGAACTGGCAGCTATCCAGGGTGAGATCACCCGCCTGGAAGGTCTGCTTGCCAGCCCATTCGGTCAGAAAGCGCCGCCCGCAGTGGTGGAGAAAGAACGCCAGAAACTGGAAGCTTACCGCGATACCGCTTTAAAGATTACCCAGCAGCTGGGCAGGTAACTATACATAAAGCCCGGGGCAGGCGTCAAGTTGGTGCCGCTCCGGGCTTATAAATTCTCCCGTCCTAACATCCTTTATAATGGATAAATATCCCGCCCGGAGGTCATCATGAAAACTGCAGCGCTTCAGGTCCTCTCCCCCCTTGAAGTAGAAACCATCCACAATACATCCATGCAGATCCTGCAGGAAGTCGGCATTAAGGTGGAATTTCCTTTTGCCCGCAAGTTATTCGCAGATGCTGGTGCTAAGGTGGACGAGAAGCGCGAGACGGTTTATCTCCCTGAAAAGGTCTTGCTGGACGCAGTCAAGCAAGCGCCAGCCAGTTTCCGGCTGTGCGGCAGGGATCCCGGTGCTTTTTCCATGACTGTCGGCGGCGATCAGGTCCAATTCGCCGGGCTGGGTACACCCACCCGTATCATCGACAATGCTACCGGGGAAATCAGGCCGACCACCGCCCAGGATATGCATAATCATATTGTCCTGGTGGATGCCTGCAAACACATCCACAACACCCAGATGGATGTCTGGCCGAATGACATATCCATGACCACCATCCATACCGAAGCGATCTACGATTGGGCGCATAACAGCAAGAAATCGTTCGGGCTGGGCTGCTACGGCTATCTACCAACCCTGGATATGATGCGCATGATGGCGATCGCGGTCGGGGGTAAGGAGGAACTGCGCAAAAATCCGCGTTTCATGGCGATCTGCTCGGTGCTCAGCCCGCTGCAAATGGCTACCATCCAGATCGAAGGCTTGCTGATCTGCGCCGATTACGGACAGCCGGCGGCTGTATCGCCGGAAGCGATTGCAGGTGCAACTGCACCGGTTACCCTGGCGGGTTTGCTGGCGCAGGAAAATGCAGCCATCCTGGCGCACATTGCCCTGGCACAGATCTTCCGTCCTGGAGCTCCGGTAATGTACGGCACCGTTTCCACGATTGCCAATATGCGGCACGGTACGGTTGCACTGGGCTCAATCGAAACCGGCCTGATCACTGCAGCTTCTACCCAACTGGCACAGCACTACGGCTTGCCGACGCGCAGCGTGGGCGGCACAACCGAAGCCAAGGTGGAGGATGTGCAGGCAGGCATGGAGCGGACCCAAACACTGATGCCGGCTGTGCTGGCGGGAGTGAACATGATCACCTGCGCCGGCACCCTGGATGGCAGCATGATCGAAAGCGATGCCCAACTGCTGCTGGACGATGAGCTGTGCGGGTCCATGCTGCGCATGCGGCGCGGGATCGAGGTTAATTATGATACCCTTGCGTTGGATCTGATCCGCAAGAACGGTTACTGGGGCAATTACCTGGCTGAAGAGCACACCGCCCAAAATTTCCGCAAGGAGCATTACATCCCCTCGCTCTTTGTACGCGATCCGTTTGAAACCTGGCAGGAGAAGGGTGGCAGGAATGCCCTTGACCTGGCAAGGGAAAAAGTTGATAAAATCCTGGCCAGTCACCAGCCGCAGGTACTGGATGTGGCTATTGAACAAGGGCTGCAGGAATACAGGGAGATGGTTGCCAACCGCTCAATGGACGAGTTTTATGCCGGGGAAGATCCCGAAACGCAGGATTACGAGACCCTTTAGGAGCCGAAATGACCGCTGCCAACACTACCTTACCGTCTGATAAAATACCGCTGCGCAAGAAGATCCTCTTCAGCACCGGTGATCTGTCGACCAGCATCCCGCTAGCGATCATCATGTTCTTCCAGCTCTACTTCCTGACAGACATCGCCAGGCTACCTGCCGATCTGGCGGGCTGGGCGATTGGGATCGGCAAGGTCTGGGATGCAGTCAATGACCCGCTCTTCGGGTTGATCTCCGACCGCATCCGCAGCCGGTATGGGCGGCGCAGGGTGGTGTTGCTGTTTGGGGCGCTGCCGCTCGGCTTGACCTTCATGCTGATGTGGCTGATCCCTCCCTTTGGCAAGTATGCCATGATGGCGTATTATGCGGCTGCCTTCATTCTGTTTGACAGCTTCTTTACCTTCATTCATGTGTCCTACAATTCGCTTACCCCGGAAATGACCCAGGATTATGATGAACGCAGTTCCCTGAACGGTTTCCGCATGGTTTTCTCGATTGCCGGAACGCTCGGAGCGATCATCCTGGCGACGCTGCTGCAGGGTGTAGTACCTGATGCCCGGAAACTTTTCATGATCCTGGGCATTGCCCTGGGGTTTGTCAGCATGATCCCTCCGCTGGTTGTATTTGCTGTCACCAAGGAAAAACCCATGCAGGAGATGCCGGCGGCCTTACCGCCAAAAGCTGCCATTAAAACCACCCTCTCAAACCGGCCTTTCTGGTACATCATGGGGCTATACCTGTTTAGCTGGACGACGGCATCGATCATATCCGCCGTGCTGGTTTACTATGCCAGCTACTACCTGAAAGTGCCTGACCAGGCCAACTACTTTGTCCTTCTGGCGGAAGCATCCGCGATCATGTTCATCCCATTTGTTGTCTGGCTGGCAAAAAAATTGGACAAGAAGCGGGCGTTTATGATCGGGATGGCAGCCTGGATCCTGGTTTTGCTGGGTTTGGCCCTCCAGCAGCCGAACCAGGTCATGCTGGCGTACATCCTGGCGTTCCTTTCCGGGTTGGGAATAGCCAGTGCGTATGTGCTCCCCTGGGCTATGATCCCGGATGTGATTGAAATGGATGAATTACAGACCGGCCAGCGCCGCGAGGGTTCATTTTACGCATTTGCTTCTTTCTTCCAGAAGCTCGGCACCGGGCTTGCCCTGTGGGCGCTTGGCCAGGCTCTGGCCCAGGCTGGATATCTCACCCCGGTTGAAGGGCAGCCGCTGCCTGACCAGCCGGAGGCTGCCGTTAATGCTATCCGCATGGCCATCGGCTTGATCCCGGCTGTTTTGCTGGTGGTTTCGATCCTTTTTGCCTGGCGCTATCCCATCACCCGTCAGGAACACCGCCATCTGCGCGATCAGCTGATCGAACGGGGCAGAGAGGGGTAACAAGGAGGGCTGTATGTCCAAGCTGGAGACCGATTCAATCCATGCCGGACTGGTTCCAGAGGAGAACCTGCAGGCATTGAGCCTGCCACCGATTTCCACCGGGGTCAGTTATAAACTGCCTGCCTTTGGCAGCAAACTTTTTGATGCATTACTGATGGAGAATGACCAGGCTGCCCATGTGTATTCACGCTGGTCCAACCCGACTGTGCGCGTCCTGGAGGAGCGGGTGGCAGCCCTGGAAAATGCACCTGCCACCGTTGCGGTTGCCAGCGGTATGGCGGCGATTTCAGCCCTGGTTTTCACATTTCTTTCCGCCGGAGACCATCTCATCGCCAATGAGGTTTGTTATGCCGGGGCAGTTGAGCTGTTCGCAGTGCACCTGCCGCGTTTTGGGATCGAGGTCAGCCTGGTGGATACCAGCGACCTGGACCAGGTGCAGGATGCGGTCAGGCCGAACACCAAGCTCATTTACATCGAATCCCCAGTCAACCCGCTGATGAAGATCGTCGATATCGGCGCCTGTGCAGCCATTGCGCATGCCGCGGGTGCGAAGCTGGCGGTAGATTCCACTTTTGCTACACCGGTCCTCCAGCGCCCGTTTGATATAGGAGCAGATTTTGTCATCCACAGCATGACCAAGTACCTGAATGGGCATGGCGATGCACTGGGCGGGATCATCCTGGGAAGCGGGCAGGATATGCTGCGCATCCGGCGGGAAATGCTGGTGCACCTGGGCGGGGCGCTCAGCCCATTTAATGCATACCTTATCCTGCGTGGACTGGCCAGCCTGCAATTGCGTATGGAAAAGCACTGCGCATCTGCCGGGCAGATTGCCAGTTTCCTTGAAGCACACCCGAAAGTGGAGAAGGTATTTTATCCCGGGCTTGAAAGCCATCCGCACCATTCCCTGGCAAAGTCACAAATGTCCAGCATGGGCGGGATGCTTGCCTTCCGCTTGAAAGGCGGATTAGGCGCTGCCATCACCCTGGCAGAAAAGGTAAAGGTCTTTTCCTATGCCACGTCGCTGGGGCATCCCGAAAGCCTGTTGTTTTATTATCCAACAGACATCTATTTTGAATCTGCAGCCTATTACAACCAGGAACAGAAATCCCGTCTGCGGGATTGGGCAGGGGATGGAATCATGCGGGCGTCAATCGGGCTGGAAGATGTAGAAACCCTGCAAAAAGACCTTGACCAGGCTTTGAGGCGCAGGTACTGGAAAAGTGCAGCGGGGAACCTGCTTTATCCCCTGGTCAAGCGGTCATTGAGCACAAAGTAGCAGGCATCATTTTATAAGGAGTACTGGTATGAGAATTGGTTACATTGGTTTGGGCATCATGGGCAAATCCATGGCACGCAATATCCTCAAAAAAGGGTTTAACATGGTGGTGTACAACCGCAGCCAGGCGGCAGTGCAAGAGCTTGTGGGTGAGGGCGCTGCTGCTGCCGGCTCTCCGGCTGAGGTTGCCAGCCAGGTGGATGTGGTTTTTACTAACCTGCCAGATTCACCGGATGTTGAAAAGGTGGTCCTGGGTGAGAATGGGATCATTCACGGCGCCCATCCCGGGCTGATCTTTGTGGACAACTCAACCATCAAACCAGCAACCGCCCGCAAAATTGCAGGCCGCCTGGCTGAAGTTGGAGTGCAAAGCCTGGATGCCCCGGTCAGTGGCGGGGACATTGGCGCCCGCAATGGCACTCTGACCATCATGGTGGGCGGACCGGCAGATGCGCTTGAGAAGGTCATGCCGGTGTTCCTGGCTGTGGGAAAATCCGTCACCCATGTAGGGGACAGCGGTGCCGGGCAGATCGCTAAAGCAGCCAACCAGATCATGGTGGCAGCCCAAATGGTTGCCATGGGTGAGCTGCTGGTCTTTGCCCAGAAAGCCGGGGCAGACCCGCGCAAGGTTGTGGATGCCATTAAAGGCGGCGCTGCCCAATGCTGGACGCTGGATGTAAAACCGCCGCGCCTGTTCAGCGGCAACCGCCAACCCGGCTTCAAGGCTGCCATGCAGCTGAAGGATATGAAAATCATCCAGGACACCGCTGCAGAGTATGGCATCGTTTTACCCTCTGCCACCCTAGATACACAATTATATGAAGCAATGCAGCAAAACGGGATGGGATTGATGGATAACTCGGCGGTGATCGAGATGATAGAAAAGCTCTCGAATACACGCCTGATCGATTATCCTGAGCAGGCTTAACTACCTTTCTGGTTTCCTGCCCTGGTCAATATTTTTTGGAGTTGATTGGCGGCCAGGTTCACTGCCTGCCTGACCGGCGGGCAGACCGGGTCGCCAAATTCATTTCCCGCCGCCTGGATGACCAGGATCGCGGTTTTACTGCCTGTTTCCGCCTGAACATACCGCAGGAAGTCACCCAGAGATAACCCGTGGGTACCCATACCGCCCAGGGCTTCGTCCGGGTCAATCAGGGTGATCTCCCCGGGTTGAGCGCCGAAATCACCGGCATCGATGACCAGGACCAAGTGGGGGTTGAAACGCCGGATAACCGATGTAAAATTTTCGGAGGCTTGCGCCCCCTCAATGATCAATACATCTTCCAGTTGTTCTTTCTTCTTGAGCAGCTTCCGCACTGCCAGAACCCCAGCGGCATCATCCCCCCGCAGCTCATTGCCCACTCCCAGGATTACAATCCTGCAGTGGGGTTCAGTTGCATTCCGGGTGCCCGCCTGGATTATCCGGGTTAGCTTTTTTATCCAGGAGGAATTGGATATCTTCTTCTCGTCCATAAGTTATCGTCATGGGCACAGCGCCCAGCGAAGCAAGCTCCCATTCATCATTTGAGAGGTGCAGGCAGTCAAACCGGCAGCTCCTTACACACTGGTCGCAAAAGGTGCAGCGGTCAATATAATAGCGCATCACGAATTGCTTTTTTGCCCGGTCAATGACCTCCAGCTCAAGCGCATTGGCAGGGCAGTCTTTTACACACATCATGCAGCCGGTGCATTTTTCGGGTTCCCAGTGCAGCTTGCTGCGCAGTCTTTCGGGTTCTGCTTTTCTTTCAAAGGGATACTTTTCCGTCGCCGGCTTTTTGAAAAGCGATTTGATGATATCCCCAAACATGGTACCAATAGACATAACCTACCTCTTTCTTAGAAGAACAGCCTGCCAACCACCAGGATCAGGATCTGTACCAGCGCCAGGATGGCGCCGATGCGCCACCACAAACCGACTGTCTGATCGATCCTCAAGCGGGCAAAGAGCGACTGCAACAACGCGATCACCAGCAGCAGACCGAGCGTTTTTAGAATGAACTCAAGCGGGTTTGCCAGTCCGCCCAGGTAAAAAGCAGAGATCAGTGTCAGTCCAATCACCAGCTCAACGTTTTTACCGATACGGAACAGCGCCAGCCCGCGCCCGCTGTATTCGGTCAGGGCGCCGGAGACGATCTCTGTTTCGGCTTCAGGGGCATCGAACGGGGGCAATTCCAGCTTTCCCATCAAACCGATGAGAGCCACCAAAAAACCGATCGGCTGGGTCAGGATCATCCACCAGGTGTCCTGTGCATAGGCATTGATCTGGCTGATTTGGAGCGTGCCGGCTGCCAGGGCAGGGCCGAGCAGGGTGAGCATGAAAGGCGCTTCATAAGAGAAAAGCTGGGTGAGGGTACGGGTTGCGCCGACCAGCGAAAAGCGGTCCACGGTGTTGGCGCCTGCCAGCCCAAGACAAATGGTCAGCACGCTCAGCATGTACACCACCAGGATCAGGTCGCCGCGAAAGCTGAAAGCCGGGGCAAATCCAAGCATGGGAGTGTAAAGGGCAGAGGTCAACGCTGCGGTGACACCCAGGATGGGCAGGAAGATGAAAAGCGCCTTGTTAACGCCATCCGGGATTATCTCCTCTTTTGCCAGCAGCTTGAACATATCAGCCAGCGGCTGGAACCAGCGCGGGCCGAAACGGTTCTGGTAGCGGGCAACCAGCTTGCGGTCCACATACTCATATACCATGCCCAGCAGGATCAGGAACATACCTGCCGGAAATACAAGGATGGATACCAGGGATGGGAGTGTCAGGCTCATTGGTAATATTCAACCCCGTATTTTCTTAAGTCTTCCCAGTACATGGTCTGGGAGCTGGTTTCTTTACGGACAGTAACCAGGCGGTCATTGCAGGAGAAGCACGGATCAATTCCGACCAGCAGCATGGGCATATCCGCCAGCTTGTGACCGACTGCGACCGAGCTGATTGTGCCCCAGTTGCACAGGCTGGGAGTACGGATCTTGATTCGGTACGGGTTCTCACCGCCAGCGCTCTTAATGTAATAAAACAATTCACCGCGCGGCGCTTCCACCCGGCTGATCACTTCTCCAGCCGGGATGCGGCGGGGAACACGGACGGTTAATTCGCTTTCGGGCAGGTTGGTCAAAATCTCCCGGATAACCCGGATCGATTCGAACATTTCGCGGATGCGGACGATGAAGCGTGAGGTAAGATCCCCGCCTTCATCCAGCACGATGTTAACCGGATGACCAGGGTAAGAGGCATAGGGTGATTCAACACGCACATCACGTTCCACACCCGAAGCCCTGGCGGTCGGTCCCACAGCGCCGAGCAGGGTGGCTTCTTCTTTGGTCATTTTGCCTACGTTGCGGGTCCGTCCGAGGAAGGTGTCATCGGTGGTGATGATCTTTTCGTAGTACTGAATGCGTCCTTCGAGGTAGTTCAACCCGTCGAGGACCTTTTGTTTCTGTTCGGGAGTTATATCATATTTCACCCCGCCAACCAGGTTAACCGAGTGCTGTACGCGGTTGCCGCTGATCAGTTCAAACAGGTCCATGACGGTTTCACGGTCGCGCCAGCTGTACATAAAGAGGGTGTCGAAACCGCCTTCATGGGCTGCGACCCCCAGCCAAAGCATGTGGCTCTGGATGCGCTCCAGTTCGAGGACGATGGTGCGGATAGCCTGCGCCCTGGGTGGAACAGTGACACCTGCCAGCTTTTCAACCCCAAGGGTATAAGCAATTCCGTGCACGTGGGAGCAGATGCCGCAAA
Organism: Leptolinea sp. UBA4782; assembly: GCA_002403095.1. Taxonomy (GTDB): domain Bacteria; phylum Chloroflexota; class Anaerolineae; order Anaerolineales; family Anaerolineaceae; genus UBA4782. The sequence continues at coordinate 17,327 of DHHC01000045.1, forward strand.
CCCTCTCCAGCATGTACAGGTTCTGGATCCAGGTGCGCGATTCGGTCATTTTTTCAATCCCGCGGTGCACGAATCCGAGCCGGATGGTTGCCCCGGTTACTTCCTCACCATCCACGGAAAACTCAAAATGCCCGGGTTCTTTTAAAGCCGGGTGCTGCGGTCCGATCGGAACGATAAATTTTTCGACTTTTTCCTGCATCTCAGCTCTCCTGTGCCTGGGGCGAATCAAAACCAGTAAAAGATTTCCGCAAAGGGAAGACACCATCCGGCCAATCATCCGGTAATACCAGGTGATCGGGTACGGGGGTATCCACTACCGTTATCCCAAATAATTCCATCAGTTCCCGTTCATAAATGGTTGCAGAAGGGATGATCCCGCACACGCTGGGCACGTGAGCATCGCTGTAAGGGATCTCAATCCGGAGACTTAACACCGCTGCAGAGTTGCAAAAATGATAGAGGACTTCCAGGCGTCCTTCCTGGTTTTCGCCTGTGCCATCCTGCGCCGGGGGAACAAGGTCCACACCGGAGATGGCCGAAAGGTATCCCCAGCGTGCCTGGGCTAATTCCGCGACCGCTTCGAGCAAATCTTCCCGAACCAGGTAAACATCCAGCCGGTTTTCATCCGGCCGTTTGTACTCCTTTGCCCAGGGTTTGAGGAGCGCTTCTGCAATGGTAAATAACTTTTCAGTTTCCATATCTTACCCCTTCGGTTCCTTCAGGCTGTTTAACAGTGCCACCACACCCTGGATAATAGCTTCGGGGCGGGGCGGGCAACCGGGGATGTATGCACTGACTGGTAGTACCTCGTCGACGCCGCCGGCGATATTGTACGAACCGTGAAAGACACCGCCTGACAGACCGCAGGAACCAAGCGCAACCACAAATTTGGGTTCCGGCATCTGTTCGTAAATGCGCAACAGGCGGTCGCGTGATTGGCGGGTAACCGGCCCGGTGCACAACAGGATATCGGCATGGCGGGGACTGCCTTGCAGCTTCACCCCGAACCTTTCCAGGTCATAACGCGGGGTCAAGGTTGCCAGGATTTCGATATCACAGCCGTTGCAGGAACCGCTGTTGTAATGAATTACCCAGGGAGAATTGATCCGTGCCCAGGTCTTCAGCCCGTTGAGGGTCTTTTCCCAGGCGTTGATTTTCGTATTTTCCATCTAACCTCTCATATCCTGATCTTCCGATAATCGATCAATATGATCTCATTTGTTAGCATACCATACCCGTCAACCTAAAATCAAGGCAACCAGCGCCAGAATCAGGCCGACAATGTACACACCCGAAATGGCATTCAGCGGGCTGGTACCAATCACCAGTGCGCCGAGGTGCAGCATGGCAAAGAAGAATGCAATCAGAAAGAACGAGCGGTAGCCGGGGGCGGCAGCGCTTGTCGGCGCCAGTTCACCACTGCCATAGGTGCTGGATTTCATCGCATTGGGTTTTTCTGGACCGGCCAGTTTCCTTCCAAAAAGGAATATCAGAACCACCAGGGGAATGATGATGAGGAATGCAAGCGGGGGTGAAAGTAATATTTCCATGTTTACCTCTCAGGTTAACCACCGAAAATTGCCAGCAGCGACATGGCTGCCGGAGTGGTCAGCCAGCGTACAAGGGGCGGCCAGATGCCGAGCGCAACAATTGCGACTGTCATAATCACCAGCGGGAGAACCATTACCCAGGAGATGGGTTTGCCCTCCTTGACCAGATCTGAAGGCTCATGCCGGTACATGCGGTTTACCAGCGGGGCGTAGTACCCGAGCGACAACACGCTGTTGATTGCTGCAAATATCACCAGGGCAATCGCCAATGAATTTCCAGATTGGAAACCAGCCACGAAGATTTGCCATTTGGACATAAAACCCGCCAGCGGAGGCAGACCGCCCAAAGCCAGTAAAGCAACCGCCAGGAAAAACGCAGTGACCGGGTAACGCTGGGAAGCACCATCCAGGTCGGACACGGTCAGCGGTTCGTGGTTGTGGTGAGCCATACGCAAGGCATACAGCAGCGCCCCGGCCGCAAGGAATGCAGCCCCTTTCATGAGCGAGTGGGTAATAACATGGAAGAAACCGCCGGCTGCGCCTTCTGGCTGAAGGGTGTAAACCGCCACCCCGATGCCTACCAGGATGTAACCCATCTGGCTGACGCTCGAGTAAGCCAGCATCCGTTTTACCTGGGTCTGGCGGAGAGCCATCAAGTTGCCAACCAGCAGGTTGAGCGCCCCAAATGCCATGATCAGGTAACCCCAGGTGGTGTGGGAGACGATTACCGCACCGGTTGAACGCAGCAGGGCTACCAGGCCGGCTTCAATAACGATGCCGGAAAGCATGGCGCTGATCCCGCTGGGGGCTTGCGAGTGTGCATCTGGCAGCCAGGTGTGCAGTGGAACCAGGGCGGCTTTGACACCAAAACCGATCAACATCAGCACACTGGCAGACAGGATAATGGGGCTGTTACCGCCAGCCGATACAGCCAGCCGGATCTCGTGCAGGTTTAAAACACCAGTCTGGGCGAAGGTCAGGGCAATTCCTAACAGGATAAACACCGAACCGGTAGCGCTCTGCACCAGGTATTTCACCCCCGCTTCCAGCGCATCCGGCTGGCTACGATAAAAAGCGACCAGCAGGTAAGAGCTGACTGCCATCACCTCAAACCAGACCCACAGGTTGAACAGGTCAGTTGCGCAGACCAGCCCGATGATGCCAACGATCATGATCATTAGCAAGGCAAAGAATTTTTCTTCGCCTTCATCATTTTGCATGTACTTTGTGGAGAAGAAGGTAACGCATAAGCCCAAAATGAGTGCGGTGAGGGCAACCAGCAGGCTGATCCCGTCCATCTGGAGGGAAATGCGATTGATATCCAGGGTCAACGGACCGGTGCTTGTGAAGTGCATTGCGGCATAATAGAGCGGCACCATTGCTGCAAGCAAAGCGAGCACAGCCAGGATACGGGCAGAAGCGCCCCCGGATTTTACCCTGGTTTTTAGTGCAATGCGTCCAGCCAGGTAGATGACAGGTGCTGCGCCAAGCGGAATGGCAAGAAGGAGGGTGAGTGCAGTTTGTGCTGTCATGTTAACCTCTTACCACCAGGATCAGGATGACGGCAATAAATGCGATCAGCAACCCTGCAATGTTCCAGTTAAGCAGCCCGGTTTGGGTGGTTCGCAGTTTTTGTGCTGCGCCCAGGGTCAGGCGGACAATTCCTGCATTGACCGCTTCAAAACCGAAACTGTTTTCTGCAGCTGCTGTCAACCAGCGGAAGGCGTGGGCTACACCGCCCAGGTGCTGCCGCTGCCACCAGGCAATCAATCCCAGGGCAACCACTGCCAGGGCAATGTACGTGGCCGGCGCAGCCAGGACTTCCATCAGCACCTCAGTAGTGGTGATGGCATGGATTTCATGGGCAGGCAGGCTGTTATGCAGCAGGCTGGAGAAAGGACCCGCCAGCAGCCAGCTGAGCAGCGCCCCGGCTGCCAGGGGGATGAGCGCAACTTTCATGGCGGGCTGGGCATCGTGGACATGTTTTTCTGAAGAAGGCTTACCATAGAAAACCATGTAAACCATGCGGAAAGTATAGAACGCGGTTAATCCAGCGCTGAGGAGCATAAAAGCATAAGCCCAGATAGGACCGTGCTGCAAACCGGCTTCCAGCACCAGCTCTTTACTCCAGAAACCGTTCAATACCGGGATACCAGCCAGGGCGAGAGAGCCAATTACGAACACAAAACGGGTAAGCGGCATCTGTTTGCCCAGGGCGCCCATCTGGCGCATGTCACGGGTGCCCACAGAATGGATCACCGCACCTGCTGCCAGGAAGAGCAGCGCTTTGAATATGGAATGGCTGAAAAGGTGGAACTGGGATGCGTACACCCCGCCGCAACCGATCGCAAAGACCATGTATCCAAGCTGGCTGACGGTGGAGTAAGCCAGAACCCGTTTCAGGTCATTGGCAACCAGCGCCATGATGGCGGTCAGGATAGCAGAGATCATGCCTACCAGGATGACAGCAGTGGTCCAACCGGGTACGCCTTTAAAGGCCGGGAAGAAACGGGCCAGCAGGTACACACCGGCGTTGACCATCGTGGCGGCATGGATGAGCGCACTGATGGGGGTTGGTGCTTCCATGGCATCCGGCAGCCAGGTTTGGAAGGGGAATTGGGCAGATTTGGCAGCCGCCGCAACCAGGCAGCCGAACGCCATACCTGACAAGATACGGGGATCGATGATGCCGGGATCGGCAATCATCCGGTTGAAATCATAGCTGCCGGTCTGGCTGAAGAGCAGCAGCGCGCCGGCGAGCAGCCCGACACCACCCAGCTGGGTAATGATAAGAGCTTTGATGCCTCCGGCAACTGCCTTGGGATCGTCGTTATGGAAAGCGATCAATGCATAAGAGCACAGGGCAGTTATCTCCCAGAAGAAGAACATGAGCAGCAAGTTGCTGGTGAGCACCAGGCCTGCCATGCCACCAATAAAGAAAAGCACCATAGCGTAATACCGGCCAAGGGATTTCTCGCCGTGCATGTAGTCAACTGAAAAAATGACTGCCAGGCTGCCGATCACTGTGGCAACTACAGCCAGGAATACCGCCAGCCCATCCGCTACAAAAGTGAACTGTCCAAAAACACCGCCCGCATCCAGGTTGATGACGGTTGTGCTGCTGGTATTAAAAAGAAGGGCTACCGCTGCAATACCTGAAGCCACTGAAAACAAGATGGCGAGTATATGCTGAACGGTAGTACGTTTATCGCCTGCCAGCCAGACCAGCAGTGCACCGATCCAGGGCAAGCCAATCACGAGATAGATGAGTATGGATGCCATGCTTACCCCTTCAGGTTCCTGAGTTTGTCGAGGTCAACAGTACCGTGATGTTTCTTTACCTGTACCGCCAGGGCGAGAGCGATGACCGCCACAATGGTATCTGCCACGATCACGGTCAAGGCGATACTCTGTCCGGTCATCACCTGCCCGTTGATACGTCCTGCCAGCACCAGCGCGATCATGCCGGCTTTCACCAGGATTTGCAGCGCGATTACCACTTTAATCAAATTACGTGTGATCAATAGGGTGTAAAGCCCTATCCCGAATACAATCATAACAGTCAGCATATCTATATAAGGTATGGTTGTCATGCTTTGCTCTCCCTGGAGCTGTTATCGGAGATCAGGTTAATAATACCCAGCACTCCGGCGAATATCAGGACGATTTGGAGAATGACATCGAGCGCCCTGTCTTCCCAAATACTGGAAGCAGCCATTGGGATAGTAACAAGGGTTGGAACTTCAATCTCCAGTAAGGGCAGGTTAAGATAAGCCAGGGTGCCAAAAGAGAGGATCACCAGCAGCCAGGCAACCAGCGGAGGGATGGCAGGCATCCTTACCGGCGCTTCATCGCCGATAATGTTGATCGCAAAAACAAACAAAACGGTAACCAGTCCTGCACCCACGCTGAGCTCGATCACGGCAATTTCGGGAGCACCCAGCAAATAGAGCATCAGTGCGGTCAAAGCGCTGCAGCCGGCGAGCCACAACGCCGCCGCAATCAGCTTCTTCACCCGAATTGCCTGGATTGCGCAAAGGATGATGCCTGCTGCAATCAGAGCATTTAGCATACTTGCCTCCTGAAAAAGGTTGTTTTACCGGAGATTTGCACCATTATTTTATACAGAAATCCATCCTGTTTGTCATGTGAAACTTATCCCCAATTCATTGCTAAGAAAGCACGTTTGATTATATGCTAAAATTTGCTATTCTGATGCAAATAAGTTGATTTACGAAAAATATTTAAGAAATTATGGTTTGATGTCGCCAAACCATCAATTTTAGGAAATAATGAACGCTGTGATTTTCCGCTGTTATTATGGGACTTGCTATGCTGCAAAAGATCATGGATTTCGACCATAAAATATCTGGAAAGATCCGCATCCAACCAGAGCAGAAGTTCCTCTGGAGGCTGGCTGCTTTCCTTGCCCATACAGGTGATTCCTGGTACTGGCTGGGAGCGCTGTTCTTGCTCTGGCTGCTGGCATCTGGTGAATGGCATTACAAGGCAGCCTTTCTTGCCATCGGCATTGCTGTACAAATCGTGATCATCTTTGCCATAAAATTCACAGTACGCCGCAGCCGGCCGGAAGGACAATGGGGCGCTTTTTACCGCAATACCGATCCGCATTCATTCCCATCGGGGCATGCTGCCAGGGCAGGGCTGCTGCTTGCCATGGCGGTTGGGCTTGGACCAGCCTGGTTTGCCCTGGTTATTGCCGTGTGGGCTCCCATCATGAGCATGGCGCGGGTTGTTATGGGTGTACATTACCTGGTGGATGTTGTGGCTGGTTTGCTGATCGGGATATTGATCGGCTGGCTGGTCCTCTTGCTCGAGCCATTCTGTCTGTTGCTGGTGCCGTTTGTGTTTTAGCCAATTCAGCAAAAGGTAAACCAGAGAGCCTTGTCCGAAAAATTTGCTAATTTTTCCGCTGGCTTTTTCAACCTGAGTATGGAACGCAGAAAGATTTTTCTTCAGCTTTTCAAGGCGAGATATTTCGCTGCGCTCAAGATGATCATCTTCATAAATAAAAAAACCGGCTGTTCCATATGAAGGAACAGCCGATTATTTATTTCACTCGAATCTTGATGTCGACCGCGGTACCGGTACCGCCTCTGGAACGTGGACGGGAATGACTGCCGGCCGGTTGGCGAGCAGGCTGAAGCGCGATGCCCCCAGGTAAAGAATTTCCAGGATCAGGTCATCATAAGAAATACCTGCCGCATTGCAAATAACACATATATCTGAAAAGTCGGGAGTTAAACCGGGCAGCGTGTTTATCTCGATCAGGCGCGGATTACCCAGGGCGTCCATACGCATATCCACACGCGAAACATCCAGTGCACCGATCGCTTTATGTGCTTTGATCGCCAGGTCCTGCAATTGGCGGGCCAACTCTTGCGGTATAGGCGCAGGGCAAAGGAAGGCAGGAATGCCTTCTTCCCCAAAATTCAGCGTCTTGGCAAAGTTGCCGTACACACCGGGTGTGGCAGAAATGCTGCTGTCAACTTCTTCTACGGGCAGGCGAACAAACCCATCTTCTTCGTACCATTCTGGATGGCGCGAGTTACTCCTGGCGTTTTCCCGACCCAGCACAGCCACTGTGAATTCGCGGCCGGGCAGGTATTCTTCCACCAGGGCGGGCTGCTGGTAGGTCCGGATGATCCATTTAACCCGGGCATACAGTTCTTCAAGGGTATTGACGATTGAATGCGCATCCATTCCCATACCGGTGCCCTCGCGGGCAGGTTTTACGAAAAGCGGGAATTGCAGCTGCGGGTCTAGCTCGTCCTGCGGGGTAAGGAATTCCTGCCAGCCGGCAGTGGGCAGACCTGCATCGCGCCAGATCTTTTTCGTCATGGTCTTATCCAGGCCGATAGCATTTGCCAGCACGCGCGAGGCGGTATATGGAATGTTCAACATTTCCAGCAACGCAGGCACCTGGGCTTCGCGCGCATCACCACCCATTCCTTCTGCGATATTGAAGCAAATATCGGGTAGGAGGGTGATCAGCTTCTGCGGCAGCGTGGCATCAGCATTCAGGAATTCAGTTGTATGGAAATCAGTTTCAATGGCTTGCTGGATTGCCTGGATGGTTTCAGGCTTGTCGAATTCCGCACCGGCATCAAGGGGATCCTTGTCTGAGTGGGCAGCTACGCCTTTCATGTTGGCGATCACGGCTACCCTCCACGGACCTGCCGGTTGCGGCATCAGGTCAGGAGGTTCTTCCCCTTCATTATCTACCTGTTCCTGCTGTGAATACAGTGATGATTCTAATTCTTCCATTCTTCCCTTTTGCTGCTTGATGTTTACATAACAGCACGGAATTATACGAGTAATTGAAAATAATACAAGAGGTCAATATCCGTAGAAAGCCCAGAATTTCTGGGCTTTCTTGAGCGGTGTTATTTTATATTGATTGAGCTCACCAGCAAATCGAGGTCTGAAAGGGCGGGTGTGAACTCCACATCTTGCCAGCCTTCCAGGATTGGGAGGGTTTTATCCAGGTAAGCCGAAAAATCTTCATAGAGGTCGTCCATCGATCCCGTGTACATCTCGCCGGTGGCTGGCAGCTGCGGATGGGATACCGGCATGATGACGGAGATGTAATACTTTCCATCACCGGTCAGCCCTTGAAAGGTGTAAAACATATCATGGCTGTTGACCGGCCAGGCTGCCTGGCCGTACTGGGTCAGGTACCGTACCCCCTTGATGCCGTTGAAATCCAGGTACTGTACATGCGCGGTAAACAACGGGCCAGCGTTCCAGACTGGCAGGAACGGGATGCTACCTGGATGCTCCACTGGATTATCCAGAAGGGATTGCAGCTGGGATACAGTGCCGGCAATATCTGGATTCATATCAATGTATTCCTGCACAGGGTAAACATTGATTGCTGGGCTGTGGAAGGTATCCTGGAGCGAGTATCCTTCAAAGGAGAAGTTATCATACTTGGGCATCATTTCCCAGTACAGGTCACTGGATACAGCTGCATATGTAATCCCTGTTGCGCTGGATGCCACCTCCAAAGGGATGACAAACTCAATATTGTTGTAAGCCATGAAATACCCCAGCGGTGCTTCCGTTGGGGCAGCAGTTTCGGCAGTTGCTTCTGGAACAGGAGTATCCTTTCCTGTTTCACTTTCACTGGTTGGTGATGATTTCTTTTCTATAACCTCGGTGACTTCCGCTTTACCGGTTCCAGATGTAGTTTCACGAAATCTGGGAATAAAGACGGCAGCCAGGACCGCCAGGAGAGCCAGGACCAAACATAAGACAACTGCAATCAGGATAAATATCCAGGCATTACTTTTTTTGCGGGCGGGAGGCTGCGGGTTGTAAGGAGAGGGTCTGGCAGCCATGGGTTGACCCACTGGGGCAAGAGGGCTGCCGCAAGATGGGCAGAAGCTGGCTCCTGGCTGAAGGGGGGTATTGCAGCGCGGGCAATTGTACTGGTTCTGGTTCATGGTTATCCTTTCAATAGAGCAGCACTATTCTTGTAAAAACATTCCTTGCATCTGTGTTGACAGGGGGTATCGTGTGGGGTATCCTTAATCCGGGAATGGAAAGGTCCTGGTGGGCTTCCCGGTCTTCAAAACCGGTGACGGGTCGCTTTGCGGGCCGTGGTGGGTTCGACTCCCATCCATTCCCGCCTTTCCTTTATGTGATATTTTATACAACATTATCAGTAAAAAAACTATGAATTTACCAACCCAAACAGAAAATTCCCTCAATACAGAGTATTTCCAGGCAATTATTCAGCGCATTATGCGCATAGATGACGCCACGATTGGCGGAACCGGCCAGGGGTACGCTTTCCGCTACCGGGGACATATATACTCTGAGGATACAGAAACCGTTTATAAAGAACTGGAAAGCAGGTTGAAACCGCTGGGGTACACACCGCTTTTCCGCTGGGAAGGCAGCCGCCATGTAATTCTACTGGTAAAAGGGGTGGTGCAACCTAAACCATCCAACCCAAAGGTAAACCTTGCCCTGTTCATCCTGACCATCATCAGCGTGATCGCAGCGGGGGGATTGAGCAGCGGGGAGCCGTTACCTTCCGGCTTCCTGGCTGCAATTGGGGCGGTCATTTCCCGCGGCTGGCCGTTCACGGTTGCATTGATGGCAATCCTGGTTGCCCACGAGTTCGGACATTACCTGGTTGGGCGCCGCCATCATGTGGATGTAAGCCTGCCCTATTTCATCCCCCTGCCTTATCCCCTTGCCATCTTCGGCACGATGGGCGCTTTTATAAATATGAAGTCCATCCCGCGCAATAAGCGCGAGCTGTTGGATATTGGCATTGCAGGTCCGCTGGCTGGTTTATTGGTGGCCATACCTGTACTTTTCATTGGACTCCACCTTTCCAGCCTGCATGTAATTAAAGAATCAGTCCCGCCCAATATGTACATTCTCGAGGGAAATTCTCTGCTGTACCTGTTTTCCAAATTCCTCGTTTTTGGACAGTTGCTGCCAGCGCCGGTCGATTTCGGAGGCCTTTCACCAATTTTGTACTGGGTGCGTTACTTCTTTACCGGGAATCCGGTGCCAGTGGGCGGGCTGGATGTTATCATCCACCCTGTTGCATGGGCAGCCTGGGGCGGGCTGCTGGTCACAGCCGTCAACCTCATCCCTGCCGGGCAGCTGGATGGCGGGCATGTTGTCAATGTTCTTTTCGGCCCAAAATGGACCCGCAGGTTATTCTATCTGATCCTGGTAGTATTAGCCGGGATGGGTTTCTTATGGTCGGGCTGGTGGTTATGGGCAGGCATCATATTCTTGATCGGGCAGCGTCCGGCTGAACCCCTGGATATGATCACCCCGCTTGATACACGGCGCAAATGGCTGGGTGTACTGGCATTGTTTGTGTTCGTTATCACCTTTACCCCCATACCATTGATGGTGCACTGAAAATTTCTCAGGGCATTGCAAGAATCGTCTCACCTGCCAGGGTGAGATATTTCTTTAAGGAACTGACTGTGATGCAGGAGTGGGCGGGCAAGATTGCCAGCAGGTCTCCCGGCTGGATGGTCCGGATCACTTTACGGGGAATGTGCAGGATGCCATGTTCCTGTGAAAGGCTGCTGACATAAGCCCCCAATATGGGTGTTCCCCACCCATTTGGATTTAACATGGTAACCAGCCCGAACACCTTGAGCTCGCCTTCCGGGTAATGCTCACTGGAGAGGTGGACTGCACCCCCGTAAACCACTACTTTTTCCTGGTCGGGATGGACCGCCACTACCGGGCAGGCTACTGCCACCGCGATATCTCCTGCAGTACAGGAGCCAATGGCTGCCTGAGTGGCATCAAAAAAGATGAAGTTGCCAGGGCGGATTTCATCGACTATTCCCAGGTCTTCTGCCAGTGTGCAGCCCGGGGTATCCCCTACGGAGATCTCCAGCCCTGTAAGCCCTTCCTTTAGCTGATTGTTCCTGGCTTTGTTCATGAGGGTGATGCTTGCCTGGTAGGTGGCTACTGCCTGCTCCTGGCTCCTGGCGCGGTAGGTGTGCCCGGCATGGGTTAATAAACCTCTCAGGTGGAGGTTACAGGACCTAAGTACTGCACAGCAAACCTCGTTGATCGTCTTGGTTTCTTCTGCAGGGATCCCGGTTCGCCCAGCGCCGGTATCGATCTTAACCCACGCATCCGCCTGCCCGGCAAGGTGCTCCTGCAAGAATGAAACTGCTGTGGTTGATTCAACCAGCAGCTCCAGGTGTATAGTGCTGGCCAGGTGGTTCACCCGGCTGATCTCGCGCAAGTTGAGCGGAAAAGCCACCAGGATATCGCTCCAGCCTGCATGAGCAAAGTACTCAGCCATCTGCAGGGATGAACAGGTGATCTGGTTAACCCCTTCTTGCCGGAACCACTCCCCTATGGCAACTGATTGGTGGGTCTTAAAATGAGGCCTGAACCGGATTCCTTGCTGGCAGGCTTTTCCAGCCATGAAGGCAATATGCTTACGGGCTTTTTTTTCATCCAGCAGCAGGGTGGGGGTGGCAAGCGCATCCAGGTTGATCATGTCCTTCTCCGTTCTGTCTGCCCTATTTTACCCGAACCGGAGATGTGTGATAGCAAACTATCCATGTCTATCTAAATGCTGCATTTGTTTAAATGAGTGGTGAGCCTTCAATTCCTGTCTTTTAAATCCGCGTTACAATAAATTATGCTCCAATTCATTGACCAGCCCATTGAAGTGCGTTTTGACACACCTCCTTTGTACGCCAAGAGCCCTCCCTGCCCGCAGGCTTTCTTTTGGTTGGAGAAGTGGCATGTTATTAACTGCGAAGTGAGTGCCTGGTCGGATTTTGAACGGCATGGACGTATGGGAAGGAACATGCAGCCTGCCCATGCTGCCAGGGCATCCAAAGCAGGTTCCTGGGGCGTGGGAAGGTTTTATTACCGGGTGGAAACCGATGAGGGCAGGGTTTTTGATCTTTACTTTGACCGGGCTCCGCGCGATGTGGATGACCGCAAGGGGAACTGGTTCCTGCTGGGGGAAAGGGCTGGTCTGCAATAATTCAAGAAAATCAAAGTGATAATAAAATTAATAAATACAATCATTGACATTTATTGAATAATCGTTATAATGTATTTAAATTAGCAAAAAGACTTTTTTTCTGTTACCATTTCCCGGTTTCATCCCTTCTTTTGGAAAATCTGTCAGGTAACAGAAGCAATTTTAAAGAGGTAAGCCTATGTACCCACAACCAGCTTCCTGTCCGGTTTGCAGCAGCCCCCTCAGTGTAACCCGGCTTTACTGTAATCACTGTGACACAACCATTGAGGGCAACTTCCAACCCGGCAATAACCCCCTGGCGGCGTTGAGCCCGGAACAAATCCAGTTTGTTATGGCCTTTATCCGCTGTGAAGGCCGGTTCACCCGGCTGGAAGATGAGTTGAAACTATCCTATCCAACCTTGCGCAACCGGTTGTCGGATGTGCTTAAGGCACTCGGGTTTGAACCCAGCAAGGATGACAGTAGCGTCAGGTTGAAGGAAGAAGACCGCAACCAGATTTTAGATGAGCTGGCCCAGGGACGGATTAGTTTTGAAGATGCCCAGTTGCTGCTGCAGGGTAAAAAGCCTGAACCTGCGCAAAATTCCTCCCAGGAGGGTGCGTGATGGTTTCTTCTGAAGAACGGCTCAAAGTATTAAAAATGGTCGAGGAAAACAAGATCAGCGCTGAGCAGGCTGTGCAGCTGCTGATGGCCTTAGAATCTCAGGGGAAACCGGCCAGGAAACCCGAGGATTCCGGAAGTGCATTTAAAGCAGGTACCAAATGGCTGCGCGTGCGCGTAACCGATACAAACACCGGAAGAACGCGGGTTAACATCCGGGTGCCAACCAGCCTGGTTGGTGCTGGTTTGAAGATGGGTATGCGGCTCTCACCGGAAATTGAAGGGTTGGACACAGAACAGATCATGCAGTTCATCGAAGCCGGCACAGTGGGTAAGATCATCGATGTTACCGATGATAAAGACGGGGAGCAGGTCGAAGTATTCCTCGAATGACACCTGCCGCAGATTCATCGATCCTTCCGCAAAACTGGAAGAAGAATTTCTTAATTGTCTGGATTGGCCAGGCGTTTTCCCTTTTAGGGAGCAGCCTGGTCTCTTTTGCCCTGGTATGGTGGATGACCACTACTACTGGTTCGGCGGTTATTCTTACCACTGCCATGCTAGTCTCTTTGCTCCCCGAGGTCTTTCTCAGCCCGTTTGCGGGTGCGCTGGTTGACCGGCTTAACCGCAAGAAAGTCATGATCATATCGGATGCCTGCATTGCGGCTGCCACCCTGGTAATGGGGCTGCTTTTCTGGCTGGATGCGGTCCAGATTTGGCATGTATATGTACTGTTATTCATCCGTTCGTTAGGAGGGGCATTCCAGTGGCCAGCCATGAACGCGTCAATTTCTCTCATGGTGCCGGAAAAAGAGCTGGGACGCATCGCAGGGTTAAACCAGGCTATCCGCGGCGTACTAAATATCGTGGGTCCTCCACTCGGCGCCCTTCTCCTTTCCCTTCTCCCTATGTTTGGGGTCCTTTTCATTGATATCGGCACTGCTGCAATTGCTATTGGTGCGCTTTTCTTCGTCATTATCCCCCAACCAGCCCAGGCTGGCATGGCCGCTTTGATCACCCCGCGCCAGGTGCTTGAAGATGTCGGTTTTGGTTTCCGGTACATATACCGCTGGAAGGGTTTGTTTGTCATTTTAATCGGGATATCGTTCATCAATTTCTTCCTGGCGCCAACATCAGCGCTGATGCCGCTGCTGGTAACCAATCACTTTCAAGGCAACGCCTGGCACCTGGGAATCCTTGACTCTGCCTTCGGAATAGGCGTGGTTGTGGGCAGCCTTGGGTTGACTGCCTGGGGCGGTTTTAAAAAGAAGATCATTACTTCCCTGGCGGGTATTCTTGGGATTGCTGCCGGAACGCTTATTGTGGGGCTGGCGCCTGCGTCCTGGTTCATCATGGCAGTAGCTGGCATGGCGCTAATGGGTTTGACAATCCCATTTGCTAACGGTCCATTCCATGCCCTGATTCAATCTAAGGTTGCTCCTGAGGTGCAGGGCAGGGTTTTCTCCACGATAGCCAGTATGGCTTCAGTAATGCAGATTCCGGCCATGCTGATTTCGGGGCAGATTGCTGACGGAATCGGCATTCATACCTGGTATTTCATCAGCGCAGCCGGGTGTTTTGCTATCGTCGTGCTGATGAGGGTTATGCCGGCAGTTAAGCAAATTGAAGAAAACCACGTGGTTCAACCGGCGGTTTCAAACCTGGCTGGCAATTCACCAACCTTATAATTTTTCCTAATTGAGAATTTTAATGACAGCAGCGCTGCCTGCTGCCAGGATGATAACCGCCAGGGTGACCAGGGCTGGCGTGTTACTGCGCCGATCTTTCAGCGCCAGAGTGGGGAATACTCCGGACACTTCAAGCACAGGTCCGGCAAACCAGGCAAATACCAGCCCGCCCAGCAGCCCACCCAGATGACCCCAGTTGTCAATTCCAGGTGATAATCCCAGCACAAGGTTAAAGATCACGATCATACCCATATTCAGCAGCATGCTTTTAGCACGCGAGCCGAAATACTGGCGATTCTGGTAAACAAAGACAGCCTGCGCCAGGATCAAACCAAAGATGGCAGTGGAAGCTCCGAGTGATGATTTTTCGGACATGAGATACGAGAAGACATTTCCTGTGAATGCTCCGGCGATATACAGCAAGAGAAAACGGAAATGACCATAAAACCGTTCCAGGTTGGGTCCAAGTGCAAACAGGGCATACATATTCAGGGCGATGTGCAACAATGAACCGTGGAATAAAACAGGTGTGATAAAGCGCCAGACCTCGCCAGCCTCAATGAACTGGTTTACCTTTGCACCCAGGGCAGCGGGGAAGTCAGCCCCCCCATAAAGGGATTTACTTGCCAGTTGCAACAGGTACATTATCACCGTCAACACGATGATCCCGTACGTAACAGCGGGTTTTCTTATTGGCAGCTGCAGCACCGCTTGTTGCGGGGGCGGGGGTGTTTTACCATTTTCAATGCGGTCTACCGGTAAAGGGGATTGATATTCACTCATTAATTGATCTTTCGGGGATTGATCCGGCAGTGCTCTGCGGTAAAAATGGAAAGGATATCCTGCACTGCCTGCTCCAGCTTATTGTCTGCGTTAACAACTATGTAATCAAAAATCTTCATCATTTCCAATTCCTGGCGGGCGGTCTCCAGGCGGACTTTGATCTGCTCAGGGGAATCTGTTTTGCGGTTGATCAGCCGGCTGCGCCATTCTTCGTCTGATGCAGGGGATATAAAGATCAGTAAAGCTTCAGGGAATTGCGATTTGATCTTAAACGCCCCCTGTACGTCCAGGCGCATGACCACATCTTTGCCCTGGTGCATGGCATCGAAAACCTGTTTTCTCAACCCGCCCTTGTACTGGTCATATACCCTTGAATACTCGATCAACTCGCCATTGTCGATCATGCGCTCGAATTCAGCGGTTGTCACGAAAAAGTAATCCACGCCGTGCACTTCCTTCGGGCGGGGCTGGCGGTCGGTACAGGTGACAACATAATGCGCCTGGGGATAGCTACGCCTTAAGGCGTTCATAACGGCATCTTTTCCAACCCCTGACAGCCCTGAAATGACAACCATCAGCGGCTGCCGGGCTGGAAGTTGGAAGTCGATGGTATCCTGGTCTCTCGGGGCTGTTTCTTTTTTCTTATCCATTGCTGATCCATATTCCCGGTTTTGGGTATTCAGATTCCTTTACGGACAAATTATAACCTTCCTGGCCTCTAATCTGGTAAATTCCTGCAAGGTTTCAGCCGGCAGTATAACTATTGTGGTCAGGAATTGTTTTCCCCTTTGTGGAACTGGGTGTTGTACAGGCTGGCATATAATCCTTTCTGTTCCAACAGGGTGTCATGGGTGCCGCTCTCGACGACCCTGCCCCGGTCGATCACCAGGATCTGGTCAGCCGCCAGGATTGTGCTTAGTCTGTGTGCGATCACAATGCTGGTCCGGCCTGCCATTACCTTTTTCAGTGCATCCTGGATCAGGGCTTCCGACTCGCTGTCTAGGCTGCTGGTGGCTTCATCCAGCACCAGGATGCGCGGATCTTTCAGGATGACGCGCGCCAGGGCAATGCGCTGCTTTTCGCCACCGCTCAGGCGGTATCCCCTCTCTCCAACGATCGTGTCATAACCGTCCGGCATATCCTGAATGAAGTTGTGGATGTTCGCAACCCGGCAGGCGTTTTCGAGATCAAGCTGCGAGGCATCCAACCGGGCATATTGCAGGTTGGTGCGGATGGTATCGTGGAACAGGTAAGTTTCCTGGGTTACCATACCGATCTGTGATGAAAGCGAACTGAGGGTCACATCCCTGAGATCGTGTCCATCGATTCGGATGGAGCCGCTGGCAGGATCATACAACCGCGGGATGAGATAGGTGAGGGTGGTTTTCCCTGCGCCGCTGGGTCCAACCAAAGCGACCAGCTGGCCTGGTTCAGCCCGAAAACTAATGTCCTCCAGCGCAATGCTGCGCGCCTGGCTGCGGGGCGTGGTTTCATCTTCATCTTGCTCCGGTTTCTCCCCCGAAAGAACGGCAACCACATTTTCCATGCTGCCATAGCGGTGCACATCGCTAAGCAGATGCTCGTCTCCTGCTTCGTAAATAAAGGTAACATGGTCAAATACGATCTCGCCCCTGCTGTTCTCAAGCGTTAGTGCATCCGGTTTTTCGGGGATATCGACTGGCAGGTCTATTACTTCGAATACGCGTTCAAAACTAACCATCGATGTGGCAAATTCGACCGGTGCATTTGACAGCCCCTGTAAAGCCCCGTACAGATTGCCCAGGTAAGCCCCGAAGGCTACTATTGTACCGATTGTAAACATATCCTGGATGACAAAGTACCCGCCCAACCCGTACACCAGGGCGCTGCCTACTGCGCTGATCAAACCGATGATTGCCATGAAAAACGAGCCGATCACGGACCGTTGAATCCCCAGGTTGGCAACCTGCGAAGCGCGTTTGCCGAACCGGTCGATTTCGAGATCTCGCCGCCCGAAAAGCTTAACCAGCAGAACGCCGCCAATGTTGAGGGTTTCATTCATCATGGCATTCATCTGGGCATTAGCTTCCATTTGCTTGCGGGCCATGTCCCTCAGCCTGTTCCCCAGCAGGCGTGATGCCAGTACAAATAGAGGGAAAATGGAAACACTGATAATGGTCAGGCGCCATTCCAGCGTATACATTACCACTAGCACGGCAACCGCCTGGATGGTTTGGGTGATGATGCTGATCAATGTGCTGCTGATGGCATTTTGTGCGCCAACCACATCGTTGTTCAGGCGGCTCATTAATTCGCCGACCTTGGTGTTGGTAAAGAAGCGCAGCGACATGCGCTGGAGGCTGGAATACAATGCCATGCGCAGGTCGTAAATCACCCCTTCACCCACACTGGAACTCAGCCTGCGCTGGATGATATTCATGGTGCTGTTCAATATTGGGATGAACAGCAATGCCAGAGCCAGCAGGACAAGGCGGTTAATATCCTTGGCAGGAATAGTCCGGTCGATCAGGTCCCGCAGTACCAGTGGCGAAAGCAGGTTCAAACCAGTGTTGGCAAGGATGAGAAATAGAATAGCCAGCATCTGCCATTTATAAGGCCTGGCATAATGCAGTACCCGCTTGAGCAGTGAAATGGTAATCTTTGGTTTTTCATCGGGGGTGTTCACCAGGCCCCGCATACCGCCGCGAAATCCCATATTAAACCTCTCTACGCTATTTCATTCCCAATTTTGCTTGCTGCCAGGGCAGCTGGCAATATCTTGCTTTCCAGAAGTTTTCCGCCCGCTTTCTTTAGTTACTGTATCAAATTCCCATAG
>DHHC01000051.1 GCA_002403095.1 Leptolinea sp. UBA4782
CCATTTGGGTTGGTATGGAGAAGGAAACAGTATAGCAGCCCAGGGAAAGCGGATACGCCCGCTGCTCACACTTTTGACTTGTGCAGGTACTGGCGGCAACTGGCAGTATGCCTTACCGGCTGCGGCAGCAGTAGAACTTGTCCATAACTTTTCCTTGATCCACGATGATATTGAAGACAACTCCGATCTGAGGCGAGGCAGGAAGACTGTCTGGAAATTGTGGGGGATAGCCCAGGCAGTCAATGCAGGGGACATGATGTTCACTCTTTCTAGAATCAGCCTTATGGACCTTTCAGGATCTATCCCTGCAGACAGAGTCTTGAAGGCTGTATCGTGCCTTGACCATACATGCGAATCGCTGATGTACGGCCAGTTCCTGGACCTGGATTATGAAACCCGGAAACAAATCAGCATCGAAGATTACTGGAAAATGATATCCGGCAAAACTGCTGCCCTGACTTCCTGCAGCGCAAAAATGGGAGGACTGGTTTCAGGAGTTGATCAGGGCAGGTTTGGCGCCCTGGCTGGGTATGGGCAGCACCTGGGACTGGCTTTCCAGGTGGTTGACGACTGGCTGGGGATTTGGGGAGATGCCGTTATGATTGGCAAATCTACCGACAGCGACCTGGCGAGTGGAAAGAAAACCTTGCCAGTTATTTTTGGATTGGAAAAAAGCGGTGAATTTGCTGAAATGTGGCAGCATGGGATTGGTGTTCCAGAAGCATCCCAAGCACTGGCAGGAAAGCTGGAAACACTCGGCGCACAAGAGTACACATTACAGCAGGCAGAAACCCATACCCAAAAAGCATTGCATATGCTTGAAAAGGCAATTCCTGACCCGGAAATTCTGCAAATTTTGAAAGATCTTACATTTGACTTGTTATCAAGGAAAAAATGACAAAGGAGGCTGGTATGCCAAAAGAAAATGATGCTGTTTATAAAGCTGCTGAGTTGATTACCGATAAAGAAGTAGACTGCGACCTGTTAGAAAAGGCGACACGCAATATCCTGATTGCCATCGGTGAAGACCCCGAACGGGAAGGATTGAAACGCACACCGGAACGGGTTTCGCGCATGTATGATGAGTTGCTGTCAGGTTATCGCGCTGATCCGTTTAAACTTGTGAACCAGGCCTTATTTGAGGTTGGTTATGATGAAATGGTTATTGTCCGCGATATAGAGTTTTACAGCATGTGTGAACATCACATGCTGCCATTTATTGGCAGGGCACATGTTGCCTACATTCCGCAGGGTAAGGTAATCGGCCTTTCAAAGATTCCCAGGATTGTGGATATGTTCTCCCGCAGGCTGCAGGTACAGGAAAGGTTGACCCGCCAGGTGGCCGAGTTTCTGGATGAACTGCTGCACCCAACCGGGGTGGCAGTTGTGATGGAAGCCATGCATATGTGCTCAATGATACGGGGTGTCCGCAAACACGATGCACGCATGACCACATCTGCCATGCTGGGAAGTTTCCGCACTAATATGGCATCCCGCATGGAATTCCTGGATAATATCTCACGCGGTTCAGAAGCATTGCATTTCTAACAGGGTAATTACTAAAATCCGTCTGCACAATAGTTTGCTGCAGACGGATTTTGTTTTTTGATAACTTTCTTCTATTCTTTCATGATGTAGAGAATGCCGATTGTTTTAGGCCCGCAATGGCTGGATACAGTTGCCCCTGCCTGGGTGATGCAAATTTCTTCAATTTCTGCAATATCTTCTAGTTTTTGTTTGATATAAAATGGGTCAATCCCGCCTCCGCTATGGGTAATAAAAACCCGGTGAAGGTCGATTCTGTCCAGGTTTTGCCTGAACCCGTCGATCATCGTATCCATTACTTTCTTACCGGTTCCTCGCAGCTTCTGGCGTACTCCTAAGGTTCCATCCTGACGCACCTCAATAATGGGATGAATACTTAACAGGCTGCCCATCAGGTTTTCCATGGCTGAACATCGCCCGCCTTTATGGAGGTATTCTAGTGTATCAATCATGAATGAAGTATTAACCCTAGGAATTAAAGACATTACACAATCATAAATCTCATCAAGCGCTGCGCCCTGATTTCTTTTTTCTGCTGCAGCCAGAACCAATAAGCCTATCCCGGTGGAAAGGTTTTTTGAATCGATGATTCTGATGTTCCTTTCCGGCAACGTTTCTGCAGCCAGGATCGCATTCTGATTGGTGGCTGAAAGCGAGGAACCTATGCTGATGAAAAGGATATCCTCGGGATAGCTGCTAAAAAAGTTGATGAATTCCGCTACAGATGGCGCTGCAGTTTTAGGCAGCTGACCTGATTTGCCTACTTCTGCGTAAAGCATCTCCGAGGTAAGATCACCTCCGTCAATGAATGTCTGTTCATTGACGAAAACAGAGAGAGGAATTACGCCAATGTTAAAATTCCGTGGTAACTCATGCCCCAGATCGGAGACACTATCCGTTAGAATATGAACCATATTAACCTCGCATCATTACTTGAATAATTTATTATATCTGAGTTGGAAAACTGTGAATAGGAATAACCCTGAAAAACTACTGCTCTTTGATATTGACGGTGTGCTTCTGAATAACCTGGGGTACCGCGGAGCATTTGCGCAATCGCTTGAGTATTACCTGGGTAAAGCAGGTGTAGCCGAGTGGCTTCCCGGGCCGCATGAATTAGGCGCTTTCTTTGAATCCACCGGGGTTACAAGCGAATGGGACATGATTCCGATTGTACTGGCTGTTACTTATGAAATGCTGATGCAAAGAAGATGCCCGCCAGACAGCGTGCAAACCCGGGAACAGCTTGAGACCTATTTTCGTGAATTAGGGATCAATCACTCCGTAGACCTGGCGCCAATGCTGGATAACCTTACCCCTGAACTGGGAAAGGAGAAGCTGGCTGCAACCCATCTCTTCAACTTGTATAAAGATGAGGTATTGCCAGTGCAGAATTTCTTTCCTCTTTTGCATAACCGGAAAGCATTCGAAAGCCTTTTGCGGGACACACGTGATCATTTGGGATGCCAGATCACGCGCCAATTCCAGAACAGGGTAATTGGGAGCAAACGGTTCGAAGAGGTTTACAACATGGAAGCGCCATTTCCCTGTGAATCGACGCTTCAGGAATTAGACCAGGTGAACCTATCAGAGCCCATGCACGACCAATTGTTCACAAAAGTGAGAGCTGGCGAAATTGGTGCATGCCTGATGACTGCCAGGCCAACATATCCACCCAAAGAACTGGTTCTTGATAGAGCCGGGTACTCTCCAGAAGGTGAAACTGCCGTAAAGCTGCTGAAAATGGAATGGCTTCCCTTGATAGGATATGGCAGGTTAAGGACAATAGCCAGCCAGAAGGGAATGATTCCTGACAAAATCCTGAAACCTTCACCATTCCAGGCGCTGGCTTCCATTCATGCCGCCGCTACTGGCAATGAATATGAATCCCTGGTTTTTGCCTGGGATATTCTTTTTGGCCAAGGAAGCCCTGATGGACTAGCTGGCCAGGTTGAAGTTCATGTATTTGAGGATTCTGTTGTTGGATTACGGTCATGCATGACCGCAGCAGATATCTTACGTCAATATGGGATTGAAGTAGATTTGCATTTATGGGGTATTTCAAAGCATGCCAGAAAAATGGAAGTGCTGCGCGAGAAGGGAGCCAGGATAGCACCAGATATAAATACTGCTTTAGAGCAGGTAATTCGTTAGAACCAGCCTCGTTTCCTGAAGAACAATAGCATTACTGCTATGATCAGTAGCGAAATGATCCATACCATCGGGTAACCAAATTTCCACGTTAATTCGGGCATAAAACGAAAATTCATTCCGTATACTCCTGCCAGGAACGTGATTGGCAGGAAGATGGTGGACACGATGGTTAAGGCTTTCATAACATTGTTGAGCTTCAGCGATGTCGAGGAAAGGTAGATTTCAAGCGCGCTGGAGACAAGATCCCGGATGGTTTCACTCATATCCTGGATACGCACCAGGTGATCGTAAATATCGCGGAAGTAGATTTGTGATTGTTTATCTATTTGCGGGAACTCATCCCTGCTCAGCTTGTTGATCACCTCACGCTGGGGTGCAATGATCCGGCGCAAAGCCATTACACCGTGTTTCAGCGCAAGGATTCTTTCAAGGGTTTCAGGTTTGGGAGTTTCAAGCACATTATCCTCAAGTTGGTCGATCTCCAGTTCCATCTCATCCAGGATTGGGAAGTATTCGTCCACAACAGTGTCAAGAAGCGCATGGCAGAGGAAATCAGAGCCAAACTGGTATACCCTGTTGTCCCGATGGATGCGCTGGATGAGGGAATTAATAGCAGTCAGATTCTCTTCTTGATGAACCGTGACCAGGAAATTCTCTCCAAGATAAATATTTAACTCGCTGGTTTCCATCTCCCGAAAGTCCTCTCCAGGATGGACAGCATGCATAATGAGAAAGATGTAATCCCCAAAATCATCTACCTTTGGCGGCTGGTAACCTACACTCTGGCAGTCTTCAATTGAAAGGGGATGGAAATTGAAGAGATTTGACAGGATATCTTGAATTTCATCTGCCTGCGGGTTGGAAATATTGATCCACAAGAGACCCTTCTTCCCAGAAATGGCTGTCCTTATCGAAGGCTGGTCATGCAATTGCTGGATTTGACCGGATTCAGAAAAGTACAATGAATGAATCATGTAATCCTCTTTAACCAGAATGTCTACTATGAATTATAAGCAGAAACTCTTTTTCGGGCTGCCATATCCAAGTGTTGTAAATATGTTGTATACTACTTGTGGACCAATCCACGCTGAAGTATTAAAATTCTGTACAGGAGGTGAAAATGGCAGAAACGAAAGAATCATGCGTTAAGCCAACCCAGGGTCCAATTGCTGCAGCAATGGAACCCGCAGGCGAATTAATTGTTGAAAAAGTGAAGGAGGCACCAAGAATGGTAGCTACAGCAGGAAAGCCAGCACCCGATTTCGAGTTAACTGCATTTGTGGATGGTGGCTTTAAGAACATCAAACTGTCCGATTACAAGGGGAAGTGGATTGTCATCTGCTTCTATCCCGGTGATTTCACCTTTGTCTGACCGACTGAATTGTCGGCAGTTGCCGTCAAATATGGTGAATTAAAAGCGTTAGGTGTAGAAGTATTGGCAATCAGTGTTGACAGCAGGTTCGTGCACAAGATCTGGCAGGAAGAGGAATTATCCAAGATGGTGCCTGGTGGTGTTCCCTTCCCGATGCTGTCTGATGCTGGCGGCAGGGTTGGCGAAGTTTATGGTGTGTATGATGAAGCGGCTGGTGTGGATATCCGCGGCAGGTTCATCATTGATCCTGACTTTGTCATCCGTGCGATGGAAGTTATGACCCCGGAAGTAGGTCGAAATGTAGCCGAATTGTTACGCCAGGTGAAGGCATTCCAGCATGTACGCGCCACAGGCGAAGTTACTCCTTCTGGTTGGACGCCCGGCAAGCCCACTTTAAAACCCAGCCCTGCCCTGGCAGGCAAGGTATGGAAAGAGTGGACTCCCGATAAAGCGTTCTAAAAACGAATCGAATTTACTTCAGCGTTAAACGGGTTGCTTTTGCAGCCCGTTTAAGTTTCCGGTATACTGGTCGCTGGAGGAAGAACAACATGGCAGTTCTCACCATTGAACAGATACGGGAAGTAATAACTGGTTCGTTCCAGGTGGACAAATCAACAGGGATTGAAGGAATTGCGCAATTTTCTTTGCGGGATGCTGTGGATCAATCCTGGGCTTTACAAATAAAAGACCAGCAAGTATCCGTTGAACAAGGAACCGATCCAAATGCTGCTGTAACGATTTCGATGACCAGTCAGGATTGCCTTCAGTTATTTGAGGGAAAACTAGATCCTGCCAAGGCATTCATGCAAGGCAGGATCAAACTTACGGGAAATTTGGCTTTTGCGATGAAACTGATCAGCCTATTCAATTTAGGCCAGAGCTAATACCAACCCCAGGTCTCAGCTGCACCACCTTCTTCCATCATACTGTAGTCCCACATTTCCATCCCCAATTCCAGGTTGACGGGTCGCTGCAAAATTTCTTCAGCTTTTTCTCTGGTCTTTTCGAGCATGTGCGGACCGTATGGGCAATAGATGGTGGTCAAAATCATCTTTATTTGGGCATCTTCCGGATTGATCACTACTTCCCTGACCAGACCCAGCGCAATAATGTCCAGGCCGATTTCAGGGTCCTTTACCTCGCGCAACCCTTCGCGCAATAATTCAGTTAATTCAGGTTCATTTTTTTCCGATTGCCAGTGGGCAATATTTTCAGATTTATTCTCCTCACTCATTGGATGCCTCCAGGTCTTTGTGCGGAATCACAAATGAGCAGTGTTGGTCGCCCTGTAGGATGCAGTTGATCTTGCGTGCAGGGATGTTCAGGATGTTCGAGATAATTGTTTGGTCCAGGGTGCATACTT
Organism: Leptolinea sp. UBA4782; assembly: GCA_002403095.1. GTDB lineage: Bacteria > Chloroflexota > Anaerolineae > Anaerolineales > Anaerolineaceae > UBA4782. The sequence goes on from DHHC01000051.1 coordinate 6,435, forward strand.
CCGGATGGGATTGGCCGACATGGTAATAAGGACAGGTAATTTCCCTGATGTAGTAGTTCTCATCATCCTTGTCCCATTCAATTACAAAACCTTCAGCAGTAAGGAATTCTTGCAGGATATTCAAACGCTCTTCCAGAGGTACAGAGTTTGCCCGTTTGCTGTGTTCGGATGAAAGGGTGTTCGCCATATTGAGGAAGATCTTGCGCACGGTCTCCTCAGGAAGTGTTTTCTTCAACTCTTCCAACAGCTGGTTTGTCAGGCGGAAATACCGGGTTGGGAAATGTTCCTGCCCGGCTTCGGTCAGGAAGTAAACCAGGCGCGGACGTCCCACGCCGTGACGTTCTTCTTCCCAATCTACCAATCCATCGTTTTCCAGCGAAGACAGGTGGTGGCGTACAGAAATTGGGTTAATCCCTACCGCTTCAGCCAGGTCCGTGATCGGTGTGCGTGGATTTTCCAGCAGGGTTTGCAGAATTCTCTCTCTCGTACTTTTCATTGGGTTTTTTCCTTGAGACAAGTATAGTAGAAACGGTGAATTTTGTCAATATACTAGAATATTATAATAAATATTGACCATATTCAGCGAATGTGCTATAATGCGGGGCGAACAAAAAAGAGCATACATTTCGGGAGCGGGAATAATGTCTGGACTTGAAATTAAAAACTTGCATGTCAGTATTGAAGACAAGGAAATCTTGAAGGGTGTTGACCTGACCATTGATAAAGGTGAAGTCCATGCTATCATGGGGCCAAATGGTACAGGGAAATCAACTTTAGCGTATGCTTTAATGGGTCATCCAGCCTACACCATAACAGAGGGAGAAGTCCTGCTCAATGGGGAAAACATCCTGGAATTGGAGGCTGATGAAAGATCCCGGAAGGGTATTTTCCTTGCTTTCCAGTACCCGGTGGCCATCCCCGGGGTTACTGTAGCAAATTTTTTGCGAACCGCACTCAATGCCCGGCGTAAAGCAGTAAATCCTGACGACAAGGGGGTATCCTTGGTCGAATTCCGCAAGCTGCTGAAAGAAAAAATGGACCTGTTGAAGATGGACAGCGCTTTTGCTGGAAGGTATCTCAATGATGGATTTTCCGGCGGTGAGAAAAAAAGGGCTGAAATATTACAAATGGCCACATTGCGGCCGGAGATCGCCATCCTGGATGAAACTGACTCGGGTTTAGATATCGATGCTCTGCGGATAGTATCTGAAGGTGTAAATGCCCTACGCGGACCTGACCTGGGTGTTTTATTGATTACCCACTACCAGAGGATCCTAAACTATATTAAGCCGGATTATGTGCATGTAATGCTGGGCGGCAGGGTAGTTGAATCGGGCGGTCCAGATTTGGCGCTGCATTTGGAAGAGCATGGGTATGACTGGGTGCGTGAAAAGTACAGCAATGGAGCTGCTGCCTGAACCGGCAGCACAAGGAGGCTGTAATGAGTAACGGTCAATCGTCCGATTTCCTTGAGAAGATCAGTGATTATAAATACGGGTTTACCGACCCGGATGTGTCAGTGTTTAAATCGCGAAAAGGGTTGGACCGCGAAGTTGTGCAAATGATTTCTGCCATGAAGCATGAACCCGAATGGATGCTTGAATTCAGGTTAAAAGCCCTGGAGCACTTCCGATCCCGCCCGATACCAGGCTGGGGCGCAGACCTCAGCAAGTTAAATCTGGATGATATTTACTACTACGTGAAACCAGCTGAAGCTGAAAGCAAGAGCTGGGATGATGTTCCCGAGACAATTAAGAATACCTTTGATAAGCTGGGTATTCCAGAAGCGGAGCAGAAGTTTTTAGCAGGCGTTGGCGCCCAGTATGAATCAGAAATGGTATACCACAGCATCCAGGAACACCTGGAGAAGCAAGGTGTAATTTTCCTGAGCATAGAACAGGGGCTGCAGCAACACCCTGATTTATTCAGGGAGTATTTCGGCACCGTCATCCCAATTGAAGATAATACATTCGCTGCTTTGAACAGTGCAGTTTGGTCCGGCGGTTCCTTTGTGTATGTTCCCAAGGGCGTAAAAGTGGATCTGCCGCTGCAGGCTTATTTTCGGCTAAATGTAGCCAATATCGGGCAGTTTGAGCGGTCTCTTATCATCGCTGATGAAGGCTCACAGGTGCATTATGTTGAAGGCTGCACAGCTCCCCAGTACACTACCGATTCGTTCCACAGCGGGGTGATCGAAATCGTGGTAAAGAAAAACGCCCGCGTCCGCTACACAACCATTCAGAACTGGTCAACTAATGTTTACAACCTGGTAACACAGAGGGCAAAGGTATTTGAAAACGGCACAATGGAATGGGTAGACTCTAATTTGGGCTCGAAAGTGACGATGAAATACCCGTCCTGTTACTTGATGGAAAGAGGAGCCCACGGCGAGATCCTTTCAATGGCATTTGCCGGAAATGGCCAGCACCAGGATGCAGGCGGAAAAATGCTCCATTTTGCACCCCATACCACCAGCAAGATCACTTCCAAATCGATCAGCAAAGGCAGCGGCAGGGCATCCTACCGCGGGCTGGTGAAAGTGTTTAAAGGTGCTGAGGGTGTCAAATCGAATGTAGTTTGCGATGCACTGCTCCTGGATCCGCATTCACGCTCTGACACTTATCCCTATATCGAAATTGATGAAGAGGATGTCACTATCGGTCATGAAGCATCTGTATCTAAGGTGGGTGAGGAGCAGCTTTTCTACTTGAAATCTCGCGGGATGAGTGAAGAAGAAGCCACAACCATGGTGGTTTCCGGGTTCATCGAGCCGCTGGTGAAAGAGCTGCCGATGGAATACGCGGTTGAAATGAACAGGCTGATCCAGCTGCAAATGGCGGGATCGGTAGGATAGGAGCAGAAGAACTATCATGATAGAGACCCCTACCATAATCACCAGCAGAAGGCGGCCTGCCTCAGTCATTGCCCCGGAATTTACTTTTAGTGAAGATCACATCCCGAATTTTAGCGATGACAAAGCGATTATTGAATACCGGCAGCAAGCCTGGCAGGCATTTCAAGCACTGCCTATGCCGCTGACTACAGACGAGCCCTGGCGCAGGACAGATATCCATACCCTGCAATCGGACCGGTTCCAGCTGGCTGGGTTGAACAGCACAGACGGAAAAGAGAAAGTGCCAGCACAACTTCTCAAGCCACTGGCGGGAAAATCCCACGGCGGTCAGATTGTACTGAGCGCTTCAGGTGCTGCCAAATCCATCAGTGAGGACCTCGAAAAACAGGGGGTTGTGTTCACTGACCTGAAAACCGCAGAGGAAAAACACCCAGGTTTGCTGGCGGAGGTACTGGGTAAGGTAGTATCACCCAATGAAGGAAAATTCGCAGCCCTGGCAGCAGCTTTATCCAGGACAGGCATCCTTTTGTATGTTCCCAGGCATGTGCAAATCGATACACCGCTTCACAGCCTGTTATGGGGACAGGGTACCGGGCTGGCATACCTGAGCCATATCTTGGTTTACCTTGAGGAAGGGGCAAGCGTGACTTATGTGCATGAATCAGCCTCGCCTGAGGCAGAAGCTGGCCAAATCATGCATGCCGGCATAGTTGAGCTTTTTGTCGGCCGTGAAGCTCATCTGGGTTTTGTCGAGTTACAGTCTTGGGGTCAAAATGTCTGGAATTTCAGCCACGAGCGGGCCAGGATTGAACAGGATGGATCCATTGATTGGATATTTGGGGCGATCGGCAGCCGGCTGACCAAGAACTTTTCTGAGCTTTCACTTGCCGGCAGGGGAGCAGTGGGCAAGATGTCGGGGTTCTACTTTACCAACAACCAGCAGCATCTTGACCATGATACGCAGCAGAACCACCTGGCTCCGCATACCACCAGCGACTTGCTTTTTAAGGGAGCCTTACTGGATGAAAGCCGTTCCGTTTGGCAGGGAATGATCTATGTTGCCCCTGATGCAGTAAAAACCGACGGGTACCAGGCTAACAGGAATATCGTGCTCAGCCGGAATGCCCGGGCTGATTCTATTCCGGGTTTGGAAATCCTGGCGGATGATGTGCGCTGTACTCACGGCGCTACCGTTGGAAAAATAGATCCTGAACTGGTTTTCTACCTTGTCAGCCGCGGCATTCCTGAAAAAGAAGCCGAGAAACTTGTGGTTCAGGGATTCTTCGATCCAATTATGCAGCGTATTCCATTTGAAGGCGTGCGCGACCGTTTTCAGGCTGCCATCACAAAAAAGATGAAAACGATAATATGATATACTGATTTGATTAAATCTTTATGGGGAAGGAAATGGCATCCATGTCCTTTATGAAAGCACCAGATCCCGGGATTATTTTTGATGTTGGTGATACTGTAGAAGTTTATTGTGACCACGAGAAAGAAGGCGAGCGCATACGCGGCTGGCTGAAAGGCATTGTGGTGCAGGTAGACCCGAAAATGGTGGCTGTTCAGTTCAGGACAAATGTGTTTTTGACTGATGGCTGGATGGTGCCAGACCATATCCTCTGGTATCCGGTCAATTCCCAGCACATCCGCTTTCCCCAAAAAAGAACCGGTAAGAAGGATCTACCCAAAGCAGCTTAAACCACAGGCAGGTAGTGAAAGTGAAATCCTATCGGGCTGATTTTCCTATTTTGATGCGAGATGTTAAACCAGGGTTACCCCTGGTTTATCTTGATTCAGCTGCGACCTCGCAAAAACCTGAGGTTGTGATTACGGCCATGGATAATTATTACCGCAGCATGAATGCAAACATTCACCGCGGCGTGCACACCCTGGCTGAAGAAGCAACTGCAGCTTACGAAAGCGCGCGGGCGAAAATTAGCAGGTTCATCGATGCCGGGTCCACGCGTGAGGTCATATTTACTCGCAACACGACCGAATCGATCAACCTGGTGGCTTATTCATGGGGCAGGAAATTCCTGAAAGATGGCGATGTAGTTATCCTGACAGAGATGGAACACCACGCCAATCTTGTTCCCTGGCAGATCCTGGCATCGGAAAAGAACATCAAGCTGGAGTTTATCCCTGTTAGCGATGATGGACTATTGGACCTGGCTGCATACAAGGATTTATTAAAACTCGAACCAAAGCTGGTCTCATTCACCCATATGTCGAATGTTTTGGGGACCATTAACCCGGCAAAAGAGATCATTGATTTAGCTCACCTGGCAGGTGCATTAACCCTGGTAGATGCTGCCCAATCAGTGCCGCATTTTCCCGTCTCAGTTAAGGATCTCGATGCTGATTTCCTGGCATTTTCTGCCCATAAAATGTGCGGACCGACCGCAATCGGAGTCCTGTACGGCAAAGAAAACCTGCTCACCGCTATGCCTCCCTTCATGGGCGGGGGTGACATGATTCGCAAGGTTGCGCTGCGGTCCTTCTCTCCCAACGAACTTCCTTACAAGTTTGAAGCTGGTACACCAGCCATAGCCGAAGTGATTGGATTCGGAGCTGCCGTGGATTACCTTTCTGGCATAGGAATGGAAAATGTCCAGGCGGTCGAAGAAGAGCTGATTACTTATGCCATGGAGCAGGTGAGACAATTCCCGCAGATCAGTCTTCTTGGACCTGATGCAGGATCAAAGGGCGGGGTCCTTTCAATGGTTATGGATATTGCCCATCCTCACGACGTTGCACAGATACTGGACCAGCATGGGATTGCCGTTCGGGCCGGGCATCACTGCGCTATGCCGCTCCATACCCGCTTCCAGGTTCCTGCCAGCACGCGTGCCAGTTTTTACCTGTACAACACACCAGAAGAAGTAGATAAGCTAATGGCTGGACTGGCGCATGTTATTAAACTATTCTCATGAGTTGACCGAATGGATGACCTTTACCGCGAAATAATCATCGAACGTTATAAAGATCCGCAGTTTAAGAAAGAACTGGACCCTCATGATATCAGTTTTGAGGATGAAAATCCCCTTTGCGGAGACCAGCTGCGTGTAGATTTACGGGTTGATGAGACCGGCATGATCACTGATGCGGGTTTCAGCGGGCATGGATGCGCCATCAGTCAGGCATCGGCTGACCTTTTGATGGAATCCATCATTGGGAAAAATATTGAAGAAGTGAAAAAGATGACCAAACAGGACATTCTTGACCTGCTGGGGATCGAACTGGGACCGGTACGTTTGAAATGTGCGTTGCTATCGCTAAAGGTGGTGAAAGCCGGGGTGTATGGCCTGGGCGAAGCATCTGACGCACTGGTGGAGGATTAAGATGGAAGTGGAAAATGAGATCAAATATTTTCCAGTAGCCGGGGAGGATGAGATTGCCCCGGGTGAGCGCATCTTTGTCGATATTAATAATGATCCGGTTGTAATCTTCAGGGTGGGGGATGTTTTTTATGCCATTAAAGATATGTGCACCCATGATCGTGGCCCGCTGGGCGATGGTGATCTTGACGGATTTGAGGTGGTATGCCCCAGGCATGGCGCCAGGTTCGACATCCGCACTGGAAAAGCAACGCGCCTGCCTGCCGTACGCGATACAGTGATGTACCCTGTAAGGGTTAATGACGGTCAGGTAGAAATAGGCTTGGCTGAATAAGAACTAGAGGAAAGAAAAATGGCAGATAATGCTTCTGCCATTTTTTGTTTTAAGACGCAGGATTTATGACCCTGCCCAAGAAGAGGACAGAACCCGTTTTGTTATCTACAATCATAAAAATAAACGGTTGATCAATGTTTACTTTGAGGGGCTCGTCGATCGGCATCGACTCAATTCCAACAACCACTGCAGTAGCTGCAGCTGCCTCGGTTCCTGTCTCATCCACTTCGATAAATGCCTTATGCTGGACAGCCGAAATATAAAGGTCATGCGTACCGTCCATTCCTGAGAAATCAGCAATGCCAGGAATAAAGGCATCTTTCATTCCCATCGCATTCAGATGATCAGCAAGGCCAATAGAAGATTCGATCTTGAATTTTGGCATGCTCAGGTCAAGCTGTGCAAAGGAAATGGAGCTAACCAGGTTTTGGACATCCAACCCGCTCATGGCTTTTTCCACCTGGGTAAAGTTGTTTTCATCGGGAAGAATGATAAGCATGGAAAGCTTGTTTCCCTCGTAGGGCAAGGAAATCAACTGGTAGCCATCTTGACTGGCATAACCGAAAGTCTCGGTTTGGCGCATCATCGGTACCTGGACATCCTCGCCGTTCAGCAATGTGAAAACCCCGTTTTGCGTCATACCCGGTTCAAACTGGTGCAGCCAGCTTGCTTTAAAGTAGATGGCATTGGTTAACACCAGCCGGGTCAGTTCAGTGATGGAATTTTCAGGTAACAAATCCTGAATGCGGTCATTGGTCTGGTCGCTTACCCACTGGTTGATCTCCTTGCGAGAGGCATCTGGCTGCAGGATGAAGTCAGCCAGGCGCAGTCCGGCTCCGTAATTCTTAGCCAGCAAATCCAGGTAACCGGGCAGGAAGGTATAGGTCTTCTCTCCCCAGATCGAATTGACGATGTTCAATTCAAAATCTTTTTTGCCTTCTTCGTAATCATTGTTTTCACGGTTGTTCAATTCCAGCTGTAAGGCATTAATGGCCGGGTGCAGGTCTTCAACCGGCAGCGAGAAACGCAATACATCATTCATTTGCTGCAGGGTGTTATCCTTTGCACCAGCTTGAGCCATTGCCAGGGCAACCGAAATACTGTATGGAGAGAAAATGAGGTTTTCATTACCCTGTTTGACGGCTTGAAACAAATTGATCCCAAAGCTGGTGTTACCCCGCACCAGTTTTTCCAGGTTGCCTGATGGGACAGCAGGTTCCATATCGCGCGGGATTGAAGATGAGATTTCTGGGGATGAATTGCCGTTCCCGCCTTGCGGGGTACAGGCAGAGACCAGCATGACCAGCAACACAAACAAGGTGACTTTTTTCATTATTGCCTCACTATTCTCCCTTAAGACGATCCAATCATGTGAAAGGTTCCAGTATGAAAACTGCCCGGGTGTACCGGGCAGTTGTTCTTGAAGGATAAATCAGCAGCACCCAAATTGGGCGACAATCCGGAGGATATCGAACCCTTCGGCGTACTGGCGCTCCGCCAGGGCTCCATGCCGGATCATAGTTGCACGCGTGATCTGGGGGTCAAAATAGTATTTACTGTCGTAAGTCTTGTATTCTGCCAGTGCCTGGATTTTCTTCTCCACATCCTCTGCGGTGACATCTACCAGGAAGTTCGGGAAGAAGCCGTAACTGGACCGAAGTACATCAAAACCCAGCACTGTGGTGCCCCTGAAAGCGCGCAAGGTCTCTTCGGTTGTGGTAGCATGGTCCTGGTGAATGTCAGCCCGGGTATGAGTGAAAACGATCTCCGGGTGAAATGAGCTGTTTAAACTGATCAAGTATTCCAAAATTTCCTGGCGGGAATGTGGAAAGCGGCGGGTCTCAAATCCACCAACAATGACATGATCCTCCGGTACTCCCAGTACAGCCATGCTTCGGCGGTGTTCTGCAGCCACGTTCACCAGGTCAGGGTTCTTTTTATTGTCTGACAGGGTCACACACAGCACTTCCGTGGCGCCGGCAACATGGGCAATGAGCGCTCCTGCGCCCAGTTCTATATCGTCAGGGTGGGCACCAATGAAGCAGATCTTTTTCCCAAAAAAAGTCATGTCATGGTTCATGCTGTCCTCTATTTAGTAGCCAGGAATCCGCCAACCACTTTGGTCATCACCAGTTTACCTTCTTTTTCGATCCGCCTGGCTGCCACCTTTTCGATCTCACGCATCAGGTTTTCAAAATCATCTTTGCCTTCGAAAAGGCTGGTCCAAATTTTGCGGTCCTCGGAAAGAGAAGCCCGGGTGTATGCCACAAAAGGTTCAGCACTTTCAAAGGTCAGCGGGTTTTCAAAAATGTGCACCTCAGCACTTGAGAACAAGCTGCGTATTACCGGCAGGAATTCGCTTTCAAAGCGGCTGCTGCCCGGCATGGGCGGAATGGGTTTATTGGTTGCTTCACGGATCACATCATAGAAGAGCTGCTTGTTCTGCGGCATTGGACCGGTTGTAAATAATCTTCCACCCGGTTTAAGTACCCGGTGCATTTCGGAAATGGTGAATGGAACATCCTCTGCATAATAAATGGCAAAACAGCATGATGTGAAATCAAACAGGTTGTCTTCAAACGGGAATTGCTTGTTGAAATTCAAAGTGATAAAGGGAATACTGGTGCCGCGTTTTTCATTTTCACCGCGTGCCTGGGCAAGCAAATCATCGGATACATCACCACCGGTGATGTCAGCATTGCCTTTAAGATAGTCATGATAAGAAAAACATTGCTTTCCTGCTCCGCAACCTACATCCAGGATCTTGCTTCCGGGCTGCAGTTTAATCAGGTCGAGCATCCAGGCATCGATATCCTTGCCGCCAAACTTGTTATGGATGTCAATGCGGACTGCCAGATCTGAGGTGGTTTCCTGGTAATTGATTTTCATGTATTCTCCTGAATGATAAATTAACAAATACGCGGCAGCATTTCGCCTGCCAGCATATCCAATATCCTTGTACTGCCATAGCTTGTCCGGAGCAGAACTGCACCCGGTTCATCTTTTTCAATTTTACCAATAATGGCTGCCTCGCGTCCGTACTTGTGATTTCGCATGATTTCTAAGGCTTTCTCTGCATATTGGGCGGGTAAAATAACGATCACTTTGCCTTCATTGGCAACGTACAGCGGATCAAAACCCAGGATCTCGCAGGCATTTCGGACAACTGATTTGACCGGAATGGCGGATTCGTCAAGCCAGATGCTTACCTGGCTCTGACCGGCTATCTCGTTCAGTGTGGTGGCCAGCCCGCCCCTGGTCGGATCGCGCAGAGCATGGATTTCCGGTACTGCAGCCAAAACCTGGGCAATCAAACCGTTTAATGGGGCAACATCTGATTCGAGCGAAGTCGAAAACCCCAGTTCTCCGCGGGCAGAAAGGACAGCAATGCCATGGTCGCCCATGCTGCCTGAAATGATGACCGCATCCCCCGGCTGCGCATTGGCTCCGTGAATGCTTCTGGAGCCTGGCAGCCAGCCAAAACCAGCTGTATTGATGTAAATCCCATCACCCTGTCCCTTATTAACCACTTTGGTATCACCGGCAGCAATGAAGACACCAGCTTCCTTCGCAGCCACCTGCATGGAAGCAACTACCTTTTGGAGCACCTGGATGGCCAATCCTTCCTCCAGGATGAAACCAGCGGTCAACCCGGCCGGGGCGGCGCCGGACATGCTGATGTCATTGACAGTACCGCAAACCGATAGCCGGCCAATGTCACCTCCTGGAAAGAAGAGGGGAGTGACGATATGCGAATCGGTAGAAACCACCAGCCTGGGATTACTTATTTGAGAGGGCGGGAGAAGCCCAAAATCATTGCCGGCATCCAGCACAGGGTTGGAAAGAAATGGGGCAAATACCTTATTGATCAAGTCGCGGGTCATCAAGCCGCCACTGCCATGCCCCATAACGATTTGCTCATTGTGCGGCAGGGGAAGCGGGCAAACCGGGCCTTCCATCTCAGGTAATGTGTGTATTTCTGTCATGGGTGCGATTGTAACATATCCTGAACTAGGCTCCAGCCAGGAGTATCACGCCGCCAAGTAGCAGGCCAATAGCCAGACCGATGGGCAGGGTCAGTTTCAAAACAGAGCCCTCCTGTCCTTGAAGTCCAACCGTGCTGCAGCCGAGAATTACCTTTGCCGGAGAAAGCATACTTCCCAGCGAACCGCCTGCGGTTTGAGCTGCGATCAGCCAGGCAGGGGCAAATTTTAGCAGGATGGCTATATCTTCCTGCATTGCCCCAAACAGGATATTAGAATTGGTGTTGGAACCGGTGGCAAATGCACCCAGAATTCCAACCCAGGGCGAAACCATGGGATATAGACTTTTTAATGAAAGACTTAACCCTTTAGCAAGCGATTGGGTCATACCTGTATGTTCCATGATGGATGAAAGCGCAACCGTGGAGATAATAGCAATGCTAGCAGGTGCGGCAGATTTCCAGGTAAACTGCAAAGCGGTTCTCCATCCTCTCTCTGGGATCAACTTCTGCCTGGAATAAATATACAGGGTTATCCCTGCTGTTAATAGGACCCAAAAGCCTGGATGGGAAAATGGGCGGATCGCCTGCCCATTACCTGCCGGAGTTGTAAATCCTGAATTAGTAATAACCGCTGAAAATTGCGGAATCCAGGCAATTCCTTGCAGAAACTGGCGGATCGCGCCTGGCCAGAAGACGATGATAAGGACAACCGAAAGTGCCAGGTACACACCCAGGATAGCAATTAGCTTCTGCCGGGTTCCTGGTTCAGCCAGTTTGCTACCGTTTTTCTTTTTTATCAACACCCCTGTCAGTATCCCTGACAACCCTGCCAGGAATCCGCTCAGGGTAACCAGGTCAAAGTATGCCAGGGCTGCCTGGACGCTTGCCATTACCAGTGCGATGAGCAATACATAGGGGAGTAGACTGGTTTGTTTGATTACCAGGGCAACCGCAATTCCGCAAAGCAGGCAGGCAATCCCCATCAAAACGCTGGCTGGAACCACCAGACTGGCAGCATTCATATTCACAACCCCAACCAGGGCCTGGAAGACGACGCCCATATCGCCGAAAGTCACTGCCCAGGCATGACCGATTGCCGCACTTGCCACCGCGGTTACTGGCGGCATTCCAAGGGTAACAAGGATGGGTGCAACAATGGCAATGGGGATGCCGAATCCAGCAATGCCTTCCAGGAAAGCAGAAAAGCACCAGGCCAGGATGAGCCACAAGAACCCGGTATCGGGGATGATACGCTGCAAGCTGACTGCCAGCGCCTGGATCCCGCCGGAAAGATGCATGGTCTGGTACAGGAGCATGGCAGGCCAAATGATCAACAGGACATAGAATGACAGCACCAGGCTTTTTGTCAACCCGGTCAGCAGCACCTGTCCATTCAAGCCGAAGGCAAGCAATCCTGCCAGTATACCGGCTGCCAGGCTGATGGGGCCGGCAATGTGCCCTCCCATGCGGAGGACGACCATCAAGAAAAGGAGGATAACGATGGGCAGGGCAGCCAGGAAGTATTCCATGAATGGCTATTTACGTGCGTAGCGGTAATATGCAGCACATGCACCTTCGGAAGATACCATGGTTGCACCAAGGGGGTTTTGGGGTGTACAAATTGTGCCAAATGCCGGGCACTGGTTAGGCTTTTTGATCCCTTGCAGGATCTGGCCTGAGATACATATCTCTGACTCGTGGGTCTGGATATGTTCCACCTTAAAGCGTTTTTCGGCGTCAAAGCGGGAAAATTCCGGACGCAACGCCCACCCGGACATCGGGATCATGCCTATCCCGCGCCAGTTGCGATCGCAGGGTTCAAAATAGGTCGAAATTAACTGCTGTGCATGAATGTTGCCGTGCTCAGTCACAACACGCGGGTAGGCATTCTGAACTGCCGCTTCACCTTTTTCCAACGCCTGTAAAGTCAAGAGAATTCCGTTAAGCAGATCTACCGGCTCGAAACCGGTTACGGTGATGGGAATTTTGTACAATTCGGCGATCGGGTGATACTCCCAGAAACCCATCACGGCACAAACGTGACCGGCAGCTAAGAATCCCTGGACGCGGTTATTCGGTGATCCCAAAATGGCATGCATGGCAGGCGGCACACACACATGCGATACCAGCAAAGTGAAATTGTCCAGGTTCAAGGCGCGTGCCTGCGCCAGGGCTGCCAGGTTGGCGGGTGCAGTCGTTTCAAACCCGATGGCGAAGAAAACCACCTGCCGGTCAGGATTAGCCTGGGCAATTTGGACGGCATCCAGAGGGGAGTAAACCACCTGGATGCTGGCTCCGCGTGCGCGCAGGTTGAAAAGATCGTCTTTTGAACCGGGTACCCGCAGCATATCACCATAAGAAGTAAATATCACATCCGGATGGGCAGCAATTGCCAGCGCCTTATCTACCAGTTCCAAGGAGGTCACACAAACCGGGCAGCCAGGCCCATGTACCAACTCGATCTCGGGCGGAAGAAGCTGGTCCAGGCCGTAGTGCATGATGGCGTGCGTTTGCCCGCCGCAGATCTCCATGATGACCCAGGGACGGGTTATGGTCTTTTTTATCTTCTGTATGAGATTGGCGACAATTTTAGGGTCGCGGAAACTGCTGGTAAAGTCCACCTGTCTAATCCTCGTATTCACCCATTTCGCGCAAGATAGAGAGTGTCTCCTGCGCTTCTTCTTCACTTAGTTTGTTCAATGCATACCCGGCATGTACGATGGTGTAATCTCCCACCTGTGCATCCGGCAACGTCTCAATGCAAACCTGGCGGATAACGCCGCCAAAGTCCACGTTAGCCATCCGTAAACCGGGTCCTTCAAGGATTTCAATGATTTTTCCAGGAACTCCAAGGCACATTTTTGACTCCTTTTTGTCTATTTACCAGTAAATTCAGCATTAGCTGCGATCCAGGCCTGTCCCAAAGACAAACCGCCATCATTGGACGGAACCTGGTGATGGGTTAACACGGTAAACCCTTTAGATTCTAATCCACTTACGGTTTTCCGCAACAACAGCCTGTTCTGCCAGACGCCTCCGCTTAAGGCCGCAGCGCTGCACCCTGACTGTGAGCGGGCTGCTTCACAAACCTCAATTGCTGCCAGGGCAATGGAATTGTGGAATTTTCCTGCAATCTCTGCTTTGCTGTCATTCTGATAGAGATCTGCAATGATTCCCTGCAACAAGGGCTCTATCTCCCACACGCCGGCTTTCAACGGCAAGGGATAACGGCCGGTTGCTGCCGGGTTCGCTGCAACTTCGAGCAGGATGGCTGCCTGGGCTTCGTAGCTGGTTTCAGCGCATATGCCAGCCAGGGCTGAAACTGCATCAAAAAGCCGCCCCATGCTGGAGGTTTGGGGAGTATTGATGGAATTCTGCAGCTGGGCAAGCAAGATGCTGCGGTCTGCGCTACACAGGCTGGAATCAACCAGACTCGTATGCTCATCCCAATCGATCTTCTCGTTCCAGAGATACGCCAGTGCGATCCTGGCAGGGTGGTGAATGGCAGCATCTCCTCCCGGCAAGGGTTGGTAAGCCAGGTGGGCATAGCGCTGGTAACCGTGGCAATTTCCGACCAGCACCTCGCCGCCCCAGATCTTGCCGTCTGTGCCATAGCCTGTACCATCAAAACACAGGCCGATAACCTGCTCATCAACCGGCAGGTGGTTTTCCGCAATCACGCTTGCCAGGTGGGCATGGTGGTGTTGTACCTGCAGAACAGGCAGCTGGTGTTCCTGTGAGAATTCGAGTGCGTAGCGGGTGCTCAGGTAATCCGGGTGCAGGTCGCACACTACCCGTTCAGGCGTTATCCGGAACAGGTTCTGGTAGTGAGCAACACCTTCCTTGAAAGAGCGGTATGTTTCGTAGTTTTCCAGGTCGCCAATGTGGTGGCTGATAAATGCATATTTGTCGCGTGTAAGGCAAAATGTATTTTTCAGCAAAGCACCGGTAGCAAGTACCTGCGGCACATCCTGAGAGAGGGTGACAGCATCCGGCGCATAGCCGCGTGCGCGGCGTATAGGGTAGATTTTGCCCCTTTCTTCCCTGACAACCGAATCATCCACCCGCATGTGGATCGGGCGGTTGTGGTTCAAAACGGCATCCGCAATTGGCTGGAGCCTTTTAATTCCATCTTCATCAATGTAGGCAATGGGCTCATCGCTCATATTCCCGCTGGTCATCACCAGCAAATCAGGGTAACCTGCTTCAGGTTCGAGCAGCAGCAAGTGCAAGGGAGTGTACGGCAGCATGATTCCAAGGGTATCGAGCCCTGGTGCTACTGAGGGGGCAATGCCGTTCGCGGGTTTCTGGTTAAGCAATACCACCGGTTTCTGGCGTGAAAGGAGCAGTTCTTCTTCTGCCTCAGACACTTCACAGGCTGCCTTGATTGATGCCAAATCGAAAGCCATCAGGGCAAACGGTTTGTCGCTGCGTTTTTTACGATTGCGCATAGCTGCAACTGCAGCTTCATTGCGAGCATCACAGGCCAGGTGGTAACCGCCCAGGCCTTTCACCGCAATGATCTTTCCTTGCCTGATCCATTTCCTGGTCAGCTGAAGGGCCTCTTCGCCTGCTGCTTTTTCTTCACCGCCTGCGATGAAATTTAACTGTGGTCCGCAGACCGGGCAGGCGATCGGTTGGGCGTGAAACCTTCTGTCCCGCGGGTTTTTGTATTCTGCCGTGCATTGCGGGCATAAAGGAAATCCCTTCATGGTGGTAAAGGGACGGTCGTATGGAATGTCCTCAATGATCGTGAAACGCGGTCCGCAGTTTGTGCAATTGATGAACGGGTAACGGTACCTGCGGTCCTTTGGGTTGAACAGTTCCTTCTGGCAGTCAGCGCAAATAGCAATATCCGGTGAAATTGGAATATACTCGCCCGGCTGGGGCTGGCTGGAAAAGATTTGGAAATCCGGGAAAAATTCCGGTTGAATCTCAGTGACTTGAAGAGAATCGACCCTGGCAAGCGGCGGCAGATGATTTGAGAGTGCACTTATCAGCTTCTCGATACCATCGGGCGAGCCGTTTACTTCGATTTCAACGCCAGATGAGGAATTTCTAACCCAGCCTGTCAGGTGATTCTTTAACGCCTGCTCATACACAAAAGGCCGGAAACCGACCCCTTGGACGATGCCCTGTACCTGGATGCGCCTTGCAATGTTATTCTGTCCCATTATTATGATCCAACCGGCAAGGTTAATACACTTGCAACGCAAGATATTATACCAAAATAGTCCGAATAAAGGATTTATTCCTGGGTACTTGGAATCATCTTGCCTGGCTGCCGGACAATGATATCAAATAGCTGCAGGCGGGTATTTAGATGATGGCTGGCAATGACATTGGTCAAGCGCCGCATAATGACATACCCAAGCTCGGGATCGGAGTCGCACAGGGTGATGAGCGAAGATGTGTCAAAACAAATCAGGTGGCAGGCACTCAGAGCTTTGGCGCTGCAGGTTCTTTCGCGCACAACAGGTGTGACACAGGACCAGCCGATGATATCCAGCGGTTCAGCTTTATTCATAAACACTGACCCGCGGGTAGGCACAAAAGACTCCAGGATGAGCTGGCCTTCGAGCAAGATATAGAGGGTATCAGGGCGGGTACCTTCCTTAAAAAGCGATGAGCCTGCTGATACATCACAAAACCGTGCGATCTGGGCAAGCGCGTCGATCTTCTCCTGGGGCAGATCATGGAACCAGGGGATGCTTTTCAAAGTCAGGTTCAAATCCGAAGTAATGCTCATCTACTCTATCTTATTGGACAAACTTTACACATAATTTACAATCTGCAGGTTCTAAGGTCAATGAACAAATGTAATTGAATTGTCACCATTCAGATTCATTAATTCAATAATTCGTCAACCCAGTTAATGATCACTTTGACCGCTTCGCCAGCCAGGGCGGCTGTGCGCATAGATAAGGAGTGTGAGAACTCGAAGGAGTATCCCCTAATGGAAACAAGCAAGGCTGCCGGCTCTTTCTGGTGGATCGTCTGGGTGATGGAGAGGCAGGTTTCAGGAGTCATGTGGTGGGTGAAGGGCGAGTTCTGGAAACCTGGTTCAAGGCGTTTGATATTGAGGTCATCCGGCACAGCACCGGTGTGTGCATCTACAAAGCACACCGCATCATATTCAGCAATGGTGTCTGCCATTTCAGGGGTGAGCTGCAGGGATGTGTAGAAATCGGGGCTGTTTCCTGCTGGTACAAAACCTTCCAGCAAGTCATCCGGGACTGGTACACCATAATGCCCTGCCAGCGCCATGACAACATGCCAGGCTACCCCGTCATCTTCCCTGTCTGGGTTTCCATACCCGATGATGATGATCTTTTTCATGACTACTTACAAATGCAGGGGTTTTGACAGGCTGCCAAAACCCCTGCAGGTGTTTACTACTTTAATTAAAGTCCGCGTTTTACCGTGTTGACAAGTTTTCCTTCGACATCCAGCACTTCAATTTCGATGGGCATTTGCCCGACTGCATGGGTGGAGCAGGAAAGGCAGGGGTCATGGGCGCGGATGGCGGCTTCAACCCGGTTCAACATTCCTTCAGTGACTGGACCATCAATATAGGTCTTGGCAACAGAATCTACTGCGGTGCTCATAGCCCAGTTATTATGCCCGGTCGAGACGATCAGGTTCACCCGTTCCAGCTGGCCGTTGGCATTGGCCCAGTAATGGTGGAAGAGAGTACCACGCGGGGCTTCGATCACGCCCACACCTTCACCCTTGTTATACTGGCGGGTGTTGATGATGTCGGTTGAAAGGATATCGGGATCTTCGCACAGGATGCGGACCCGTTCCAGGGCGAAGAGTGCCTCAATCATGCGGGCCAGGTGGTAATAGAGGGTATTGCCAACTGGTTTGCCGTTATTGAGCGACTTCCAGTACTTCATCTCTTCGGCAGCCATTGGGGTCTCTATGATGTCTGCATTGTTCAGGCGGCCAAGCGGACCAACCCTGTAAACTCCGCCCGGAAAACCAAATTTCTTGTAGTACGGGAATTTCAGGTATGACCAGGGCTCAACATGTTCAGCGATGTAGTCCAGGTAGTTGCGCCCTTCAAAGCGCTCGAGTTCCTGACCCTGTGAATCTTTTAGCCTGATTATCCCATCGGATAATTCCAACCCATTGTTGGGTGTGACCAGGCCAAGATATCCGGATTCAAGGACAGCAAATTTGTTGATGTCCTCAATATGCTCGGCAGCCCAGTCTTTCATGATCTTGATGCCCACCTGGGTGGTGGCAATGTTTTCATCAATCAGCGACAGGATTTCATCCCGCTCGGAGACTGTCAGGGCTTTATTGACTCCGCCTGGAACCGCAAAATCGGGGTGGACCTTGCGTCCGCCAAGGGTCTTGATGATCTCTTGGCCAAACTTTCGCAGCCGGACTGCTTTCACGGTCAGGTCTGGTGCAGCTTGAATCAGTCCGACGACATTGCGGATCGCAGGGTCAGCGTCAAAACCGAGCAGCAGGTCTGGACCAGCCAGTTCAAAGAAGTGCATGCCATGGCTTTGGATGATCTGGCCCATATGCATCAGGTCGCGCAGCATTACAGCAGGTTTTGGTGGGGGACAGCTGAGGAGATCGTCTCCAGCTTTGGCTGAAGCAAGATGATGGCTGACCGGGCAAATTCCGCAAATGCGGGGGGTGATATAAGGCATTTCGAAGACCATGCGGCCTTCGCAAAATTTCTCAAACCCGCGGAACTCATTCACATGCAGGTAAGCATGTTCGACCTTTCCATCAGGTTTCAAATGGACGGTCACTTTTGCGTGACCTTCAATCCGGGTTACTGGCTCAATTGTGATTTTTTGCGCTACCATTATTTACCTCCTAATGCCAGTTAATCTTGTCGCCCTTTAATTCGGGCATCCGGCCTTGAGCCAGTTCACTTAATACGTAGAATATTACATCAGGATCAGGCGGGCAGCCCGGTACATGGAGTTCGACCGGAACGACCTCATGAACTGCACGGACCCTGGTCTGCTTGCACAATTCTGGGTCATCAGGCACTTTGCCGTTTTCGTCAGTTGATTCTGTCTCGACATATCCCCGGCGCAAAGTCTCTTCAATGGTGAAGAAATTGCGCATGGCAGGGACACCGCCAAAAACTGCGCAATCGCCAAGGGCTACCAGGATTTTGCAGCGTTCCCGCATGCGGTGGACAACTTCCTCATTGGCAGTGTTCATGACACTTCCCTCGAGAATACCTACATCCACACCGCTTTCATCGGGCACTTTCAAATCTGTAATAGGGGTTGACCTCAGGTCAGCCAGTTCGACCAGCTTGATGATCCGTTCATCCATATCCAGGAAAGACATGTGACAGCCCGCGCAGCCACCCATCCAGTCAGAAGAAATTTTTGGTTTTGCCATATCAGCTCCTCTTGATACTGTAAATAACGCTAATATCCGGTTTATGCTTCTACAATTTCAGTAACAACCGCTTTGGATTTCAACAGGTCTTTCCAGCTTTCGCCATTTACCTTGATCCCCAACCTGGATGCAATTTCTTGCACAGCTTCTTTACTGGATTTTACTTCTTCAGGTGGATTAATTGAGGCAACCGCCTGTTGAACGTGTCCATCCATACTGATAAATGTACCGGATTCTTCTGCCCACATTGCAACCGGCAGAACTACATCAGCCTGGGCACTGAGCTGAGAATGGTAAGCCGCCAGGACCACCTTGAACGGCACTTTTTCCAACTGATGGATCAGTTTCTGGCTGGGTTCATCGTCTGCCAGAACAATCAGAACAGCTTTGGCTTTGTCAAGCTGGGTTTCTTTTTCCATTCCAAGGAATGCGGTTAAGAGGGAATTTGCCCCGCCGCGTGTGCCCAAAACCACACCGTGGAATTTTTGGGCGGCTTCAACGGCTGCCTTGATTGTCAGTTCTGAGGCTGATTTCCCATAGATGAACACAGGATTGGAGGCTTTTGCCAGGAGTTCTGCTGCCTTGGCTGCAACTTCAGTTGCCTTGCCGTCAGCCAGTAACTGCAGCAGGGCAGCTTCGCCACCTTTTGCAGGTTTCAGGACAACATCTGCAACCTGGTCGAGCGGATTGGATTCTGAATCGATAAGGATGACAGAAGTACCGCTGGGGACCAGCCGTTTGACAAAGAAACCAGCAACTTCGTGGTCTTCAGCCAGGTTTGTTCCCACGACCACGACGCAGTCCGATTTCTTCAGGTCGGCTAATTTACCTTCAAAGGGTTTCTTCAGTCCGCTTGTTGCATCTCCTGCAGACTCGATAACAGAAACTTTGTCTGACCCAACCAGGTGGCTGACGAATGATAATGTTTCAGCAGGCAGCCGGTCAGAAACCAGGGCTGCAACTTCTCCCTTGCTCCACTTAGCTGCAATTGCCTCAAGGGCATTTTGCCAGGTGGCTGCCTTGGGTTTGCCGTCCTGTTTCACGATGGGGGTAAGAACGCGTTCGCGTTTTTCTACCATGGGGAGGAAGCGGCCTTTTTCACAAATGACGCCTTTATTGATGGCAGCATCCCAATCGCCGTAAATTTTTACAATGTTGTTGTGGCGGGTGAAGACCTCGATTCCGCAACCGACACTGCAAGCGGTGCAGATAGTCTTCTGGCTCTTGCTCTCTTCTTCCCGCCCCCGGTAAGCGCTCCAGCGGTCAATCAAAGCGCCGGTCGGGCATACCTGGACACAGGTACCGCAAGAAACACAGGTGCTTTCACCCAGCGGTACGCCCAAGTCTGCCATCAGAATGCTGTTTGCCCCTCGCTCTTCAACACCCAGAGTGAAATTGCCAACCAGTTCACCGCAGGCACGTACACAACGGCGGCACAGGATGCAGCGGTTGTGCTCAAGGATGATGTAAGGGTGTGATGCATCCACCGGGAAGTTCTTCCAGTTTGGCTGGATCGGCCAGTAGGTCATACCTTCGTCATAGGCACTGTTCTGCAATTCACAGTCACCACCGCTAACCTGGCAATATGGGCAGAAGTGGTTTCGCTCGCTGAAAATCAGGCTGAGCACGAACTTCCGCGATTCATGAATAGCCGGAGTGTCTGTCCGGATAACCATGTTATTGCTTACCGGCAGGGTGCAGGATGGTTGAGGTGTCCGGAAGCCGTCCACTTCTACCAGGCACAGGCGGCAGCCGCCGTAAGGTGTCAGTTCTGGGTGGTCGCACAGGGTGGGGATGTGGATCCCTTTTTCTGTGGCTGCTTTCAGGACAGTATAACCCTCAGGTACTTCGTAACTCGTTCCGTTGATTGTGATATTTACCATAACTCACCTTCTCCGTATAATCCAAAATTGAGTGATTAATGCCTGCCGCTCATCGGGCAAACACCAGCCGGGCAAACTTTAAGGCGGATGTGTGCTTCGACTTCAGCGCGGAAGTAATTCATAACATCCCGCAGGGGGGTGCCTGCAGTCTGACCTAAACCACAATTTGACAGGGTGGTCATTTTATCGCTCAGCATTTTCAAATCTTCCAGGTCTTTAAGCGTTCCGGTGCCTTGCGAGATCGAGTCAAGGATCGTATATGACCTTTCGGTTCCAATCCGGCAGGGATTGCATTTACCGCAGCTCTCAACCCGGAAGAACTGAAGAAGGACCTTAGCCAGATCGACTACACAAGTTTCCTCATCGCAGATCAATAATGCACCAGAACCCAAGGCAACTCCTGTCTTGGTGAATGAGTCGAAGTCCATAGGGGTATCCTGCAGGCTGGCCGGGATAATTGAACCGCTCGAACCGCCAGTTTGGGCAAGTTTGAAGGATGATCCTTCTTTCATCCCTTTACCGTAGATCGCGATTACTTCGCGCAGGGTGATTCCCATCGGGACTTCGATCAGCCCAGTCACATTGACATTGCCCAGGATGGTGTACACCTTGGTGCCCGGACTGCTGGGGGTACCAATGGAACGGTACCATTCTGCGCCATGCTGGATAATTGCGGGTACA
Organism: Leptolinea sp. UBA4782; assembly: GCA_002403095.1. GTDB lineage: Bacteria > Chloroflexota > Anaerolineae > Anaerolineales > Anaerolineaceae > UBA4782. The sequence goes on from DHHC01000051.1 coordinate 27,898, forward strand.
TTTGCCAGGGTTTCAACGTTGTTTACCAGTGTGGGCATACCCCATAAACCGGATGTGGTCGGGTAAGGCGGGCGGATGCGTGGTTCACCGCGTTTTCCTTCGATGGACTCAAGCAAGGCTGTTTCCTCACCGCAAATGTAAGCGCCAGCACCGCTGTGGATGTGAATGTCAAAGTCAAATCCGCTGTCAAAGATATTATTCCCCAGGAAACCGAATTCCTTGGCCTGCTGGATGGCATTGCGCAGTCGGGTTTGGGCGAGCGCATATTCTCCGCGAACATAAATGTATCCTTCGGTCGCGCCAACCGCATACCCGGCAATGATCATGGCTTCGAGAATGGAATGCGGATCGCCTTCAATGATCAGGCGGTCTTTGAAAGTACCCGGTTCGCTTTCATCAGCATTGCAAACCACATATTTCTTTTTTCCAGGCGCTTTGGCAACAAAGGACCATTTCATTCCGGTTGGGAAACCGGCACCGCCGCGGCCCTGCAAGCCTGATTTCTTGATGATATCCAGGACATCTTCCGGTTTCATTTCGCTCAGCGTTTTTCCAAGCGCTTGATAACCGTCATGAAGGATGTAATCTTCGATATTGTCGGGATCGATCACACCGGCACGTTCCAAAACCACCCGTTTTTCGGCGGGAAGGGTGCCTTTGCGGGCTGAAATCCAGGCAATGCGACCGCTCAGTTCGCGTTGAGATGCCTGCAGACCGGCAGCGATTCTGCCTTTGTAGAGATGTTCTTCCACCAGGAACGGTACATCTTCTACTTTGACCGGTCCGTAGATGGCGGCTTCAGGGTACACGATCACCATCGGGATCGCATCATGCCTGCCGACATCCCCAACCATGGAGACAGACACTTCCTCATCCAATCCTAACCGGTTCACTTCCTGCTGGATTTTCTGAAAGACCTGCTGCGCTCCCAGTTCAAGGCTGCGGGCATCACTGGAAACCAAAACGAGAGAACGGTATGTTTTCATGGCTCGCTCCTTAACTGTAATGAGATAAAATTTCCGGCAACTGGTCAGGGGTTACGTTGCCGTACAGGTCTTCGTCAATTACTACGACTGGACCGACTCCGCAAACACCTAAGCAGGAAACCGTGATCAAAGACCACTTACCGTCTTCGGTCGTCTCTCCAGCCTTGATGTTCAGTTCCTCCTGCAGCCTTTCCCATACTTGCCTGCCGCCAGCGACATGGCAAGGGGCGCTTTCACAAAACTGGATCACATGCCGTCCGCGCGGTTTTGTCGACAGCATCTGATAGAAGGTGGCCACTGAGAGAACTTTGCTCTGGGGGAGCTTAAGTTGTTTACTGACCATTTCCAGCACACCATTTGGAAGGAAACCAACTTTGCGGTTGATCTCATTCAAAATTGGTATCAGCTCATCTCGAGATGAGCCATACTGTTGAACTACTTCATTCACAACTTCTTCAATATCACTTCTGTGTGTTGCTCCTAGCACCATGGTCTTCCTCCAGGCTTTCTAAATGCGAGCTTTTGCTCGATGAATCAGGAAGTAACACTCCCTACCAATTAACCTTACCTTAGATGATGTGGATTGCATTGAAGTTGCAGACCTGCATACAAATACCGCACCGGATGCAGATATCGGGGTCGATAAGGTGCGGCTGCCGCCGCTCACCAGAAATTGCGGTTACAGGGCAGTTCCTGGCACAAACGGTACAACCGGTGCAGGCATCGGTAATAACCTCATAAGTGATCAAGTTACGGCAAACCTTGGCCGGGCAGCGTTTTTCATAAATGTGAGCTTCAAATTCCTCGCGGAAGTATTTTAAGGCTGTCTCAACCGGGTTTGGCGCACCCTGTCCAAGACCGCACAGGCTGTCGCGCTTGATTTCATAGCAGAGTTTCTCCAGCAATTCGATATCGCCATCGCGGCCGTTGCCTTCGCAGATGCGGTTCAGGATCTCGAGGATACGCCTGGTGCCAACACGGCAGGGTACACACTTGCCGCAGCTCTCGTCCTGGGTGAAATCCATGAAGAACCTGGCAATATCGACCATACAGGTTTCATCATCCATTACGATCAAACCGCCGGAGCCCATGATTGAGCCTGCAGATGCCAGGCTTTCATAGTCTATAGGCAGATCCAGGAGTTTAGTTGGGATCATGCCGCCCATCGGACCGCCGGTTTGGATGGCTTTAAATCCTTTATTGTCCTTAATACCGCCGCCGACATCGAAAATGATCTCCCGGAGGGTAATGCCCAGGGGAACTTCGATCAAGCCAGTATTTTTGACATCACCGGCCAGGGCAAAGGTTTTGGTACCCTTAGATTTCTCTGTACCCATGGAGGCATACCATTCAGGTCCACGCAGCATGATCTGTGGTACAACCGCATAGGTTTCAACATTGTTGATGTTCGAGGGCTGCATGAACAATCCGCGCACAGCCGGGAAGGGCGGGCGGGGCCTTGGTTCACCGCGTTTGCCTTCAATTGAAGACATCAGGGCTGTTTCTTCACCGCAGACAAATGCACCAGCACCCATCCGGACTTCCAGGTCAAAGGAGAAATCAGTCCCCATGATATTCTTGCCGAGGAAACCAAATTCGCGCGCCTGCTGGATGGCGATGTTGAGGGTTTTAACTGCGAGGGGATACTCAGCACGGCAATAGACATAACCCTGCGAAGATCCAATGGCGTAGGCAGCAATGATCATGCCCTCTACCACGGCATGCGGATCACTTTCGAGCACGCGCCGGTTCATAAAAGCACCGGGATCGCCTTCATCTGCATTACAAATGACATACTTGGGTGTGCTAGCGCTTGCGCGGGCAAAACTCCATTTCTTTCCTGTTGGGAAGCCGGCGCCACCACGGCCACGCAAGCCTGAGCTTAAAACCTCATTGATTACATCTTCAGGGCTCAGTTCTGTGAGGACCCGCCCCAGAGCCATGTAACCATCTTCTGCAATGTACTCTTCGATGTTATTGGGGTCGATCTTGCCGCAGTTCCTTAAGACAATCCGGATTTCTTTCGCTTTTGGCATTCCAAGCTCTTCATCGGCGATAATACTTTCCTGGGCAACAAACTTGTTGACCACCCTGCCCTTAAGAAAATGCTCTTCTACCAGGAAGGGGATATCATCGACCGACAAATTTGCGTAATGGACACCTTCAGGGTATACCATGAGGTCCGGGCCGAATTGGACCGGATCCCCTATGCGGGAAGTTTCTAGGATTTGCACTTCTTCGTTTAAACCTTGCTGGACCAGTTCATCCTGTAATGCGTCCATAACTTCATGGGCACCCCTTTTCAGGCACTCAGGATCAACCGATATTAAAACATGTGATCTAAAAAATGGCATTTTTTCACCTACCAGGTAACATTTGCATGCCCTCAGGCATGCAGTTAAGATTTACTTGCCTTCAATATGATATTCTTTGACTACATTTCCGCCAACAACATGTTCTTTCATGATTTTACGTGCGGCATCCGGTGTTACGCGGCCGTAGGTCACTTTTGCCTGGTCGCCGATCACAACCTGAACTATAGGTTCGAAGGAATCAAGCCCGATATTACCGGTCTGGCGTACAACGATATCGGTCAGTCCTTCTGATTCGATGTAATCCAGGATTGCTTTGAGGGTTTCACGCGCACCGGCAGCAATGCCAACGGTACCCATGCCAACAATGACCTCTTTCTGTCCGCTGATCACTTTGGCTGTCCGTTTTTCCAAAGCTTCTGCACGTAATTTCTTCAGATCTTCTAATGATTTAATTTTTTCCATGGTTTCCTCTCAAGAAAAAAAGTTTTATTCTGGCGGCTGAATGGACTGAATACCTTCAGTGATGTAATCTCTCAAAAAACTGATGACCATTGGATCGGAAAGGGGAACCCCTTCAAGTTCCTGCTTGATTGGCTCATCATCGAAGAAGAACTCTTCCTGGTTAACCCGATACCGGAAGGTCCAGTGTACTTCAGGTGTCCCGATGATCATCGTGAGAATGGTGGAAGGCAGGTCTCCTAACGGCATGCGGTCGATATGGCTGCGTTGGAACTCAACTTCCACCAGGGTTCCTTTTCCCGGCTCTGATTCGATTTTGAACCAGCCATTGCAGCTTTCTGCTGCGGCCTTGAGCAAAGGAATGCCTAAACCGACTTTACGGGTCGTCCTTGAGGTGACAAACGGGTCGATCACCTTTTTGACCATCTCGACGTCCATGCCTTTTCCGTCATCTTTGACACTCATGAACAGCCGGTCATTTATGGTGTCTTCCACCACTTCAATATGGATATTTTGTGAAAGAGCAGAAACGCTGTTAGCAGCGATATCCAGCAGGTGAAGGGTTAATTCTCTCAAGCAGCTGGCTCGTCTGCTTTGTCTTCCATAACCGGGCGGATGACTTGAGGAACTTTGTTTGGCCTGACACGGCCGACGATTTCCTCATCCACGACGATGACCGGCGCCTGGCTGCATGCGCCTACACAGCGGCACAGCTCAAGGGTGATTTTCCCGTCCGGAGTTGTATGACCCGGGTCGATCCCGACAAGCTGTTTGGTCTTGTCAATCAATTGCTGGGTGCCGCCTACATAGCAGGCAGTTCCCATACAGAACTTGATGGTATGTTTCCCGCGTGGGGTGGTAGTAAAAAATGAGTAAAAAGAAATAACGCCATGGACGACTGACATTGGAATCTGGAGAGTCTGGGCGACATATTGCTGCATGGGCTCTGATACAAAACCAATTTTGCCCTGAAGTTCATTCAAAATGACCATTAATCCGCCTTGCCGGTCTTTATTGGCATTGAGGACTGCATCTATGATGGCTTTTTTCTCTGGAATGGCGATTGGATCGTTAGCGGGTATGTTGTCTATGATTTTTTGCATTTGAAACTCCAAAGTATTCAGATAAAACTGGTAGTAATTACTTCTTGGTATCCAAACAAGTTTAATGGCAATATCCGTTTTTGGTCAATTACTAAATGTCATAGAATACCCTGCAAGTTATCCATGCCTAACCGAGTATACGGTGCTTTCGGCCTTCCTGCTGATGGACTGCCATTCTCAATTCATTAACTGAAATGCTCTCAACAATAAACTCGTTGGTTCCGCCAAAATCACCCAGCAGGTGTACATCCCCATCCTGGATAAGGGGAAATTTGCGGATCTGCGGATACTTTTGATACGCTTCTTCTTTACTTAGGTGAAGCGAGATCTCCAGTGTGTCAATGGCGATATCTGTCGGCACGAAACCCAAAATGGATAACAGTCCATTGGTTTTCCGGTTTACATGTGCCGGCACCATCCAGCCACCCAGTTTGTTGATCGCCTGAAAAGCTTCTGTCATGGACAGGTCAGACGAAGTTGACAACATACGCATTTCGCGCCGCACGAAATCTCCGGTTTCATCCACCACAAATTGTTCGCCAAAATGGTCTACATCATTTTCAACATCGGGCATAGTAGCATCTACAATACCCTGCCAGGCATTTACCTGTTCCAGGGTATCAAACAAGCAGAGTACATGCACGTCTTCCCTGGTCTGCAATTCCATGCCGGGAAGCACTGCCAACTTAGTACCCTCGGCAGCTTTTTGAACAGATGCTATGTTGGCGGTAGCATTGTGGTCTGTGATTGCAATTAAATGGATGCCCAGGTCCAGTGCTTGCTGCACTATGAGCGGGGGTATCATTTCAATTTCAGCACAGGGAGATAAGACCGTGTGCACATGCAAGTCGGCACGAAGTCTGATCACAAGATTAGCCCGTTCAGGCTTTTACACCCAGTTCCCAAAGTTTTCCGATAACAGGAAAGCTTGGTTCAGCAGTGGAAAGCAGGATGACTCCTTCCTGGTTTGCGCGAGCGATTGTCCCTGCATCCGGCATGGCACCTTCAGTGATAATCACAGCGCTTACTTCATCCAGTGCAGCTACTGCGATAATGTTGCTGTGTGCCTGCAAAGTGACCCAGATGCATCCATGGGTTGCCCCTGCCATCACGCAGCTTAACAGATCAGAAGTATATCCCCCGGTCGGGATGATGCTGGAGAAATCCTTCTCTTCGGTTAAAACAGTCAGGCCAAGTTTTTCGATGATTTCAGCAAGATTCATGGAATTTATAACTCCTTATCAGCAGAAGCTGACCAGCCTTCACCAACTGATTCTTCTTTGTTCAAGAATATGCGCATCTTCAGGTGGGTGCCTTTTCCCGGTTCAGATTCAAGAACCAGGGTATCCACGCAGCGTGACATATTGGTCAAGCCCATCCCGGCGCCAAAACCAAGTTCACGAATCTCTTCGGTTGCGGTCGAGTAACCTGGCTTGAGGGCTTGGGTAACATCCGGAATGCCGGGGCCGTCATCAGTTGTTTCAAGCGAAATCCGGTGGGGTTCAATTTCTACCCTGAGGTATCCACCGTTATTGGTGTGGATTATCAGGTTAATTTCAGCTTCGTACACGGCGATGCCAACCCGGCGGGCTAGCTGCGGGCTGGCTCCGAGGCGAACCAGAGCCCGCTTGATATTTGATGATGCAGCTCCGCCATGGGTAAAATCACGCGCTTTGATGTTGTAGCGCAAGATCAGGCTGGTACGGTCGGATTCAATATCTTCAAAAAGGTGGCTGGCGCGGTAACGGCGGATCTCCTCCTGTTTATAGTCTGTCTGGAGGGCATTCAGCAAACCACGGGTGATGTCTCCCTTGGTAATAATGCCCTGCACTTTCTTTTCATCATTCAGCACTACCAGCCGGCCGACTTTCACATTTACGAACAGCTTCACTGCCTCAACGATTGGATCACGGGCATTTACCGTAATCACATTGGGGGTCATGTAATTGGCGGCTTTGGAATCCTGGTCTGAATTGATCAGGCAGCGGATCAGGTCTTCCATGCTGATAATGCCAACCAGCATGTCATCCTGAACAACTGGTGCGCCGGAGATATGGCCTTTGCGAAAAAGCTCTATCACTTCCCGCATGGACATTTCGGGGGAAATAAAAAGAACATCCCGGGTCATTACCTCGGCGATTTTTAATTCGTACGAGAGTTCTTCGACCCGGGAGATATCTTCGGCTGCGTTATCGTCAACGATGATGCTTTTTCGGACAGATGGCAATACCATAGGTGTTGGTCAGTCAGGATTAAACACAGTCATTGGCACAAGGCTGTTCTGTGATCCGGCCTTCAAGGCTGGGCAGTCCTGCCCGGTAAAGCCTGCCGCTCAATTCATACATGCCAAGCGGAGAAGAGATCAACGGAATTTGTTCTTGCAGTGCCAGGTCAATGGTTTCTTGGGGCGGGCACTTCCCCCTTACAAGGACGATTGCGGCAACATCTGCCATTTGGGCAGTGCGCACAACCTGTGGATTACATAACCCGGTCAGTAATACTGCTTCCGGCTGGATTGAGGCAAGAACATCGCTCATCAGGTCTGCGCCAAATCCGCCTTTAATTTCCCTCTCTAAATTCGAATCTGGATTGATGAGATTGCCTTCAACCAGCTCCAATAAACTCTTAACATTCATAATGTGAACCTGTCCGCTCCTATTTTTAGAACCTGCACTCCAGCTTAATTCATTGAATTTTATCATACAGTAAAGTTTCACAATCCTGCAGTGTAAATATTCCTGATAATTGCTGTCATTTGGTTGGAGCGCACCTGAAAGGTATAATTAGCATATTGTGATCACTACAAACCTGAGGTGGTAGTTATGAAGAACCTGATTCCCCCGGTAAAAGGGGCGCGCGATTTTTATCCAGAAGAAAAAGCTATCCATGGTTGGCTGTACCAAAAGTTAAAAAATGTTTCTGCCAGCTTTGGTTACCAGGAATACGACGGACCATTCCTGGAAAGGATAGACTTGTATGCGGCAAAATCAGGTGAAGAACTGGTGAAGGAACAAGCCTTTGTGCTGCAGGATAGGGGAGGGGATCTGTTGGCGCTCCGCCCTGAACTTACCCCCAGCCTGGTGCGCATGGTTGCCCAAAGACAAAACCAGCTGGTTTATCCCCTGCGGTGGTGGTCTTTTGGCCCGTTCTGGAGGTACGAACGCCCTCAAAAAGGCCGTACGCGCGAGTTTTTCCAGTGGAATATTGACATGATCGGGGTAGACAGTACTGAAGCTGACGCAGAATTGATCGCTGTGTGTGTTGCTTTCCTGCGCAGTGTGGGGTTATCTTCAGATCAGGTTGTATTACGGGTCAATGACCGCAGGCTGATGGACAGCGAACTGAATACGATTGGAATCTCAGGAGAACAAAAGAAAGCTGCCTTTAAACTTATTGACCGCAGCGACAAATTACCTCAGAAGGAATGGGAGACATTTGCCAGCGAGCTGGGATTCACAACCCAGCAGATCAGCGGGATCCAGGCAATCCTGAATGATACTACCCTCTGGAAGAAATCTCCTTCACTGGTGAGGGTGTTCGATTCACTGAAAGCATTGCGGGCAGATGATTTCGTCAGGTTCGATGCCCACATCATCCGTGGTTTGGATTATTACACGGGAACTGTATTTGAAGCCAGTGACCTGGATGGCGGCAGAGCTATCCTGGGCGGCGGGCATTATGACAACCTGGTGGAAGATGTGGGGGGAGATCCCTTGCCAGGGGTTGGTTTTGCCATGGGGGATGTCATGATCACCATCGTGCTGGAAAAGTATGGTTTATTGCCAGAGCCTAAATCTTTTACCCGGGCAGGATTGATGACTGTTTTCGATGAGAACGCATTGCAAGATGCACTAAGGCTGTCTGCAATTGTGCGGGATGCCGGCATTGAAATGGTTTGTTACCCGGCAGTTGCTAAATTACAGAAGCAATTCAAATATGCAGACAGGATTGGGGTTAGGTTTGTACTGGTACAGGGGCCTGATGAGAAGGCTGAAGGGAAAGTATCGGTAAAAGACCTGGCGAATGCGACCCAGCAGACAGTAGCAGAAGCAGAATTGATAGGATTCCTGCAACAGCTGCTCAAATAGCTGGCTGATTAAAACTTGAAGGTGTGGATCGCTTCTATCACCCTGGATTGTTCTTCCGGGGTGATCGTGTTATGGAAAGGAAGCCGTACCAGGCGGTCGCTGATATCTTCTGTTACCGGGCAGTCACCTGGTTTTCCGCCGTATTTGATGCCCATTTCCGATAAATGCAGCGGCAGGTAGTGAAATACTGCATGCACCTGGCTGGCTTTCAGATGGCTGATGAACCTCTGGCGGGTGTCCAGGTCGGGTAAGACCAGGTAAAACATGTGATATGCCTGCTCACAGTGCTGGGGGATGACAGGCAGCCTGCACTGGTTCTGTTCTGCCCATGCCGACAGGTTTTCCTGGTAGAAATTCCAGACTTGTTTGCGGTAACCCTGGATCTTTTCTGATACTTCCAGCTGCGACCAGAGTACTGCTGCCAGGATATCTGATGGCAGGTAGCTTGATCCAACATCTACCCAGGTATATTTGTCCACCATTCCCCTGAAAAAGCGGCTGCGGTTGGTGCCTTTTTCGCGGATGATCTCAGCCCTTTCTACTAGACGAGGATCATTTATAACCAGTGCGCCGCCTTCTCCGCAGGAAATATTCTTGGTCTCGTGAAAACTTTGGGTAGCCATCATCCCAAACGACCCCAACTGCTTGCCGTGATAACGGCCAAACAAACCGTGTGCATTGTCTTCGACAACAGCGAGGTTGTGTTTATTTGCTGCCTGCTGGATCGCATCCATCTCGCATCCAACCCCGGCGTAATGCACCGGCACAACCACCTTTGTGCGTTCTGTAATCAGACTTTCGAGCCGGGTTTCATCCAGGTTGAGGGTATCAGGGCGAATATCTGCAAATACCGGCCTGGCGCCGCGTAAAACAAACGCATTGATGGTTGATACAAAGGTGAATGAGGGGATGATCACATCGTCTCCAGGCTGGATGTCCAGCAGTAAAGCTGCCAGCTCCAGGGCATGGGTACAGGAAGTTGTCAGCAATACCTTTGCTGCCCCCAGGTGGTCTTCCAGGTATTCCTGGCTGCGCTTCGTAAACATCCCATCGCCCGAGATGTGAGCCTGTTGGTAGGCTTCGGCGATATAAGAGTACTCAGTTCCGACAAGATACGGTTTGTTAAAATCGATCATGCGTTTTTCCGGATGATGAGGGTGAAATCATACAATCCATAATCATGCAGTAATGCTACATTGAATGAAATGTTCTTTTTGCAGTAATCAAACAGGTACCCCGGATCCGCATAGTACAATCGGTCCTGCATCTTCTCCAGGTCCGAATATTTGGTGAGGAAATTGACAGCAAATCCCTTGCGTGAGCGCTTATCAATGCTGTGCAGTGTCTCTATCACGTAATCAGTCCATTCCTCATATGAGGTATCCAGGCGGGCGTTAAATACACCGCTGGCAACTGTGTAATCTACTGCAGCAATTTCATCAAAATTTGTTGTGAAGGTATACCGCGTGCTGTCAGGGTGCAGGCGGCTGGCTTCCGATATCATGGGTTCAAGGATATCGAAACCGTAAAAATGGTTGTAACTATACCCTTGTTTACCCAGGTACTCCGCCAGGGCGCCATACCCGCAGCCGTAATCCAGGATAGTGAATCCTGCCTTTTCATTAATCACTTTAATGAGTTGGGCAAAGCGGATCTCCTGGGAATTAGTTGAGTTCCAGTCCGCGCCTTCTGCGGTTGCGCCGTACTCGGAAAGGGCTTTTCCGAAATAATTTCTTACACCTTCAATATTCGGGATATCAGGCATGGTCATTTCCGGTAATGAGTTTTGCAGCTTGATCACCTGTCATAAAAAGCAAGTCCAGAATGCTTACCTGTCCATCAAACGGGGGATACAGCTGGGGGTATTCCGGATAATTATATTGCATATATTCCAGTTTGATGCCAGCCTGGTTAAATAGTGCGGGATCAATGTAATCTTTGGCTGAAGGACCGGAAATGTAATGGTCAGCGCATTGCTGCTGCAAGATCGAGATCAGACGTTCAGTTTTCTCTCCGTGCGATGGGATTTCAGAAGACCGAATAAATTGGGGCTTGAATCCCAGCCAGCTGGCGATTTCAATAGTTAATGTAATCGTAAAATCTGCGAGAAATTCCGGTTGTTGGGAAAATAATTCCTGCAGATTTGCGCTGTACTGGTTGAAATATGGAGCTTTCGCATAGGCGTGCTTGATGCTTGACCAGTGCTGCTCATTCCAGGGTTTTGACCAATCGATTCTAATCTGGTTTATGGGAATACGCTCTGTTTGGGCGCCTTTTGCGTGCACAGGAATCGTCAACCAGCGTGTGCCGTCTGGAGTCTTGATTTTGTTGCGATTGCGCCAACCGCGCTTGTCATATTGCACATCATCATAAAAAATGAATGCATCTGCCAGGGCGATTTGATGAAAATATCCGCGCCAGGGGATATATGAAGGCTGCAGGATGACACACTTCATGTTACTGCTTTTGGGTGGTTTCACCCACAACATACGGCGGGTGTTCCATGCTTCGATCAAAAATACGGGCGATATATTCACCAATGAGCCCGAGCGAAAACAGTTGTACACCGCTGAATATTGCTACGATGGAGGCGAGGAAAGGAAAACCAGGGATGCTCCCGGCCGTGAGGGTGGCGATCAGTACGTACAGGAAAATTACAAAACCAAACAGGACGAATAAGAAACCCAGCCAGGTGGCAAACCTTAGGGGAATGGTGCTGAAGCCAGTCAGAATGAGCAAAGCCTGTGATACCAGGGCGGCAAAGTTGTAATTTGATTTTCCTTTGGTGCGCGGCTCTTCATCAACTATCACTGCCTTGAAACGGTCAGTTCCCCATGAGAGAAGCACATCCAGGATCACTCCCGGGCTTTGATAGTTTTGAAATGCCTGGCGCAGCGAGGTGCGGAACAAGCGGAATGAGCTGATATCCCGGATGGTGTTAATGCGCATTACTCTTGCCAGGCTGCGTTTTGTCAGCCATGAGAAGAAATTCCTCCAGGCAGAATGCGGCATCCTTTTGGGAATTGCATAGACCACATCAACATCGCTTTTGAGGGCTTCAACAAGATTGGGGATTTCTTCGGGCGGATGCTGCAGGTCATCATCCATGGTGATGACAAGCTCTTTTGCGGCAGCCCTGACGCCGCACAGCAGGGCATTATGCTGCCCGGCATTTCGCATCAGGTTAAGACCTATGATATGTGCTGGATCCTGCGCTGCCAGAGTTTGGATTACCTGCCAGCTGGCATCCGGGCTCCCATCGTTGACCAGCAATATTTCATAATCCGGGAAAACAGCTGTCATCACCTTGGTCAATCTCTCAACCAGGGGAGACAATGTCTCGGCGCCATTGTAAACCGGTATAACAACTGAACAGGAAGCAGGATTCAGAGTCACTTATACCTCCCGGTTACTGATCAGCACACTGGTAAGTTGAAAGCAGGTATTCCACGCCTGCCAGGTTGTTTTCGGAGGCAGCCAGGGTCTTTCCCAACCTGGCAGCCAGGTTGCATAATTGTGGGTTGACATTGCGGTTTAGTTTCATTGCCTGCTCTGCCAGCTTGTTTACCCTTTCCCAGTTTCCTGCATTGGCATACCCCTCAATTAAGACCAGGTATTCGGTCGGATCGGCTGGTTCAAGATTTGCAGCCCTGGCCTGGTCGCCCATTAATACAATTGTATCCCAATCACCAGACTGGCGGGCAAGGTCTGCCTTTTGGAAATAGTAACACCATCCAGGAGCAGGCGGCTTGCCGAAAATGTGTTCTGGTGGCACAGCAGGGCTGGCATCAAGGATAATCCGGGAAATGTCTGATAGGGATAGCGCTTTAGAAAGCTCATTGGGCAGGTAGGGGCTGGTCTTTTTCTGGGTTGGGTCGAGAATTCGCAAGCACGAAGGCGGCGAATAATAGACCACGACCATATCAGATGTGTTGCCTTCAAAGTAAGCATTGCGGTATTTCTGGTAAATGGGAAGGTCTTTCTTCAACTCTGGTATGCTGGCGCCAACACGCACGTCTGTAAAGGCCAGGAAGTAAGGCATACGGGTAGTGTTATTGTCGGGCTGGTAAATCCAGTTGAGCGGAGCTGTCAACGAATTATCACTGTAGTAATTCATCGGCAGCCCATAGGTGAGGATGGTCGTTCCATCCTGCAGCTGAGGCGCCCGCCATGTCAATTGCCAGAAGAAATCTTTTTGGGTTTGCCATTCACGCCGGTAGGTATTTGCATTTTCAACGTGGCTGGCTATGGCAAAAGCCAGGAATAAAGCCAGGATAACCTGCTTTTGGGCAGGCTTTTTGATAACCCAATCTACCAACCAAACAATGAGAATGGCACTGCCAAACATAAATGCCAGGGTGAACCGGTCCCAAGGGAATTGCAGTTCAATCGGCAGGTTGGTGATCCAGTAGGGGATACCAGGCAGAACCAGGGCTGCGATTGCGATGCAGGGCGCCTGTTTTTGGAAATTCATTTCGCCTGCCAGGCTGGCTTCGCTGGAAATACTTCCATTTTCGTTGGAAATACCTCCACTAATCCGCCTGAAAAACAGCAGGGTGATCAAAGAGAAAATAATAGCAGCAAGAAAAATGATCCAGAAAAGTGCTTGAGAGAGGACTTGAAAATCTTCAAGCGCAGGGAATTGGAAGGTTTTGAACCAGGAGATCAGCCCGGCACTGAATGGATCAGAGAATACCCTGAAAAGCAAGCTGCCAATAGCGGTTGTGTTGTTTGCTGTGAGGTTTGTGAGTGTTTCCGGTCCATAGGTCGGGAAACCGAAAACAAGCACCCGCCAAATGAGAAAGGCAGACAAACTGGCAATATATGGCAGCCAGTTGATGACTGTTCTCTTAATCCTGTTCCAGAATGAATTGCTGTGTGGTTTAACCAGGTAGTAAATAATCAAAAGCCTCACCAGGTTCAACCCGAAATAATATTCGGTTGAGAGGCTGCAGACCAGGTCAGATATTACTGCCAGGGAAGTATACAGCCAGAAGCGATGTTTGTCCTGCAAAGCACGCACGGTAAAGCCGAATGACAGGAAAAAAGCAATCAACAGCAGGTAACCATTGCTGTAAATCACCGAGATCGGCTGCTGTTTGAAGCCGGGGTAGACAGCAAATAAAGCTGCAATCCAAAATACCTGGGTCGGAAAACCCTTCCATAGTTTGCTAAGTGCCCACCAGCATGCCAGTGAAACTCCCCAGCGGGTGACGATGCCGAATATCTGCCATTGGAGGGGCGATTCGCCCAGGATACTGGTGCTGAGCAGATACACCCCAGCCAGGAAAGGCCGGTCGCCAGCCAGAACTTCCAGGTAACCATGGGTGCCGAGCAGGTGCCCGAACCAGATCAATGGCCAATCATCCCAGTAGAATCCAAGCGAGGAAATGAGGGGAGCATATGCCAGGATAGTGAATCCCAGCAATGTGATGGGAACATATAATCTTGCAGCCAGGTTGGAAAGGCGTATTTTGTTCAGGCTCATAAAGCATCATTTACGCCGGGAGGGCTGACCCTGATGGCAGCTTGACTCTGTATGGGGTCCTTGTTTTCACAAATGCTACACCCGATGCACAGGTCCCGGTCTACAAATGGTAATTTTACCCGAATATTCTCATCTTCGCGGGATTGGAAGGTTTCTTACTTGAGATATTCTGCTGGGTCAGACGGGAGTGAAGAAAGGGGGCTGCTGGATAGCAGCCCCCTTTGTACAGCAAGGTTTACTTCTTCTTCAGTATGATGCGGGCGTCAACGACTTTCACTCCCTGGCCTTCTTCGTAAACCAGGATAGGATTTGCATCGGACTCTTTGATTTCATCGCCGAGGTCGAGGATCATGTTTGAGTACTGGCAAATTGTTTCTGCTAGCTTTTCACGGTCGCGGGGAGCTTCTCCGCGAACACCTGCGAGGATGGGCGCTCCGCGGATTTCCGAGATCATCTGTTTTGATTGAGAACAAGAAACAGGCGCAACCCGGAAGGTGACATCTTTGAGGACTTCCACAAAAATCCCGCCCAATCCGAACATAACAGTGGGACCGAAGGTTGGGTCATTGATGGATCCCATGATTACTTCTGTTCCCCAAGGAGCCATTTCCTGGATAGCGATACCGTGGATATCTGCATCCGCTTTATATTCCCTGGCGTTTTTCATGATGGTTTGGAATGCTTCACGGACAGATTTGTCATCTTTTACGTTGACCTTAACGCCGCCCGCGTCTGATTTGTGTAGGATATCCGGAGAGACAATCTTCATAACGATGGGATAACCGACTTTATTGGCAAAAGCGACAGCTTCATCCTCACTGGTAGATAGGACAGTCTTGGTTACCGGCAAGCCGTAAGCACTGAAGACCTCTTTGGCTTCGATTTCAGTCAGCGAATCACGACCGGCAGCACGCGCTTTGGCGATAACCTTAAGGGCAGTTCCTTTATCTCCCACCAGTTTCATTTCAGAATTTTTTGAAATGGATTCGCGGATTTGCGCATATTCACGTAATGCCGCCATCGCATTTACAGCCACATCCGGGGCTCCATAAGCAGGAATACCCTTATCAACAAGCCATTTCATTGCTGCTTCGCAGCGTTCGCCGCCGACAAATGACGTGGTGACCGGTTTGTTTTTCACGCCGGATTCCTGAAATGCATCATAGACTGCCTGGGCAATATCGGTGGGGTTGGTTATTGCGGTTTCACAGTAAAGGACGACCACGCCATCCACCCAGTCATGGGTCAGGGAATAGCGCACGGTTTCTTTATACCATTCATTACCAGCCATACCGGTCATGTCGACTGGATTTTTTGCTGAACCAAATTCCGGCATGTGCTCTTTTAGGGCTTCCTGGACGTCTTTGGGGGCGAACTTGAGCGGAAGGCCATACTTCTCGGCCGCATCAGTTGCCAGTACGCCAACTCCGCCGCCATTGGTAATGATGAGCAGATTATCACCTTTCAACTCGGGCTGCAGGGAAAGGGATAATGTCCGGTCAAACAGGTTATCCAGGTCGGTGGCCTGAACTGCACCAGCCTGCTGGAATGCCGCACCGTACACTTTTGTTGCACCGGCAAGTGAACCAGTATGGGAGGCTGCAGCAGCGGCACCGTGGGAGGAAACGCCGGCTTTCAAGGCGATGATTGGTTTACTTGTTTTCCGGCACTGTTCGATAAATTTTCGCCCGTCTTTGAAACCTTCGATGTGCAGGGTAATGCAGGTGGTGTTTGGGTCATCATTCAGCCAGGCAATCAGGTCTGCAAAGTCGAGATCGCTCATGTTGCCGATGGAAACGAGTTTATCAAAACCGACACCACGGCTATAAGAAGCTGCATCAATAGCGATCAGTAATGCGCCACTTTGGGTAATAAGGGATGCTTTCCCTTTCAAGGGAAGGAAGGGTGCAAAGGAGGCATTGAGTTTGTCTGTATTGGAGAGGTATCCCACAATGTTAGGACCCAGGACGCGCATACCGTATGACCTGGAAATGGTTACCAATTTCTCCTCGAGCGCGGTATCGCCTACTTCGCTAAAGCCTGAAGTGATGACAATTAATGCTTTCACACCTTTCTTACCGCAGTCTTCTGCAACCGGTAATACGTACTGGGCGGGGATGGTCACCACTGCGGAATCCACAGGACCGGGGACATCCAGGATGGATGCATAACATTTCAACCCCTGGATTTCAGTTAGCTTATTGTTGATCGGGTAAATTTGCCCTTCATACTTGCCATCAAGCAGGTTTTTAATCACTGAATGGCCGATCTTACCAGGGGTGGCTGATGCACCTATCACAGCCACAGATTTTGGTCGGAACAGACTGTCGAGTTCTTTATTATCCACGATTTAACCTCCACGTTTGGATGTAAAATAATTGCGGCACTAATTTTATATTTTACCGTAATTCTACATTACGAAATTATTCCGGCTTTATACCGGAGTAAATTTATCGTAAGCAGCCAAAATTGATGAGTAATAAAAATACTCAAAAGGTCAGTATTTTATCTTGACATGAATCTTAATTCCTGGAATTTCCCAAATAACATTCCTAAACCTTTTTCAAAAGATTTGAAACAAATTATTGGCGCTGCAATACAAGCGGTAGATCCTGCCAGCGCCGTGATACGACATGTCGGGTTTCAGGATGGAAAGTTGCAAATAAACGGTAAACCAGTACTGGACTGCAAGCCTGATGCAAGGTTCAGGGTTGCAGCTTTTGGAAAAGCTGCGTTGGAAATGGTGTATGGGCTGGACCAGGTTTTTGGGGAACAAATAACCGGAGGAATTGTTGTTACCAAGCATGCGGCAGTTTCGTGTGATTTACCAGGCGACAGGTTTTCTATTTATTATGGAAACCATCCTGTCCCGGGTGAGAAAAGTGTGGAAGCTGCCAGGGCTGTGGTAGCTTTTCTCAATGCATGCAACAAGGATGATGTATTCATATTTCTCATTTCAGGCGGTGGTTCATCTTTGCTCTGCCTGCCGGAAGAACCGTTAACGCTTAAGGACTTGCAGGCAGTTACCAGCGCATTGCTTGCATCCGGTGCAACTATCCAGGAAATGAATATTATCCGTAAACACCTGGATAAGGTAAAGGGAGGAAAACTGGCTGTTGTGACTGGTATGCCCCTGGTATCACTGGTCATCTCTGATGTGGTGGATAATTCCCTCTCATCCATTGCCTCAGGCCCGACCGTACCGGACGCATCAACTTTTCTGGATGTTGAAGCAATAGTTTCCCGGTATGCCCTGTGGGAAAAGATTCCTGTGGCGGTTAGAAGATTTATCCTGGATGGTATGTCCGGCAAGAGCCCCGAGACAATTCAAGATGGGCATCCAACTTTTGCGAAGGCAGCCGCTGCCATCATCGCGAGCAACCATGATGCCATGTCTGCAGCAAAAGCCAAAGCTGAAAGTTTCGGCTTTAAAGTAATGATGGATGATAAACCGTTTACCGGCGAAGCAAGCAGCTTGGGAGAAAAACTGGTAAGAAAAGCCAGGAAAATGCAGCAAGCTGCGCTTGATTCAGGAATACCAGCCTGTGTTATCTTCGGTGGGGAATCAACAGTTACCATCCATGGGACCGGTAAGGGCGGCAGGAACCTGGAAGTAGCTCTGGGGGCGATATCTGCACTTGCAGAAACTACGGATGAAACCCTGGTCACCCTGGCTACAGATGGTGAAGATGGACCAACTGATGCAGCAGGTGCGTGTGTAACCTCATCTACTTTACGAGATTCTGAAGCCAGGAACTTGGATGTGCTTCGAGCCTTGCGAAATAATAATTCCTACGAGTTTGCGCAGAACGCTGGCTTGCTGATAAAGACGGGGCCAACCGGAACGAATGTGAATGACCTGGTATTCTGGTTCTATACACCCTGACCTAGTTTGAAAAATCCAGAACCCTTCCGCCCGCACTGATTTCAAGATCAACTGACTTGCCGACCTGGCAACGGCTGAACTCTTCGTAAGACCTGGTTTGGTATTCAACCAGCCCGCTGCCTGTATCGAACCGGCAGATATAAACCTCTGTCCTGTCTCCCAGCTGCTGCTGGCTGGAGAGTGAGGGCTGCGGCCAGGTAGCGTTTAAGTCGTATCCTGATTGGGTGACACTATCTACTGTCGCCCAGCCGATATCTGTATAAGAACAGTAATCCATGTAGACTTCGTAGACACAATCTTGCACCAGTTCACCAACACCGCTTCCGGTATCGACAACATAGGGAGTGCCGCAAACCTCTTGAGAATTATCTGCCGGCTGATCCTGGGTATGGTGGTACCTCAAGGTGCAATTACCGAGGACAGCATCTGAGGGGATGCTGGAGTACCAGTCCTCTTTCTCTACCTCCACCAATCCCAGAATGGCTACTGACCGCTCCCAATATACTGAATCAACTACTCCGGATACTGTCTCACTCTTGTTGCCGGAAAATAACGCCGAAGAAAGAATAATGCACAGCACTACTGCGATGATTATGCCAATAATGATAAAGATTGGATTGAGCTTCTTTGCAGCGGCAGGCGGCTGAGTGACTGCTTGCGGTTGTGATAATGGAGCCCCGCACTTGATACAGGTCTGGCTGTTGATTGGATTAGGCGTTTTGCAGTTAGGGCAGGGTTTTTCCGGAACTGCCTGGGTTTGGTGCGCTCCAAGCACCTCACCAGATTCCCGTTTTGTTCCGGTTGTCAGGTCTGCTCCGCACTGGATGCAGACAGTTGTGCCTGCAGGATTCCTTGCACCGCAATAAGCGCAGTGAATATCGGCTCCCTTTTTTGCCTGAGCGATCACCGCTTCATCAGTGACAGCCTGATCCTGCTCAGGTTTTTGGAACTTAACATCGCCTGGCTGCGGTAATCCACATCCCTGGCAAGTCCGTTGAGTACCGGGATTTCTCGTACCACACGATGGGCAAAACCAGACGAGCTGGACGTATCCTATAGATTTTCTAGCCATTATTACTCCATATCAATCCAGGCTGATCGAAGAGATTGTCGTGCTTCTCCTTACCTGCAGCATCGGCACTTTTAATGTCCCCAGTGAAGGCATAACCGGGCAAAATATCTCTGCATCATAAGCCGATAGGAACTCTTCGTGGGTGACTTCCAGGAACTTATCCATAGTCTGGATGCTGGCGATCCGAAGCTGGCACCTGCACAAAAAAGTCCCGATTGCCAGGATGGCCGGAATCATCTTCCGGTTGGGCTCACTTTCGTCATAATCGATGTCTTCATGGGCAGGGGGGAGAATGTGATACGCATTGATATATTCGGTTGGGATGTTGGTCTCCAAAAATGCAGCTGGTTTTGGCTGCCCGCCTGCAGTTGTTATCAAGCCTTTTGCATCGAGAATGTGCACATTGTCAGGAGCCGACACTCCCCTCAGCCAGGTACTTAACCTGATGAGCTTCTTTGTTATCACCGTGCCCCAATAGATCCCATACTGGACATATACCATCATCTGTACAGCTTTTTCATCTTCAGCCAAATTGAATTTGGCGGCAAGATTCTCTTCTGGCATTGCTTTATCCTATCAGGAATGTTGAATATACCGTTGCCGGATAGTTGGAATCAAGTAATCATTGAAAGCTTGATCCTGGTTATAGTCCGGCATCCATCCCCAATCCCGGCATGCTGCTGTATCATCTACCTGGGCAGGCCATGAATCCACGATCGCTTGCCTGTTTGAATGTGAGCAGCATTCAATCTGCGCTTCCGGAAATGCTGATTTCACTATTTTGTAAATTTCGTCAGCAGTGGGGCTGAAGCTTGTTACGTTGTATACCTGCCTCGAAAGGTTATTCTTTGGTGCGGATTCAAGCATCAATAAGGCTTTTATTGCATCAGGCATTACCATAAATGGCAGGCGGGTGTCCGGCCTGACAAAACAAGTGTATGGTAAATTTTGTGCAGCAGAATGGATCATCTCCGGTGCATAATCACTCGTACCGCCGGTTGGGACAGTAACCGCGCTGATTAACCCGGGGAACCGGATTGAGCGGAAGTCGATGGTATGGCTGGCTTTATCTACCGCCAGCTGGCGGTAATGTTTCTGGTAGTAGCGGCCAAGATGTTCACAATATAGTTTATTAATCCCATACATAGTAATCGGCTGAAGCCACTCGTCTTCCCTGACCTTACCTGCCTGCTCTTTTGTAACAAGGTCGGGCAAACCGTAAGCAGCGATGGAACTGGGGTAGATAAATTTAACCGATTTTCCCTGCCACTGGGATTGCTCAACAGCCAGCCGGAGCAGATTAAGGGTGCCTTCAACATTCACTTTATGAGCAGTTTCAGGGTTGTACTCGGCTTTGGTTGATAGGATTGACGCAAGATGGAAAATTGTACGGATCTCAAACTCTGCAATCAGGCGTCCGAGCAGCAGACTGTCTAAAATATCTCCCTGGATAGAGCGTGTGCAGTATTTTGCAATATCGTTATCCAGCGGCTGGACATCTATTGCAATGATCTGTGCATCTGCGTTCTGGCCAAGCTGGGAAATCAGCCCATGCCCCATTTCGCCGTTCGCACCCGTGATTAGAATTACCTCTTTCCGCATAGGTTCTCCTTAGCGTTGATAAAGGGATTATTTTCCATGAATAATTATATAGGAAATCCTAACCAGAACAAAACACCTCCCATAAGGAAGGTGTTGAGTGGTAGTAATTCTATGGGGTAGGGGTGGCAGGCTCTGTTGTTCCCGATCCGCCTGTGTCACTCGCATCAGGTGTCACCTCTAATGTTGGTTCTGTCATGGTCAGGGTTGGTGTGGGTGTAAAAGGTGCGGGCGTTGGCGTCGGCGGTTCACATTGTAATTGTGCGAAAGTGGCAGTAGGACCGATTGCCGGGTCGTTTCCAATGCTAAGTGAAAGCTGGTATGCATCCCGTGCACCACAAAAGTTCTCGGTTTCCAGTAATTTATTCCCATATTGGATCAAGGCATAGCGGTAGCGCTCAGCTGCCGTCCAGCCGTCTGCATCACGCAGGCTGGGTACTGCCGGGTATATCTGGCTGAAATAGGTTACTACTTTTTCCCAGTCCACTTTCCAGAAGCTGGCGCCCTGCAGGTATGCCCGAGCCCAGGCACGGTACCCTTCGGCTTCCCTGTCCAGAGGACCGAAGCGTTCTACAAGGGTCAGGTCATAAATCCCGCCTTCCAGGTTGCCTTCCTGGAGAATTTTCTGTATACCGCGTCCCCTTAGTGCGATGTAGTACATTCCATCTACATCAATGGCACGGTAAGTGAGGTCGGCAGTCCGCAGGGATTCAATGGTAAGAATCGCATTGATCCAATCATTTGCTCGCAAATATGACTGGGCCGCATTGAACAACTCTTCCACTGGCCGCAAGTCCTTGGTAGGTGTGGGAGCAATCGTTGCAGTTGGAAGCGCTGGGGTGGGAGTTTTTTCCTGGGCGAGCAGCATCATTACTTCAGTATATTTTTCAACAGCGCCAGGAAATTCGGGATCGAGCTGCAAGATGTATTCCAGCCGCTGTTTTGCGTTTTCATTATTACCAGCTTCCATATCGGTGAGCGCCAATTGAAATTGGGTGGCTGCATCGAATGCAATCTGCTCCTGGGCTTGCTTTTGCCGGGTGCTGTATGCCACCCCATATCCAATCGCTGCACCTATAGCTGTAAGCAATACCAGTCCTAAAAAACCAAGCAGGATGGTTATTCCGCGCCGTTTCTTTACGGGCCGTTCCACTTTCTGGTTACGGTTGTTTGCGGGGTCTTCGGGAGGAAGGTGTGCTGGTATCGGCATTTCATTTTCTTCATGCGTATTACCGGATACATCAATAGGGGCTGTATTCTCTTCCGGTTCGTCAGGAAATTCCTGAAAAGGTTGATTTAATCCATTATCGTTCATGCCGAATATTATACCTTAACCGATTTTTATAACCGCAAAAGTGTTTTTACTTCCCGTAATACAAAAGGAAATGCGGCAAGAGCACCAAGCAGCATACTGATAGATGCGGAAATGACCGGGTGCAGACCCAACCTGTTGCTGAACAGCATACATCCGTAAGTAAGCAATGCAGCGATAACGCCAGCAAGGGCAGAACGTAAAAGAACATCAACCGGAGAGATGGTCACGGAGAAGTTGTATCCAGATGGCTGTGCAGGTGGATTAGCGGTTTTTTTCAACTGGCTGAATTTCAGAATATTAATTAGCTTGGAAACCCATGCTTTATCCTGGCTGGCCAGCATAATAAGCAGGAATACTGCCTGGGAGGTGAAGGCGATTGCATCTGTCAGGCTAATCCCAGCGGCGCCGAGCGGTTTAAAGAGCAATCTGCCGACCGTAACATACAGAAAGATGTTTACCATTGCAGCAAACAGAGGAATGCGGGCATTTTGCTGGGCATAAAATGCCCTGGAGGCAACTTCAAGCAGGCAGTGTCCTGTCAGACCAAGCAGGTAGCCCCTGGTAACCCACATCAATAATTGGGATCCCTGTTCATCAAATCCAAATACCGTTGGGAAGAAAGGTTGTAAACCAATTCCAAGGATGACTGCAACAGGTACAGTGATACCGATGAGTATATTGACTGCATTCTGAATGTTCTGCCTGAATTTCTCTTTTTCTCCACGCGATACAAATTCAGCCAGGGTAGGCAGCAGCGCAGTACCAATAGCGGTTCCAATCAAGGTTTCTGGAACCTGCTGTATCATCCAACCATACGCCAACGCGGTGACTGCACCGGCTTCAAGCCTGGAGGCAAGGTTATCGCGGACAATAAAAATCAACTGGATGAGCAGCATGGTCAAGACACGCGGCCCCAGCAGGGCGAGCACCCTTTGAACTGCGCTGTCCTTCAATCCCAGACTGGGAGTCCAGTGGAACTTGAATTTAATCAATCCAGGCAATTGAATTAACAGGTGCAATACTGCCCCGAGGATCACACCGTAAACCAGACCATCCACCCCTAATCCGGCGGCAGGCAGGGTGAAACCTGATATCTGGTAACCCTGAGAAGGTGCCAGTACCATTGCCCCAAAAATCTGTCCTGTGTTGTACAAGATAGGTGCTAACGCAGGCAGAAAGAAGTGCTGGTTGGCTTGCAAGCCAGCCATTACCAGGCCGCTGATGGAAAAAATGAGGGTTGCTATCAGGTTTAAGCGCATCAGTCTGATGACCACAACCTGCTGTTCGGTGTTAAAGCCTGGCGCAATGCCCAGTTCCCAGCCCACCAGCTGATCTGCCAGCAGGGCAAAAATAACAGAAACCAGGGCTGTTACCAGGAAGGCCAAATTTGCGATGCGGGAGAAAAGCAGCCATGAAGAATTGCGGCCATCTTGAGACAAGGTTGCGGTCAGGACCGGAATAAATGCAACAGCGAGCGTACCACCTGAAATGAGGGCAAATAACAGGTCAGGCAGGTTATTCGCCGCATTAAATGCATCAAGTTCTGGTGACAGACCAAATTGCCGGGCGATGATCACCTGGCGCAGCAAAGCCAGGGCTTTATCGAAGGCGAACAAGACCGCCAGCATTAAGGTAACTCTAGTTAATTTGCTCACGGGTTTTCTGATTATATCTTAAAAGGAAAACATCCCTAAAAGTCAGGGATGTTAGATGCCTCCACGGAGATTCGAACTCCGGTTTTAGCCTTGAAAGGGCTGCGTCCTGGTCCCCTAGACGATGGAGGCGCACGCAACATTCTACCAGACGTTATTAACCCGGTCAAGAAATTGGTGCTGGCAATATTGCTGAGGTACTCTCAGTTATTGCTCTTGAAAAGCCATTCCTCATCGATCTTTGACCAGGTCACCAGTTCTTCAGGTTTAAACCACAGCGCAATTTCTTTCTCACTGTTTTCAACCGAGTCAGAGGCATGGGTCAGGTTCCGGCTGGAAATGATCGCAAAATCATGCCGGATCGTACCGGGAGCTGCAACAGTCGGGTTTGTTGCGCCCATGGTCTGGCGGATAGCTGCAATGGCATCCTGGCCTTCCCACACCATTGCCATGACAGGGGCAGAGCAGATGTAGTTTATCAAACCGTTGTAAAAAGGTTTACCAAAATGGACTGCATAATGGGTTTGTGCCAGCTGGTCAGAAACCCACATAAACTTCGCAGCAACAAGTTTCAGACCGCGCTGTTCCAGTCTCTTGATGATTTCACCAACCAGCCCGCGTTGAACTCCATCAGGTTTAATCAGTACCAGTGAACGCTCCAATGTAAATCCTCCAATAAGATTACAGCAGTGCGGATTCTGCCTTCGTATAGGCATCAATGGCTTGCTGTATTTGATTATTTTTCAGGTAAGCATCGCCTAAGGTTTGCCAAGCCCGGATATCCGCTGGGTGCTTTTCAGTCACTTTCAATAGAATATCGATTGTCCCTTCCAGGTTCTGTTTGTTCTGTATACTCTCAGTTGCAGCTTGAAGGGCTTCTTCCAA
Organism: Leptolinea sp. UBA4782; assembly: GCA_002403095.1. GTDB lineage: Bacteria > Chloroflexota > Anaerolineae > Anaerolineales > Anaerolineaceae > UBA4782. The sequence continues at coordinate 52,746 of DHHC01000051.1, forward strand.
ATCGATTTCCTCTTCAGTTTCAGATTCTACCGCTTGAGCGGGATATTCGATTGCTTCCGTTACCTCTGCCGCAATTTCCGCTTCAGATACCGATTCGATTGCCGGAATCTCATCGCGAGTTTCGCCTAACTCTTCAGGTGAACCTGTAACCTCAACAGGGGAGGTGATCTCAGTGCTGTCTTCAGGTCCCTCTTCTCCAAGAGAAGCGGCCAGCTCCGAAATCTTGAGTTCATCTGCATCCGGTATGACGGAATTACGGGTTTCTTCGTACCCTTTCAGCCAATCAGGAAGGTCAAGCGGGGCTGGTTCACCCAGGTCTTCCTCGGCTTCTTCAGGTTCTATTGCAATCTCATCACCCAGGTCAAGGTCCTTCCTTAGCACCTGGTCAACACTTTCTTCTGCCTCAGAGATTCCCGTTTCCGAAGTCTCCAAATCAGGAATGTTTTCTTCAACCTGGGATGCTGTACTTGCAATCTCTTCAACCAGCGCTGATTCAGCGGCATTTGTATCGCTTATAGATTCGAATTGTACTTCTTCAAATCGCACTGTCTCCTGCTGAATTTCTTCATCTTGTTCATTGATGTCTGCCAGTTCGGAAACTTTGGATCCTTCCTGGACTACATCATGCGGCGTCTGCAATTCTGCTTCTTTGACCCAACCTGATACTTCTTCGGCGGGAGGTTGTTCTGGTTCGCTGACAGACACTTGTGAATCATCCATAGAGAGTGCGGCACGCAGCCAGTCAGGAAGTTCATCTGAAAAACCGGTTGTGGATGCTTCAGGTTCTGATGCAGAGATCCCTTCTACAGCTTCTGGTAAAGCTTCGACAACTTCCTCTAAAAATGGGGCTGGTTCCTGAATGGCTTCTGATCCTTCAACAATTTCCTCCAAGGATTCTGGGACTGCTCCTGGTTCATCTTGCTCAATGATATCTTCAGCTTGAACGGTCTCTTCCAAAGTCAAAACTGGTTCATCAAGTGCCTTTACAGACTCAACAAGCTTGTCTGGGCCTTCGCTTGTTTCCTCGACCTGATCTTCCTGATCGAAGAGAGCATCATCCAATTTCACAACCTCTTCAAGAGGTTCAGCAATCTCTTCACCTGGTTCTTCTGCCAGTTCACCATGTTCAGGTTGCAATTCACTGATTTCTTCCACCGGTACAGGCGATTCTTCTGCTGCGGCCGGAATGTTTTCCAGAGGAGGTTCTACCCCTGGTAATCCAGCTGATAGTTTCTCGAAGAATTCCCCTACCTCTTCCTCTCCGCTTTCTTCCTCCTGGGGAGCAAGTGACATCAGCCAGTCGGGGATTTCTGCAGGTGCTATCTCTTCTCCTTCGCCTTCATCTAAAACGAGAGCCGGTAATCCTTTGTCTTTTGTATCTTCTGCCTGCCAGCCTGCATCTTTCATCCAATCGGGAACGACATCTTCAGGCTGGCTGGGTTGAGTTTGTGCTGCAGCTTGAATGGTGTCATCTCCCGTTTCACCTGATATTTCCAGCGCCGAAATTTCTTCATCGGACCATGAAGCAGGCTGGGTGGCTTCAATCGGTTCAGGAGTTTGAACAACATTGGATATGGTTGCAGCGTTAAAGGCAAAAGTATCGTCAACCTGCCAATCCAACTCTTCGATTAATACCGAATTGTCCGGTATTTGGTCGATATTTGGCATGCTGGCAGAAATAAATTCATAATATGGGTCCAATTCAGCAAGAACCTGGTGGGCTGTACCAGTTTCATCACTTCCGGCTAATTGGGGGTTGGCTGCAAGTATCTTGTGTGCTTCAAGACAATACGGCAGCTGATCTATCAGGCGGCGTGCCAGTTCAATTGATTCAGGTTTCAAACCGGCAAGGTTGTAAGCCCGAGCCAGGATAACATTCAGGTCATTCCTTGCAGGCTCTTCTTTCAATGCCGCCCTGGCTTCCGCAATTGCCTGGGTGTGAAGGTTACCCCGCAGGTACATACGGACCAAAGCTCCCCTGGTAAGCCTGATCTTGGCTGGTTCTGTGCCGTCCCGCAAACCCGATAACCGTTTTAGCTCATCTTGCACAGCAATGTTGGAGGGTTGGACATCGAACGCCCTTTCCATATGCCAGACAGCTGCATCAAGATTCTTTTCATCTTCACGGATGATACTCATACCTACATGGGCGATAAAATCATCCGGAACGACTGAGAGGATCCTCTGTAAAATATCAAGTGCATCCGAATACCGCTTCGTTTCCAGGTAGGCTTTGGCAAGAAGACGGTAGGTTTCCAAGTTTTTGGGATATGTCAAGAGAATGTGTTTGCAGTGTGCGATAGCCTCATCGTTTTTCGATGCGTCAATCAAGCCCTCAATTTTTTGAAAATACGCGCGCAAAGAAATGTTACCCATAGGCACCTCTTTTAATAAGTATGCATCAAATGTGCCAGGATTGCAAGAATAAAAAAGACGGCCAGCTTCTTACTGACCGTCACATGGTTTAATCTCCCAGGTAATCGCGCAATTTCCGCCTGATAGAGGGATGGCGCAGCCGGCTGAGGGCTTGGGCTTCGATCTGCCGGACACGTTCCCGGGTTACACCCATTTTTCTGCCTACTTCCTCCAATGTATAAGCCTGACCGTCCAGCAGCCCGTAACGAAGCTGTAATATGCGAACTTCGCGGGGTGGCAGGGAGTTCAATACATCATCCAGGTGTTCTTTTAAGAGGTTGTAGGTTGCTGTGTCGTCAGGGGGTGGTGCTTCATCATCCATGATGAAATCACCGAGCACTGAATCTTCCTCATCGTCTGTAGGTGTTTCCAATGATAGAGGGCGGCGAGCAACCTGGATCATGTTCTCTACCTTTTTCGGTGGAACATCCAGCGCAATTGCCAGTTCATCCACCGTTGGGTCCCGCCCGAGCCGCTGGGTAAGCTGGTGCTGTATGCGCAGCAGTTTGTTAATCTGGTCGCCCATGTGTACAGGTACACGGATCGTCCGGCCTTGATCCGCGATGGCACGGGTTACCGCCTGGCGGATCCACCAGGTAGCGTAGGTGCTGAATTTATGCCCGCGCCGGTAATCAAATTTCTTTGTCGCGCGGATAAGGCCGATATTTCCTTCCTGGATCAGATCCAGGAAAGGGACACCCCGGCCCATGTATTTTTTGGCAACGCTGATGACCAGACGTGAGTTGGCGGTGATCAGATGTTCACGGGCAGACCAACCGTCTTCAATCAGGTGGCGTAGTTCAATCCTGCGCCTGGCGCTTACATTTGTGCGGGCAAGTTCTTCACGCGCCATCCTGCCGCGCTCGATGCGCTGGGCTAATTCGACTTCTTCTTCTGCGGTTAATAGCGGAACCCGGCTTACCTCTTTAAGGTAGAGCCCGATCGTATCATCCGTATCAATATTTGCCAGGTCATCCAGGGTTGTTAATGGTGCCGGCTCTTTGGTTGTTTCCTCATCCTGCTCCAGTTCTTCATCGGAGGGCTCTTCAGTTGGGCTGTCTTCAATATACGGAATACCTGCGCTTAATAAAGCTGAGAATGCTTCTTCCAACTGCTCCACTTCTTGTTCGGCATCCGGAAAGAAGTGCAAAATATCATCGATTGTAACGTAGGTTTTCTGCCGGCCGAATTCCAGCAGCCTCGCCATATTCGAAAATTCTTCATCATCCAAAATGTGTACTAATTCATCATCCATTTGTACTGTTTCTTACCCTTCTAAAAGGAGAGATAACCTCTCCGTGTTGTTAACTGTTTGTATAAGAGCATACACTTTTTCAAGTGAAATTACAAGTACATCCTGAAATGCTCCTTATATCGGGATTACATTTGTTCACCTTTACGGTTCTATTATTTCCGGGATGAGGAAGTTCGGGTCCGAGAACCGAGCAAGACTGGTACCGGCATAGATACTGATAATCTGGGGGGTGCCGCCATTAAGCTGGGCATAATAACCGCTGCCCGTTGGCGTTTCCGACCCTATACTTACTGAATAGATCGCCCCATTGCCTGTTTCAAGGTTGATGACCTGGTTAGGGTTTGACAGGCCAAGAGTATCCATAGGAGTGTTTGGATCCAGGCTGGCTTTTGAGTCGAGGTATTCCATAATGTAAATCAATTCATCAACCTTTTCTGGCGAAGCTTTTGTAACATTTTCCCCAATCACAAACCAGGTGCCATCGGTTTTTTCCAGTTCCACTGTACTGGAATCACTTGTGATCTGAATTTTCGTCACTTGGGTGAAATCAATACTTTCGATGATTACCGGCTGGGGTGTGGAAGTAGAATCGCCCAGGAATGGGCCGACCGGGTACTTCTCAATCAGAAGCATGGCAACCACCAGAACCAGGAAAACAATGATGATTATCCAGGTGCTTTTCTTAATCATCAGCTATCCTCTTTTACGCCTCTGAACCCAGGAGATAATGCCTGCCGCTATTACGAGCAGCGGGATGACAAAAACGGATACCAGCAGGACTATTCCAAGGGTTACTGTATTTGGGATAACCAGGATGCGTTCGGTTGTCTCTTTAGGAGTCAGGTTAATCAGGTTTTCTTGTTGTGCTGCCCAGTCGATTGAATTAGTGATGAAATCGAGATTGCCGTAATAGGAAACAAATGCGTTCGCGGCAAATTCGCCATCACCAATAACAACCAGACGTGAACCGGTAACAAGGTTTTCGGCAGCACCAACCAGGGCAACCGGTCCAACCAGGTCGGTTTTCTCGTCAAAGGAAACACCGCTTTCCAGGTTTACCAGGTCGGTTTCCCCCCAATACTGGTCGGATGTGTACACCAGTATGGACTGGCTTAAGCTCATGGGTGCACTGGAAATGCTGATCGTTCGCGCACTTGGGAAAACACTGGCGATCTGGTTCATTTTCTTCGTAATCGGGTGGTTGGTATCATACCCGCCTGCAACTGCCAGCACAGATGGTTCTTTATCCAGGAACAGGACAATATCATCGTCAAAGGTAAAGCCCCATTTTTCTTTAATATATTCCGCCAAAGGATCTTGCGCTAATCCGAACTGTGAGACTACCGAAGGCTCATTAAAAACAATCAGGGATCCTCCGTTGTCTGCAAATGCCTTTAACAGGTCTACCTCACCGCTGGAAAGCGGTTTTTGCGGTGAAGCAATGATAATGACACTGGCATCTTCTGGAATGACAGGTTTGGTTAGCAGATCGAGGGTTTCTACCGCATAATTCTTATCCTCGAGGGTTGTTTTAACCGTTGAGTAGCCATAATCAGAGGTCGTGGCGACATCAAATTCTCCATGACCACCCAGGAAATAGATTTTTTGTCTTTCCGGGTTGATCAGCTTGAGAAGTGCGGTATCCAGTTCCAGTTCAGAAGCGTAAGTGATCTTCTCTTCCCGGTCACCCATTCTGAGCACAACAGTGCCATCGGTTGTTACCCTGGCTTCCTGAGCTGCAACTGGATTGGTGTTAGGATCGATGAACTCATAATCGAATTTCCCATTCGAATTCCGCTTATAGTTATCCAGCAGCGACTGAATGGTAGCGCTGGGGTAGGATGAACTGTAGAATGCCTGCAAAGACACCTTTTCTGGCAGTTGTGCCAAAATTTCGATCGTCTCAGGGGCGAGGGTGTTTTTCTTTCCTTCTGTCAGGTCCCAGCGGGGGCTGTATTTGTAACCAAGCAGGTTCACAACCACAATTATCCCGATGAAAGCAATGGTCATAATGACAGCATTACTGCCATGTTTTGCCTGCCTGCCTGAAAATATTTGGCGCACATGGTTCGGATCGAAGAAAACCCAGGCAGCCAGACTAAGCACAACTACCGCCAGGGCGACTTGAACATATGTGTTAAATGTCTTAAAAACGATAAATAACCCGCCTGCTGCTATTAACGCAATCAGCGCAAGGAAAAGGCAGTATGGAGCAATTCTTCGCAGTGTCGCTTTCATTATCTCCACCTCCTTGATTCAATAGAGGTTGTGCCTAAGAACAGGGAGAGGACGGTTAGGCTCAAGAAATAGATCACATCTTTCAAGTCGATGATCCCCAGGAAAAAAGTATCAAAATAGTGGCTCCCAAGATCAAGATACCTCAGAATTTCCCCGCCCGAAGCAGCACCCCCCGCTTCTGCTGGATAGCCGATCATCCAAAAGGCCAGCAGCACACCGAGGGTTAAGAAAAATGAAGCGATCTGGTTCGTGAAGAATGACGAAATGGCCACACCAATCGCCACAAATGCTGCGCTCATGAGGATCAAACCCAGGTAACTGGTGACCAATACTCCCTGGTCGATTCCAGGGGATACCAGTTGGTTCAAGATTATTGGGAATATCCAGGTGACCAGTAAAACAGTGAGGAGAAAAAGAAAGCCGCCAAGCCATTTCCCCAGGATGATTTCTACATCGCGGATCGGCGAAGTCATCAGCAATTCGATCGTTCCTGATTTTTGTTCGTCAGACATGCTGTTCATCGTCAGCGCCGGCGTGGTGAATAGCAGCAAAGTTACCAACGGACCGACAGAAATCTGGATTCCAGGAGCTGCATTATAGTAGACATATGAAAGCAGATTTGAATAAAACAGGATTCCCAGGATTAACAGGATAACGAAAGCTACCGCGTATGCGATTGGGCTGGAAAAATAGTGTTTGTATTCACGTTGGGCAATTGTCCAGATATTACGCATAATGGCTACCTCGCTTCTTCTGCCAGAACAGTGTCGGGGGATTCTGTGGATGTTTCAGGCAGCACATCATCCCGGGTGAGCTGTAAAAAGATGTCCTCCAGGCTCATGGTGATGTTGCTGAGTTCAAGCAAATCCAAACCGGCATGAATGACCGACCTGGCAACATTAGCCCGGGCATCTTCACCCGGCTGGGTTTCAAACTCCAATGTTTCCATGTCCTTAGTAATCACACTGGTCACACCGGGGGTGCTGGTTACCAGGGGCACTGCTTCAGAAATGTCCCCGCGGATGCGGAGCAAGACACGCTGAGCACCAGTCAGGCGTGTTTGCAGCCTTTCAGTAGAATCCTCAGCCACAAGCTGACCCTTATTGATGATCATCACCCGGTTACAGAGCTGTTGGGCTTCAGATAAGATGTGCGTGGAGAGTAGGACTGTATGTTCCTTGCCGATATCGCGAATCAAGCTGCGAACTTCTATTATTTGTCCAGGATCCAAGCCGATGGTTGGCTCATCAAGAATCAACACCTCAGGTTTATGCAGAATAGCCTGGGCAAGGCCAATGCGCTGGCGCATTCCTTTGGATAATTTACCAATGTATCCATTCGAACGGTCTTCCATAGAAACCATTTCAAGGACATCATCAATACGGTCTTCAGGGTCCTCGACGCGGCGGATTTTTGCCATGTACATCAAGTAATCGAACACGGTCATGTCATTGTAAAGGGGGACAGTCTCGGGCATATACCCAACCAGGCGCCTTACTTCGAGGGGGTTTTCAATGACATCAAATCCGCCCAATTCCGCTGTCCCTGATGAAGGGGGCATATATCCTGTAAGTATGCGCATTGTGGTTGTTTTCCCGGCACCGTTTGGTCCAAGGAATCCAACAATTTCACCTTTCTGTATTTCAAAGTTCAAGTCGGAGACGGCTCTTCTCTGGCCGTAATCCTTCGTTAATCCCTGAACATGGATCATACATTTTCTCCTTCGTAAAACATTCTGGCAGCTTTCTAAGAGCATAAGAAGCGGATCAATTCCGCTTCTTGGACCATTGATAGGCCTGCTACCATTTTTTGACCGCGTAACACTATACAATATTCGCAACAAAAAAGTCAACGGGTTTAAAAAACTCTAATCAAATCCTTAGATATTTTATGTATTCTTAATTTACTTTTTTTAAAAAAATGTAGGTTTGAGTTGCAAAATCATGAAAAGGTGTTACTGTATCAAATTCCCATA
>DHHC01000024.1:0-1849 GCA_002403095.1 Leptolinea sp. UBA4782
TGAAGGTGGTGCCAACCACTGCACCGTCAGCAATTCTGAGCTGCTTTTCAACATTCTCCAAACGCACACCGGTATTGGCGAACACTACGGTATTGGGAACAGCGCTCTTGACCTGCTGAAGGATCTGGGAATCGGTCTCCGCGCCGGCGGTCAACCCGGAAACGCACAGGGCATCAGATTTGTTATTGAAGACAGTGCTGCGAGCGATGCTGACAATATCTCGGTCTGCCAGATAGCGGGCAGCTTCGGGCACAATGTTGTAAAGCAGTTTGACATTCTCCGCCCCGATCGCATATTGATGGCGGACGGTGGCACCAACGTTGGTGTTCCACAGGCCAAAATCGCTGGCATATACACCGGAGATAATTTCGCGGATGAATTTCGCACCGGTAGCCATCGCCAGGTTGAGGGATTGGATCGGGTCCCACAAGACGTTTACCCCAAAGGGGATGGTGATCTCGGGCATCAACTCGCCGATCACGCGTGCCATGGCAGCAACAGTTTCCGTACGCACCTGGGTCAGGTAAGGCAGGCTGAATTCATTCGAAAACATAACGGCATCCACACCGCCTTCCTGCAGCGCAAGCAGGTCATGGCGGGCGGCTTCCAGCACCTTGTTCATTCCGCCAGCTTTATCAAAGCCGGGATCGCCGGGCATAGCCTGCATGTGGCACATTGCAATAATGGGTTTGTCAGTTCCAAGTACTTCGTTCGTCCAGTAGGTCATTTTTTCTCCTTATGTTTTTTTCAAGTAAGCACTTCGGCTTACACAATTTCCGCTTTCAATGTCCAGTTATCAAAACGTTGCAGCCATTCTTTCTCAAGCCCATCATCTGTGATTACCAGGTCGAGGTCCTTGATCTCGCAAACCCTGGCAAACCCCTGCACCCCGAATTTGCTGGAATCCGCCAGCAGGATGCGCTGGCTGCCGGCAGATAGCATTGCCTGCTTGATGGCAACTTCATCCAGGTTGACATTCGACACAATCCCGTCAGGATGGATCGCATCAGCACCCAGGAATGTCTTGTCTACCCGGATGGTTTTGAGGAACTGCTCGGTTTGGGATCCCAACAGCGTGTACACATTGGCACGCGACGCCCCGCCGGTGCAAATCAGCGTGATGGAAGGGTTGACTGCCAGCAGGCTGGCGATCTTCAAGTCGTTGGTCACCACTGTGAGCTGGCGTCTGGGCAGCAACTGCCTGGCAAGCTGGAAGGTGGTGGAGCCGGAATCCAGGATGATAATGTCGCCCTCATGGATGTAGGCTGCAGCAGCCTGGGCGATGCGCTGCTTTTCGGGAATATGTTGCTGTGCCTTGATATCATAAGGCAGCTCAGGGGTGGTGCCCTGCCCTGTCAGCACGGCACCGCCGCGCGTGCGGGAGCATTTTCCTTGCTGCTCGAGGGCGGCGAAATCCCTGCGTATGGTAATAGGGGTGACCTGCAACCGGTCAGCCATCTCATTCACCTGGGCATAACCTTTGGTTTGCAGTTCCCGCAGTAAAATCACCTGTCGCTCCTCGCTCAGCATACAACAATACTCACTTTAGAACATATAATTGTTCATATTTGTTTCTTTATGTTCATTTTAACATTATCATTCATATTTGTCAATCACATCAGAAACCATATCGGTAATTCATGTTGACTCGCTTCTGCAGATATGCTATAAAGAGATTAGTTAAACCGTTGAGATTTCATTACAGCAACAATTTAAATAACTCCGATTCATCTTATCCCCCTGGGAGAGACTGAACGATACGGTATGGCGAGCAATTGCCATGCCCGCCAGTGCGCAAAGGAGTACTTCCCCGCCAGAAGCGAGGAATTATTCCTTTTGCCGTTTTAAA
>DHHC01000024.1:1966-28337 GCA_002403095.1 Leptolinea sp. UBA4782
CGCCTTTAAGCCACCCGTTAGGCCCAAACAACAAACTTGTTTTCGCCCCTGGTATCATGACCGGGACTACTGCACCAACCTCAGCGCGCATTTCTGTTGGCGGCAAGTCACCTTTAACTGGCGGAATAAAAGAAGCCAATGCCGGTACATCCTGGGCAGCAGATATTGCTTCCATGCGAATTAAAGCACTTGTTGTAGAGGGTATGCCCGAGAAGAAAGGTGAGTACTGGGGCATCTTGATCCACTGGGATAGCACAGCCGCACAACCCAAGCTGGAATGGTTTAATGCAAATGAGTTCACTGGACAAAACCTTTATGAGGTTTACCCAAAAGTCTATGAAAAATTTGCTGACCGGAGAGTATCCATTTGCGGTACCGGCATGGCTGGAGAACATGGATACGGAAATTCAGGTGTGGTGTTCAACGACATGTCCAAACGCCCCAGCAGGTACGCTGGTCGCGGCGGGCTTGGCGCTGTCATGGCAAGCAAGGGACTGAAATTCATCGTCCTGGACGACCGCGGCGCACCTGGTGTCGAAATCGTGGACAAGCCCCTGTTTGAGGTCGGGCGCAAGAAGATGATCGAAGCTCTGCGTTCGCATGCCATCACCAAACCGAAAGGCGCCTTAAATTCGTTCGGCACCGCTGTGTTGATCAACATCCTGAACGAGGCTGGCGGACTTCCCACCCGCAACTTCTCGAGCGGCAGGTTCGAAGGCGCGGCCAAAATCGCCGGTGAAGCGATCTTTGAAGGAAACAAAGCCAGGCTAGGCGAGGAACTCTACAACCACCCCTGCAGCCCCGGCTGCATCATCCAGTGCTCCAACACCTGGCACAAGGCTGACAAGACCGAACATACATCCTGTATCGAGTACGAATCAGATTGGGCACTGGGTGCAAACTGCGGTATCGACGATCTTGACATCATCGCGGAATTGAACCAGTTATGCAATGGATACGGCCTGGACACGATTGAAACCGGCGTAACCATTGGGGTTGCCATGGAAGCCGGAGTGATCCCATTTGGTGATGGGAAAGGTTCCATTGAGCTGGTCCACAAAATAGGTAAAGGTGAACCCATCGGCCGCATTCTCGGCAGCGGTACCGGTTCTGCCGGTAAAGTGTTGGGTGTCACCAGGGTTCCTGCCGTCAAGGGGCAGGGTATGCCAGCTTATGAGCCGCGCGCGGTCAAAGGGATCGGCATTACCTACGCCACTACAACCATGGGCGCCGACCATACTGCCGGCTACACGATCTGCCCTGAGATCCTGGGGGTGAGCGGCAAACAAGATCCCCTCTCTCCGGAAGGCAAGGCCGCATTGAGCCGGGCTTTCCAGGCAACCACAGCCTTTATCGACTCCAGCGGCCACTGTCTCTTTATCGCTTTTGCCATCCTGGATATTGCCAGCGGGTTTGAAGGCATGATCGAAGAGGCAAACGGGGTCTTAGGAACCAGCTGGACGGCAGACGATATAGTCAAGTATGGCGCTGATGTACTGAAAGTGGAGCGCAAGTTCAACGAGGCAGCAGGCATCAGCAAAGAAGCTGACCGCATTCCTGAGTTCATGCATATTGAACCGCTCCCGCCCCATAACAACATTTTCGATGTTCCAGACAGCGCCTTGGACAGCGTATTTGGAGAGTTATAGAAGTAAAGTAAAATTCCAATCGGGCAGGGGCTGTCCCTTTGTGACAGCCCCTCTCGTATATCAGGATGGTAAATGCCTGTAATCACCACAGATGACAATGGTAGAGTAAATCTACCTGATTCCTTTTTAAATCGGCGCCACATTCCCGCGAACATGGAATACTGGCTGGACGAACGAGATGGGGAACTTATCCTTCACCCCCGCATACCCAATACCCGAAAACTATACATTGAACCTACAACCAGGTGCAACCTGAATTGTGTGACCTGCATCCGGAATGCCTGGGATGACCCGCAGGAACATATGTCATGGGAGACCTTTACGCGCATATTGGACAGCCTGGATGGGCTGCCCGAACTGAACCGGGTAGTTTTTACCAGCTTTGGTGAACCCCTGTTCCACCCCCGCATCCTGGAAATGATAGCAGCAATTCGGAAGCGGAACATCGCCGTAACTGTCGGTTCCAACGGGTTAATGCTAAAACCGGAAGTATCCCGGGAATTGATAAAACTGGGAGTCGACAGGCTGGTCATTTCAGTAGACGGAGTCAAGCCGGAAACATACAAAAACGTGCGTGGCGCTTCTCTGATAAGGGTCCTGGAAAACATCCATGCATTCAATGAACAAAAAATCCAACTCTCTTCGCTGACCCCTTCATTAGGAATTGAATTTGTCTTGCTGCGGTCGAACATTGCAGAGCTGCCGGAATTGACCAGGCTGGCTTCAAAATTGAGCGCCTCCAGGGTGATCGTAACTAACGTCCTCCCATACACAGAGGATATGCGCCAGCAGGTGCTTTATGGTCATGAACCGCAGGAACCGTTCAAATCCGGAGGTTTCCCAGTCAATCTGGATGCATGGGTCACCTGGGGAACCATTGAGATGCCCAGGATGCATTGGGGAGCAGAACGCCGCTGCCGGTTCATCAAAGACAGGGCGATGATAGTTAGCTGGAACGGGAATGTCAGTCCCTGCTACGCTCTTTCACACAAGTACTCCTACCTTGCCATAGATGGGCGTAAGAAAGATGTGGAGCAGTACATCTTGGGTAATGTTCAGCAAAGCAGCCTGGCTGATATTTGGATGTCAGAAGATTATGTTCGCTTCCGCAGCGAGGTGCGCATGTTCCATTTTCCATCCTGCCCTGATTGCGATCTGCGCTCGCACTGTGAAATGCGCGGCCATAATGAGGGCTGCTGGGGGTGGAACCCTTCCTGTGCCGATTGCCTGTGGGCGCAGGACATCATCCGCTGCCCATAGGGAAAATATGGTTATTCAGGTAAAATTATTCGCAACCCTCGGAATATATGCACCACACGGTGTCTCTGCTAAACCTTTTGCCCTGGAAGTTGAGCCGGGAACAACGGGTCAAGACCTTATCAGCCGGCTGAAGATTCCGGACGAAGAAGTGAAAATCTTTTTCGTAAACGGGCGTATCATGGAATTATCTTATTGTTTTCAAGAAGGCGACGAAGCGGGTTTGTTCCCGCCCATTGGAGGTGGAATGGTGGAGTTTATCCAGGTAGACACATGGCTCTATGGCGAGCTGGCGAGGTTTGGAGGTGAAAGTAAAGGAACCGGTTTTGCCAACCTGGCGGTCAGACTGCCTGCAGGTGCGGTGATGCAAGATCTGCTGGATATGCTTCACATGGATACGAAAGAACGCGGGATTACATTTATCAATGGCAACCTGGCAGCAATGCCCGGTCTTCAGCCCGATCTGCAGCATGAGCTGCATGATAATGACAGGGTGGCATTTTTCCATCTACGGGCTATGTGGCCGTTTCAATACCGGCATGGCGCAGCAATGGTACCTGAAATGCGCGAAGCAATACAGGAGGAGAGAGACCAGGGACTGCACCATTCGTATAAAGATGAAGAAGATGCAGGTATAGATTAATAAAGTCGGCAAGATAACCTCATCAATAAATCCCCAACTGGACAGTTGTACATTTGGGGATTTTTGACATTTAGGTTAAAATTGCCTTGAGTACTAAAAATCTTAGATAAGGTGGAAATAAATGGAAAAAATAGCATTTCTCGGGCTCGGTATTATGGGCCACAATATCGTTGTCAACCTCTTAAAAGCAGGATACCCCGTTACAGTTTACAACCGCACAGCAGCAAAGACCAAACCGCTGGTGGAACTGGGGGCAAAGAAAGCTGCAACCCCGCGTGAAGCTGCTGCGGGCGCTGATGTTGTCATGGTTATGGTCAATGACGACAAAGGCATCGAAGATGTGTTCTTCGGAAAAGACGGTGTAGAATCCGGCCTTTCGGCCGGACAGGTTGTCATTGATCTGACCACCTGTATGCCGAAGACCTCGCTGCGCGAAGCGGCAGCCTGCGAAGCCAAAGGCGCAAAATTCCTGGATGCCCCCGTATTCGGCAGCAAAGGTGAATCGCGCGATGCCGGGCTTTGGATCATCATCGGCGGCGACAGGGCTGTCTTTGAAAAAATGCTGCCAATCTTCAAGAAGATCAGCGCCACCCAGCATTACATGGGCGAGAACGGCAAAGGTTCTTCCATGAAGCTGGTTGGAAACCTGGTAGTTGCTTCGCAGATCGAAGCTCTAGGTGAGGCCATGACCCTGGCAGTAAAAGCCGGGCTTGATCCCAAGGATGTCCTGGGTGTGCTGCACGTGACAGACTTCAAATCCCCCATCTTTGATGGCGTAGGCGATTCCCTCTGCCGGCGCGATTTCTCCCCGTCGTTCTACCTCAAGCTTATGCTTAAAGATGCCAATCTGATTGCTGCATTTGCCCAGGAACTGAATGTTTCCATGCCTGCCTCAGCCGCCACCCGCGAGGTGATTAAAGCTGCTGTAAACAAAGGCTGGGGCGAGGAAAATGCATCCGCATTCATCAAAGTGCTCGAAGGATTATCAAACGTAGAAGTTAAATACAAGTAATTTTTGTATATATTCATTTCATCAGGAGAGAGAAACATGAAAAAAATCCTTAACCAACCGAAAGATTTTGTTCCTGAAATGCTGGATGGCTTGATCAAGGCTTACCCAACCCAGCTGGCTTACACAGAAGACATTCACTGCATTGTGCGTGCTGACTCCCCCGTCAAGGGCAAGGTCGGCCTGGCTACCGGCGGCGGCTCCGGCCACTTGCCAGTTTTCCTCGGCTATGTTGGGAAGGGCATGCTGGATGGCTGCTCAGTCGGCGACGTATTCTCCTCTCCCAGCGCCGAGCAAATGCTGGCGGTCACCAAGCGCATCGACGGCGGCAAGGGCGTGGTCTATATCTACGGCAACTACGGCGGCGATGTGATGAACTTTGACATGGCAGCCGAACTGGCTGATATGGAAGGTATCCAGGTTAAAACCGTGCTGGTAAAAGACGATGTAGCTTCTGCACCCCCGGCCGAAGCCGGCCGCAGGCGCGGCGTAGCGGGCATGGTTTTCGCCTTCAAGGTTGCCGGCGCCAAAGCAGATAAAGGCGGCAGCCTGGACGAGGTAGCCGCAGCGGCGGAAAAAGCGCTTGCTAATATCCGCACCATGGGTGTTGCCCTCTCCCCCTGCACGGTCCCGCTGGCTGGCAAACCAACCTTCACCATCGGCGACGATGAAATGGAGATCGGCATGGGCATCCACGGTGAGCCGGGCATGAAACGTGAAAAACTGCAGACTGCCGACCAGATCGCCGAACGCATGACACTCGCCATCTTAGAAGACCTGCCCCAGAAACAGGGCACCCGTGTGGCAGTCATGGTCAACGGCCTGGGCGCCACCCCGCCCGAGGAGCTGTACGTCATTTACCGCAAAGTGGATGAGATCCTCAAAGGCAAGGGCCTGGTTATACACCGCGCTTACGTGGGCGAATTTGCCACGTCTATGGAAATGGCTGGCGCTTCCCTGACCTTCATGTACCTGGATGATGAACTGGCGGAATTGCTGGACGCTCCAGCCCACACCCCGTTCTTCAAGCAGTTCTAAGGCTTAGAAAGGATTTTGCAATGGCAGAGACGATCCACAGTGAAGCAGTAGTGGCTGCTTTCAAAAGGGTAAGCCAGGCATTGATCGACAACAGCACCTTCCTTACATCCCTGGACCAGGCGATGGGAGACGGTGACATGGGTATCAACATGGAACGCATCGGCACAGCGCTGCAGGAGTACATCGGCGCCACCGCCATTGAAGACATCGGCAAATACTTTGCTGGAGCCGGTATGGCCACCAACCGGGCTGCCCCGTCAACCATGGGTACTTTAATGGCTACCGCAATCATGCGTGCCGGCAAAGAGGTGATGGGAAAAACTGAGCTGACCGCAGCTGACCTGGCCGCCATGCTCAAAGCTGCCTTCACCGGTATGCAGGAGCGCGGCAAAGCTCAGCTGGGCAACAAGACCATCCTGGATGCCTTATATCCGGCCAGCGTGGCATTTGATGCAGCTGTTAATGAAGGAAAGAGCCTTCAAGAAGCCGGCACACTGGCGCTTGCCGCCGCAGAAGAAGGCCGTGACAAGGTTACTCCATTGCGCAGCCAGATCGGTCGAGCCGGCTGGGTAGGCGAACGCACCGAAGGCCTGGTGGACCCGGGTTGTGCTGCACTGGTGACTATTTTCACCGCGCTTGTCAGTTGATTGCGTGAATTGAAGACAAGGAGTTCTCATGAGTGTACTTACTGAATTACAGGCAAGAAACCCCCATATCACCATCCTGCCCGTAACTGACCCCAGCTTCGCCCGCTACGGGCGTGTGCTGAGCGATGTTAAGGCTGACCTGGCCGTGAGCGAAGCCCGCAAGAAATGGGTGCTGGCGGATGGCTTTGCTGCAGCGACATCTGTGCCGGAATTTGAGGCGGACGCCGACATGCAGCGGACCATTGCAGACCGTATCTATGGTGAAATGCCGGTTGAGGTTGGCTGGGTATATGGCCGCAATGATACCCTCAACGCCCTGGAATTCCACCAGGGCAGTGAGGTGCACATCCCGCTGGAGGATATCGTCCTCCTGGTGGCTCACTACGAGGAAATTGAGTGGCGTCCTGAGCCTTACCTGGATACGAACAAGGTACGCGCTTACTTTGCCCCGCGCGGCACGATTACCGAACTGTATACCTGGGGGCTGCATTTTGTCCCGATCAATGCCAGCGCCAAAACAGGATTCTGTGATATCTTCACCCTGCCGCGCAAGACCGGAAACCCGCTCTCCAAACCCAAGCCCAATACACCGGATGGCAGGATCCTGGTCGCCGCCAACCAGTGGCTTTTCTGCCACCCCGAAGCCAAAGGGATGGTTGAGGAAGGGCACTTCCCCGGTTTGTACGGTCCGAACGTCAAGATCAACCAGCTGCCTTAAGGAACACATTTCAGATACAAACAAAAACCCTCTGATTTTCATCAGAGGGTTTTGCTTTATCGTGCCTTACAGCTGGTCATACCAGGCTGTACAAGTCATGCATCAGGTCCTTGTTGCGCTCATACAACTCCCGGTACACCCGGTAATACTTCTCATAAACCGCATGGGTCGCCGCATCCGGTTCAACCGTCTTAACGTAATTCATCCAGCGCCTAATGTCGTGATAGCTGGAGAACACCCCTGCGCCCATGCCCGCCAGGAAGGTGTCACCGTAGGATGCCCCCACTGTAACAGCAGGTACCCGCTGCACCACATTACACGCATCTGATACTGCCTGCAGCCAGACCGGGTTCTTGGTACCTCCGCCAACTGCAACCACCTCTTCCGGTTCACCTTCATGCTGGCGCAGGATTTCAAAATGATGGTTGATACCGTATGCCACCCCTTCGAGCGCTGCCCTGAAGAGGTGTGCCCGGGTGTGTGCCAGAGTCAACCCAAAATAGGTACCGCGTGCGCGCGGGTCGTTGACCGGGGTGCGTTCGCCGCTGAAATACGGCAACACCACCAGCCCTTCCGATCCTGGCGGTATCGATGCTGCCTGCTCCACCAGCACCCCGTAGGCATTCTTCCCGCTTTCCTGCTCCTGCTGTACCAGGTCGGGCGCCAGCTGGTCGCGGAACCAGCGGGTCAATGCGCCGCTGGTAGCCATACCGGCAGCAATGGCGCTGGTACCTTCAAAGACGTAGCGGCAAGCCCACAGGCGCTCATCGATGATCGGTTTGCTCTGGATGATGTACATGAAGATCGTCGAGCCGTACATCAACATCATCTGTCCGGGGCTGACCACACCCACACTGACCGACTCTGCCGCTGCGTCCACTGTTCCCACCACCACGGGCGTGCCTTCTGCCAGCCCGGTAGCTTCTGCTGCTTTGCGGGTAACCTTGCCGGCGATATCCGGTCCCCAGGCCAGCTCTGGCAGGCGGTCCACCTCGATAATGCCCTCACAGAAAGCCGCGTCCCAACGGCAATTCTTGATGTCATACAGCGGGTTGTAAAATGATGCCTGCAGGTGATCCATGACGAACCGCCCGGTCAGGCGGGCAACCATAAACGTGGAGGCGCTCAAGATCTTGTGTGCTTTGCGGTACACCTCGGGCTCGTTGTTCTTCAGCCACAGGATCTTGGGGCCGACAGCCTGCGAGGAAAGCTCATTACCAGTTTGCTCAAACAGGGTTTGCTTGCCGTACTTTTGCTCAAGAAAAGCGATTTCAGCCGTGGCGCGCGTGTCGATCCCATAAAGAACCCCCATTCGGAGGGGATTGCCATCTCTATCCACCGGCAGCATGCAGGGACCAATGGCGCTGCAACCCACCGCCAGGATCGCCTTCGGGTCAATGCCCGTTTCCTGCAGCAAAGCGCGGGTGATGGCGCAAAAATCGCCCCACCAGACTTCTTCGGGGTCGTGCTCTGCCCAACCCTGCCGCGGGATCAGCATAGTGTGGGGTTTGACCTGCACATTAACAACTTTTCCATCCAGGGTGGTGATCACACCCTTGGATTCATAAGTCCCAATATCCACTCCCAGTAAATAACCGTCGCTCATGGCAGCCTCACATTGATGATATTTTATTGGATTCTAGCATAGACCCGGAAACCATACCGCCCGGAAGCTGACTTCCAGGCGGTAGGAATTTTTTCTCTGCATCAACCGGTTTAGGCCGGTTTTGGCTTCTTTATACTTGCCCGCTGCTTTCTGCGTTCACTGACCACATTGATGATCATGAACAGGATGATCAGGGCACCCCAGGAGAACATCTTGAAGAAATTTGCCCCTGGAGATCGGAAGAGCAGCATGTTCAACCCGGTTGAGAGGAACTGCAGCGAGAAGACCGCAAGCACAAGCCCAAGGATCTTGCCGAAGCCGCCGTTCACATTGACACCGCCGAGCACTGCGATCAGCAGTGCCTGCAGCACGTATGAAGCGCCATAGTCAGGGTTAGCAGAGTTGGTCCGTCCTAGGATCACAATGCCTGCCAGTGCTGCCAGCATACCGCTCAGGGCATAAGTCCGCAGCAATACTTTGCGGTTGTCGATTCCGGAGAAGATGGAGGCTTTCGGATTTGAACCCAGCAGGTAAAGTTTCAAACCGAAGGATGAGTTGTTCATTACCACGATCATAATTACCGCAACAGCTGCAAATATGATCAGCGGGATCGGGATACCAGCCACATAGCCGTTTCCGATCTTCTGGAAGGCTTCAATGCCGAAAAAGCCGGTTCCCTTGGTAATGACAAAAGCAAAACCGGTAAAGAGGGTCATCGAACCCAGGGTTGCCAGCATAGCCGGGATTCCAACATAAGCAATTAAGAATCCGTTCAGCAAACCGCACACGATGCCAATAACCAGGCCAATCACAATGGCAAGGAAAACTGCTAACCCTACCTGTGGCTCAGCCACATTCGGCCCAGCCAGCCTGGTCAGAATTACACTGCATAAAATACCGGTCAGGTTTGCTACCGAGTTTAAGGAAAGGTCAATACCACCGGTAATCATGGCCAACGCCATGGCAATTCCCAGGATTCCAATCTCAGACATCTGGAAACCCATGGATTGGAAATTCAACACTCTGGGGAATTTGGTGGGCATCAACAAGGACATAACGATAAAAATTCCTACCGTAATGAGGAACAGGCGCATCAAGTTCCAGTCCTGGATTTTGAGAAATCGGGTGGCATTGAACCGTTCCTGGAACGAATTCTTGCCGTTACCGTTATCGTTATTATCAAGATGATTGTTATAGTCAGACATGCTAATCTGTGCTCCTTATCTGCTTATTCAGCCAGGTTGGTTTTAACCCGCTTTGCTGCTTGCATATTCTGATAAGCAGGGATACCAGTACCAATGATCAGGATAATGCCCAGCACCACTTTCTGCCATTCGGAGGGTACACCGATCAGGATCAGGCTGTTATTCATGACCACCACCAGGGCAACACCCAGCAAAGTGCCCAGCACAGTTCCCCGTCCGCCAGTTACCAACGCACCGCCCAGCACCACAGCGGCAATGGTGTTCAACTCGGTACCTACCAGGTCGAATGGGTTGCCTTGTTTATAGTGGGCGCCGTGAATGATGCCGCCGATGCCCGCCAGCATACCTACAAAGCCGTAGATAAAGAACTGGGTGCGGATAACATTGATACCAGAACGTTCTGCGGCTTCGCGGGAACCACCGATAGCGAAGATATTGCGTCCGATCATGGTAAAACGCAAGAGAAGGTAGACCACAATCACTACAGCCACCAGGATCAGGATGCCGGATTGCAATCCGGTAATGGCGCCAGTTGGTGTTACGGTGGTGATCAGATTAGAACGTGAGAAACGCAGCATTCCATCGGGAACATTATTGATATACTTGCTGCCGATGAAAAAAAGCAAGAAACCATGGAAGAGGCTTTGGGTACCCAGGGTAGCGATTAATGTTGGTATTCTGAAGAAACCAATAATGCTTGCATTGATCAAGCCCATCAGCAGCCCGATTAGCGCGGAAATGATCAAAGCTACTAGAAAACTGCCTTCATAATTAATGGCGAAAAGTATTTTGATGGTGATGTACATCGACGAGACGGCGATGGCAGTGAATGAGACATCAAAACCGCCGGAGATAATCACAATTAGTGTACCCATTGCGAAAATCCCCATGGTGATCGAACTGCGCAACAGGTCAAAGACGTTTTGCAGCGAGAAAAAGACCGGGCTCTTGATCCCGATGAAAACACAGAGCAGGATCAAAATTACAGCTACATAAAATTCATTCGTTCGTAAAAACTTTTTCATAGGATAACCCTTAATACTAATGTATTTGAGCGGAAGATGGGCTAACCCTCTGCCAGCTTCTCTGCCAGTTCATTCTCAGTGATCTGTGATGCCTGGAATTCATCCACGATCTTACCACCACGCATCAGCAGGATCCGGTTACAGATATGCAGCAACTCAGGGATATCATCTGACATCACCAGAACGCCCAATCCTTCGCCCGCCAGCCTCTTGATGATCTCATGCAGTTCGGATTTCGAACCAATATCGACACCAACGGTTGGGCCATTCAAGATAAGCATTCGGGGATTGCTTGCCAGCCATTTTGCCAGCACCACACGCTGCTGGTTGCCACCCGAGAGACTCTTGGCTGGATTATCAGCTGAATCTGTCTTGATGCTCAGGTCCTTAACCCATGTATCGATCTCTTTCTGTTTGGTGTTCTTGTCGATGAGCCCGATCTTGGAAAGCAGCTTGTTGACAATACTAACTACAATATTGTTCCCGATCGAATGCTCCAGGAAAAGACCTTCTGTCAGGCGATCTTCCGGCACATACCCGATGCCGTGTTTCAGGGCATCCTGGGGGTTGTTAATTTTGACCGCTTTCCCTTCTATCTGAATACTACCCTTATCGGCAGGGTTGATTCCAAATAAAGCCAGGGCAAGTTCAGTTCTGCCAGAACCCAGCAGCCCAGTTACACCAATGACCTCCTGCTTGTAAAGATCAAAAGACACATCCTTAAACCTGCCGGTAGAGGATAAGTTATTCAATGATAACAAAGGAGTTCCGGACTTGTTCTGGTCGCCAAAATCGTAACTATCGGATTCAATCTTCCTGCCAGTCATGTAGTAAACCATTTTGGACTGGTCAAATTCTTTTGCATCCGCGTCGATGATCTTTTTTCCATTCCTGAAGACCATGGTGCGGTCAGCAATTTCCAGCACTTCATTCAGCTTGTGGCTGACGAACATGGTTGAGATCCCGCGCGCCTTCAGGTCGTTGATCACTTTAAAAAGTGACTTTACTTCCCTGCCTGTTAATGCAGTTGTGGGCTCGTCCATGATGATCAGTTTGGCATCTTGCAGCAGTGCACGCGAAATAGCAATCAGCTGTTTATCCGCCACGGACATTGTGCCAACCAGGCTGTCAAGATCCATTTTGATATTGATACTTTCCAGCGCTGCTCGGGCAACTTGTTGGGCTTCCTTCTTATGGAAGAACTTGCGGTTTTCAGAAAGCTGTTTGTTCAGCGCAATATTCTCGGCTACAGTGAAATTTGGGAAGAGGGAAAAATCCTGATAAATGATCTGGATACCTTCACGAATGGTATCAATGGGATGAAGTCGCTTATAAGATTTGCCAGAAATGATAATTTCGCCTTCGTCCGGCTCATACACGCCCGCAATGATTTTGATCATGGTGGACTTACCTGAACCATTTTCACCGACCAGACAGTGGATCTCGCCTTTTCGTACTTCAAAACTCACATCATCTAATGCGTGAACCCCTGCAAAAGACTTACTGATATTTTTTACTTCCAGAAACTTTTCAGCCATATTACATCTCGCATGGTGTTTTTTTAACGAGGAGATAGAATACCCCTCTAATAATAAGGGAGCGGCTATTACAGAATAGAATTAGCCGCTCCCTTTATGATGCTACATACTATATTCTTGGGTCAAAATGTTAGAAAGGATAATCATCAACATTTTCGGCAGTGACATCAACCCACGCCTGACCGTAGAAGACTTTACCAACCAGTTTGATGCTCTCGTAACCAGCAACACCCAGGTCCATACCATCGGTCGGAGTTTCGCCGTTGAGGATCATCAGGGCGAGTTTGTTCATGCCATAACCGGCAAGGGAGGGATCCCAGAAACCGATTGAATCAACTGCACCGGTTTTGAGGTATTTGCCTGCCATGGAGGGCATGCTGGTACCAACAACTGCAATCTGATCCTGGAGGCCGGCTTCTTCAACTGCCTGACCGAAACCAACAACATCATTGGCGGAAGAACCCTGCATACCCTTGAGGTTCGGGTAGGCTTTCAGGATTTCTTTACCCTTTTCGTATGCCTTCTGGGCATCGTCATAGGATTCGTTCTTGTCGCCCATGAGGGTCATGTTGGGGTAGTTTGCTTTCTGGTAAGCGATGGCTGCGTCAACCCATTCGTTGTGGGTCTTGGAGGTCAAGGAACCAACCATGACCACATATTCGCCTTCTTCGCCCATCATCTCAGCAAGTTGTTTCATGAAGTGCTCACCGTAGCCAGCGTTGTCGAATGCTTCGAGGTCGAAGTTGACGTTCTGCTGGTTGGAGGCTTCATGGCTGATTACAACAATACCCTGGTCCATGGCTTTCTTGAGGACCGGCTCGAGGCTGTCGGGCTGGAAGGGGACGACACAGATAGCGTCTACGCCCTGGGCGATCAAATCTTCGATCACCTGGACCTGCTGGGCAGCATCAGCTTCGGCAGGGCCCTGCTGGAAGGTGGTAACATTCGGGTAATCAACGCCGAATTGTTTGACACCAGTTTCCATCCGGTCAAACCAGGCAACACCAGTCAGCTTGACGACGGTAGCGATTGTATAATTGCCACCTTCTTCAGCGACAGGTGCTTCGGTTGCTGCGGTTTTGGGGGCGCAGCTGACAAGCATGGAGAGCACAACCAATGCTGTCAAAACAAATAATAAACTTTTCTT
The DNA here is from genome assembly GCA_002403095.1 of Leptolinea sp. UBA4782. Classification (GTDB taxonomy): domain Bacteria; phylum Chloroflexota; class Anaerolineae; order Anaerolineales; family Anaerolineaceae; genus UBA4782. Next base: position 15,449 of record DHHC01000024.1, read on the forward strand.
CATTTTACTCCTCACTCCATTCAGAAATTTGGTATTCTGTAAAGCACAAATTGTTGGTATTTCTAATGTTCAGCTCCGCTTCTTGCACCTCCTTTCACGGTCATATATTCTACCCGTAATTGGTAGAAATGTTAAGACAAATATTAAACGGTATTATAGACCTCTTTAATAAATTTGGGCAAGAGTCGCCTATTAAAGTGCAATGTTTAACACCGAAAATGATTGCTTTTTTCGTCTTGACCATTCTACATGAGAGCTTGAAATGAGTCAATAGAACTTATCATTTCACATGATCCGCTCGCTTCTCATCCAGGAATACCATATATCTCTATTGACTTTTCAAAGACGAAATGATATACTCACTTTAGTGAATTATTATTCACATAAGTGATAACACTTGGACACTGCGGAAAGAGCGCATGAACGACAGTTTGATCCAGCATGACAGAACCAGTTTACTGGCACAGGTAGCCGAGATGTATTACATCGACGGTATGGATCAGACTGCCATCGCCGAAATTGTAGGGGTTACCCGCTCCATGGTCTCCCGCATGCTGACAGATGCCCGCAACCGCGGCATTGTCGAGATCCGTATCCACCACCCCCTGCATGCAGAACACAACCTCGAACAACAATTGAAACAATTGACAGGCATCCGGGATGTGTTCGTGGTATCCGTGCGCAGCCATGATGACCACAGCCGCCTGCTGGCAGAGCTGGGCCATGCCGCCGCTTCGGTTTTTCAGCGCTTTGTAGAACCGGGAAAATCGATCGGCATCGCCTGGGGTACTACCGTCAGTGCAGTCATTAACGCGCTGGAGGTCAACACCAGCCTGCCGGTGAAGGTCATCCAGCTTATTGGCGCCCTGGGAGCCCGCAACCAGGAATACGATGGTCACGCCCTGGTGTTAAGGCTGGCAAACAAACTGGGCGGCGAAGGGTACTTCATTAATGCCCCCTATCTCTGCCAGACGCCCGAGATTGCCCGTGCTTTTATGGATGCCCCCGGCATCCGCGAGACAATAGACCTGGGCAAACAGGTGGATGTTGCCCTGCTGGGTATTGGAACCACCGAGCTGCAGTTCTCCAGCTATTTCCTGGCGGGTTATGTCGACGAACAAGAGATTGCCCGCCTGCAATCCGAGGGAGCAGTGGGCGATATTGCCGGCAACCACTTCGACCTGGATGGAAACATTATTAAAGATGGTTTTACGAGCAGGCAGATCACCATTTCAAGCGATGCCCTCATGCAGATCCCAACCCGGATTAGTGTGGCCGGGGGTCCAGGAAAAACAAATGCAGTCATTGGCGCCCTGCGCTCAGGACTGGTCAATGTGCTAGTTACAGACAGCATTACAGCGAGGAATATTCTCGCTAGCATTCAAGGAATCAACCCATTGGAGGTATAAATGCCGAAAGCAAAAAGTAAAGAAACATTAGTAGAAAAAGCAGCCCGGCTGGGTCTCTCAAACGAAGACCTGGTTGACATGCTGCGCACCATGTATTTAATCCGCCAGTTCGAGTACATGGCGGACCGGTTGTATGCCCTGGGTAAAGTGCATGGCACCATGCACCTTTCCGCCGGCCAGGAAGCAGTTGCCGTAGGTATCAGCAGAGCCACCCGCAAAGATGATTATCTGATCAACCACCACCGCGGGCATGGGCACTTCATCTCAAAAGGTGCTGATATCAACCTGATGATGTCCGAGTTCTTGGGTAAAGAAAACGGGTACTGCAAAGGTCGCGGCGGCTCGATGCACATCGCCGACTTCACCTCGAACAACCTGGGCGCTAATGGCATCGTTGGCGGCGGTATCCCCCATTCGCTCGGTGTCGGATTGGCCATCAAGCACCGCAAGTCCGATGCGCTGGTAATCACTCTCTTCGGTGACGGCGCCGCCAATGAAGGTGTTTTCCACGAAACCCTCAACATGGCTGCCCTCTGGAAGATCCCCTCGCTGTATGTTTGCGAGAACAATAAATATGGCATGTCGATGGATGTTGAACGCGCCACCGCCAAACTCCCCATCGCCCAGCGCGCTGAAGGCTACGGCATCCCGTGGTACGCCATTGATGGCAATGACCTGCTCCTGGTTTACGAAACCATGAAGAATGCAGCAGATTACATCCGCGCCGGCAATGGTCCCGTCCTGGTTGAAACCCAGACTTACCGCTACTTCGGTCACTCCAAGAGCGACCGTAACCTGTACCGCTCCAAGGAAGAAATCGAAAACTGGCGCACAACCAAAGACCCGATCATGCGCTTCCGCGGACAGCTGGTAGAAGAAAATATCATCACTGATGAATTTGCTGACCAGCTTGATAAAGAAGGATTAAAAATTAACGAGGATGCGGTTGCGTTTGCAGAAGCATCTCCCGAACCAGACCCCAGCACAGTAACGGAGTACGTCTATGCCTGAGATTACTTACCTCGAAGCCATCCGCCAGGCTATGTGGCAGGAAATGAAACGTGATGACCGCGTATTTCTTATCGGTGAGGATATCGGTCGTTATGGAGGTGCATTTGGCGTCTCCCACGGAATGCTGGACGAATTTGGTCCAGAGCGAATCATTGAAACCCCTATTTCGGAGCCTTCCATTGTTGGCGCTGCAGTTGGCGCAGCTGTAGTCGACATGCGCCCCATCGTTGAGATTATGTTCATGGATTTCACCCTGATGACATTTGACCAGATCGCCAACCAGGCCGGTAAGATGCACTACATGTTCGGCGGTAAGGCTACCGTCCCGATGGTCATCCGCATGCCCGGCGGTTCCGGAACCGGCGCAGCAGCCCAGCATTCACAATCGCTGGAAACTTTATTAATGCACATGCCAGGCCTCAAAGTCGCAGTTCCCTCCACGCCTTATGACGCCAAAGGCTTGCTGCTTTCAGCCATCCGCGACCCCAACCCTGTTTGCTTTGTTGAGCACAAACTGCTCTACAAAACCAAGGGTGAAGTACCAGAAGAACAGTACACCATCCCATTCGGTGTAGCCGATATCAAACGCCAGGGCAAGGACCTGACCATCGTCTCGAGCGGCATTATGGTTCACAAATCCCTCGCGGTCGTCAACCGCCTGGCAGAAGAAGGGATTGATGTCGAAGTAGTGGATGTGCGCACATTGAAACCGCTCGACAACGATACGATCATCAACTCGGTCGCCAAGACCGGTAAACTGCTGGTTGTACACGAAGCCGTTGAAACAGCCGGCTGGGCTGGAGAGATCATGGCTATAGTATCCGGCAGCCGCGCCTTCGATTACCTGGATGCACCAATGCGCCGCCTGACCGGCAAAAATGTCCCGATCCCCTACAACCGGCAGCTCGAACGTGCTGCTGTACCCCAGGAGGAGGATATCGAGCGGGAAGTACGCGCCATCCTGAAAGGGGAATACTAATGCCTACTGAGTTCATAATGCCGAAAGTTGACATGGATCAGGAAAAAGCCACCATCATTTCCTGGAACAAGGCAGAAGGCGATGAAGTAAAACAAGACGAGACCGTCCTCGTGGTGGAAACCGACAAGGTCGCCATTGACGTGACCGCACCCGCCACCGGCAAGCTGGTAGATATCCGCTTCAAAGAAGGGGATGTGGTCCCGGTTGCAACCGTGATCGCCTACGTTCTGGGCAAGGGCGAGACCATGGCAGATATTCCTGGGAGAACTGCTGCAACAGCAGCACCCAAGCCTGCCGAAACCCCAAAAGCTGAAGCCGCAAAAGCGCCCTCAGCTGCCAGCCCGGTTGCCATCCGCGCGGCCCAGGAACTCGGCGTGAACATCAATGATGTGCCTGCCAGCAGCGGGCGTATCAGCCGGGAAGACGTTGAACAATATGCTGAAAGCCTGAAAGCTGCCCCACAGCAGCCCCTGTCAGAAGCCGGGAAAGTGGCAGCCACCCCTGCCGCCCGCCGCTTGGCGCGCGAAGCAGGCATTGCCCTTGAAACCCTAGCCGGCAGCGGCCCGCACGGCCGTGTGCAGGCACAAGATGTTATGGCGCCCGCTCCGGCTGCTGCCAGACCTGCCGCACCGGTTGCCGCTGTAAGCACTGGCGAACGCCAGGCAAAGGTTGTTCCCCTGACAAGCATGCGCCAGAAGATTGCAGACCGGCTGCAAGCCAGTTTCCGTGATATCCCGCATATCTTCCTTACTGTAGAAGCAGATGTCACCCGGCTGGAAGACGCACGTAAACGCTTGAATGAGATCGCCGCCCGCCAGGGCAATAGCAAAGTCTCCCTGACAGCCATGCTGGTCAAGGTGATCGCCTGGGGGCTCGAACGCAACCCGTACTTGAACGCATCACTTGTCGGGCAGAACATTCACTTATGGGAAGATATCAATATGGGTGTGGCAACTGCCCTGGATGAAGGACTGATTGTTCCCGTTGTCCACAATGCCAATAAGCTGCCCTTACGCCAGATCTCCGAATCCATTACCGACCTGAGCAAGCGTGCCCGTGAAGGCAAACTGGCTTTGAGCGAGATCAAAGGCGGAACCTTCACCATCACCAACCTGGGCATGTTTGACATCCCGCAATTCAACGCGGTTATCAACCCGCCTGAGTGCGCTATCCTGGCAGCCGGATCGGTTGTGCGTAAACCGGTTGTGGTGGATGAATTTGATTCGATCGAGGTCCGCCCGATCATCAGCCTGACTCTCTCTGCGGACCACCGTATCGTGGACGGCGTGGTAGCTGCCCGCTTCCTCAACGACCTGGTGGAAGGTATCGAGAGTCCGGAAACCATGTTATAAGCACACGGCGCATCACAGTCTCATCACTAAGAGCCGTTTGCCCAGCACGCCAGCTGCAACAATGTTGTTTCAGTGAAACACGCAGTTGGCGTGCCTTTTTACCAATATTCATGAAACAAGTTAAAATCACTGCAGGATCATAGTAGAGGAGTTGAATAGATGGAATGGAATTCCCGCCAAAGGGTAATCACTACATTAGAACACAAGGAACCGGACCGGGTTCCCATTGACCTGGCGCCCCTGGTTGACTGCTACCTGAACCTGAAAGATTATCTCGGCATTAAAGTTGATGAAGAGATTAAGCCTAACCTGGCCATGGAAGTCATCCCTCACCCGGCAGTGCTTAAAGCGCTAGATACGGATGTGATTTCAGTTAAATTAGGTGGCGGGAAAACACCCCCAAAACCAAAACGGGATGACGGTTTGGTTGAGGATGCATATGGGGTATTGTACAGGCGTGTCCAGCAGACCAGCGGCAGCTACATGGAGGTAGCGTACTCTCCCCTTGCCAATGCCACCCTGGAAACGTTGAAAAATTACCCCTGGCCGAGGGTGGATTACCCCGGCAGGCTGGAAGAAACCGCAGAGACAGCTCGCAGCCTGTATGAAAACACCGACCTGGCATTGATGGGCAGGTTCGGGGGCCCGATCATTGAGACTGCCGTGTACCTGATGGGGTTTGAAAACTGGCTGCTGTGCACCGCTGAAGCGCCGGATGTGGCCGGCTACCTGCTCGACCGTCTCACGGATATTATGATCGAGATGGACCGCATCGGGCTGGAAGCCACGGCCCCTTACCTGCAGATTTTCAAGGTCAGCGGTGAAGACCTGGGCACCCAGAACGGGCTGCTGTACTCGCCGCGTATGCTGCGCAGCCTGATCCTGCCGTGTTTCCAACGCCGCTGGCAGGCTGCCCGCGATTACCTGGATACGGTCAACCCCACCTGCAAGATCATGCTGCACTCGTGCGGCAGTGTCAGGCGCATCATCCCGGACCTGATCGCCAGCGGCATCCAGGTGCTTAATCCCATCCAGCCCCGCGCAAAGGACATGGATTCATTTGAACTGAAACAGGAATTCGGTGACCAGCTGGTATTTCATGGCGGGGTGGATATCCAGGAAGTGCTGCCATTCGGCACAAAAGAAGAAGTGGAAGCTGAAGTCAAAACCCGCATCCAGGCGCTGGCTCCTGGTGGCGGCTACATCCTGAGCACCTCCCACTTTATCCAGGCTGACACTCCGCCCGAGAATGTCGTCACCATGTGCGAGGCTGCCCATAAGTATGGAAAGTATCCGCTGCAGGTCTGAAAGCAATTTTGTTGTCATCCTGAGGGAGGAACAACCGAAGGATCTCGCTCCGGACTTTCAGAGCGGGATTCTTCGCTTCGCTCAGAATGACAGACAAAAGCTGGTCGTCCATGAGGAGAAACGACTGAAGGATCCCGTATTGGCACTTCAAGGCGAGACCCTTCACATCGTTCAGGGTGACAAACGAAATACAAACAAAGGACCTATTACTTAGGTTACATAAAACAAAAAGGCCGGGTGATCCCGGCCTTTCGTTATTTACACAGACTCTTACGGGTTTGCCAGGTGGAAGAGGTCATGCATCAAATCCTTGTTGCGTTTGTACAGCTCAAGGTACACCTGGAAGTACTTGTTATAGGTATCATACTTGGCAAGATCAGGCTTCACCTCACGGCTGTATTTGACCCATTTTGTAATATCATCCTTGGAAGAGAACACACCTGCACCCAGGCCGGCAATGAACGCGTCTCCATAGGAAGCGCCGGTAACTATATCCGGGATGCGCTGCGGCACACCGCAAATATCAGATACCGCCTGCAGCCAGATCTTGTTCTTTGTCCCGCCTCCGACTGCGATTACCTCGTTGATGGTTGCACCTACACCTTTCATCACATCGAAGTTGTGGCGGATGCTGTAGGCTACCCCTTCCAAAGTCGCCTTAAAGAGGTGCGCCCGGGTATGCGCAAGCGTCAACCCGAAATATGTGCCGCGCGCCCGCGGATCGTTTAGCGGGGTGCGTTCGCCGCTGAAGTAAGGCAGCACCACCAGGCCTTCAGATCCGGCCGGGATGTTCTCTGCTTCTTTGACCAACTCGCTGTAGGCGTTCGGTCCGCCAGCCTGTTCAGCCGCGACAAGGTCCATGGCCACTTTATCGCGGAACCAGCGGGTAAGTGCGCCGCTGGTGGCCATGGCGCCGATCATGCCGTAGGTGCCTTTGAATGCATATGGCTGGCCCCACAGGGTGCGTTCGACATTGTAATGGTCCATCACTTCCAGCATAATGATGGTCGAACCGTACATGATCATCATCTGCCCGGGTTTAACCGTACCGGTGCTGACGCATTCGGAGACAGCATCCACCGCCCCTACTACCACCGGGGTGCCTTCTGCCAGGCCGGTTTGGGCTGCGGCATCTTTGGTAACATGCCCTGCAATTTCATCCGACCAGCGCAGCTCGGGCAGCCGTTCCACTTCCACAATGCCCTCGCTCATCTCGCGGCTCCACTCGCCCTTCTTGTAATCGTACATGGGCATGAAGAAGGATCCGGTCATGTGGTCGATGACATAATTTCCCGTCAGCCGGGCGACCAGGAAGGTGGTGGCAGTGACGAATTTGTATGCCTTTTTGTACACCTCAGGCTCATTTTTCTTTACCCACAGGATCTTCGGGCCAACCATCTGGGTCGCCAGTTCCATACCGCCATGCTCAAAGATCTTATCCTTGCCCCACTTCTCATCCAGTTCGGTGATCTCGTTCATGTTGCGGGTATCCACACCATACAGGATTCCCATGCGCAGCGGCTTGCAGTCCTTATCCACCGGCAGGCAGTCAGACCCGATAGCGCTGCAGCCAACTGCAATGATCTCTTTAGGGTCAATTCCGGTGTCAGCCAGCAGTTTCTTGGTGATGATGCAAAAATCACCCCACCAGTCCTTCTCAGCATCATGCTCGGCCCAGCCCTGGTGCGGAATGGACATGGTGTGCGGATTCACCTGGGTGCTTAACACCTTGCCGTCAAGGTCGGTGATCACACCTTTTGACTCATATGTTCCGATATCAATGCCAAGTAAATACCCTTTAGCCATAGCCTTCTCCTGTTAAATGATATTTGATGATTACATCCATCCAGTTTCAGCACTGTTCTGGTGCTAAATTCTTAAGTATTATATTCCTCGACTGCTAAATGAGAAATTGCCCGTTCTTAAAGATCTGCCTGCCATCCATAACAATGCTGCTATCCTGGCGGGTGTCCTTCACGATATCCCAGTGGATGGGTGATTTATTCGTCCCGCCGCATTCAGGGTATGACCTGCCCAGGGCAATATGGATGGTACCGCCGATCTTTTCATCGATCAGGATATCGGTGGTAAACCGGTCAACATACGGGTTAACCCCGACTGCAAACTCGCCGATGGTGCTGGCTCCCGGGTCGCTGGAGATCACCTGGCGCAGGAAATCCTGGTTTTTGCTGGCAGTGGCTTCCACCAGTTCACCTTTCTTCCAGGTCAGGCGGATGTCATGCACCTGCCGCCCGCCTAGCACACCGGGAAACTCGAAGTAAATGGTACCGTCGATGGTCTCGTTTACCGGGGCAGTGTAAATTTCTCCATCCGGCATATTGATGTGCCCGTCGCCTACCAGCCACTTCCTGCCGGCGATCGAGAAGGACAGGTCTGTCTCTTTACCCAATATGTGGATCTGGCTGCCCTGATTGAGGATGCCGGTCAACCGCTCCCACTCTCTGGACTGGGCCGGCCAATCCAGCAAGCAGGAGTTAAAGAACATTTCCATCATGGTTTCCAGGTCAGTCTCCGCCTGCTGGGCAAAAGCAGCATTAGGGACCCGCACCAGCGTCCAGCGGGTTTTATCCCAGCGCATGGAGGATATGACCCCGTTTGCCTTCTGGCTCATGGATAAGCGGTCAGGGCTGATGTCGGCGAACTCATACAGGTTATGCGCACCGCGCAGCCCAAAATAGACATCCGCCCACTCCATACCAAAGGCTTCTACCTCTGGTACCCAACCTATCTGTTCAGGCGTGCCGTGCTTCATTAATGAATGACGCAGAGTCTCCGACAGGAACTGCACCTGCACCAGCGCACCGGCTTTGACCGACTCTTCATACACTGTTTGCACCAGTGGCAGGGTGTGGGTTTCCTGCATGGCGATCATCACTTTTTCACCGGGTTTGATACCAGCAGAATGGCTAACCAGAATTTCCCCCAGCTGCTTCCAACGTTTATCCATCAACTTCCTCCAAACATGCCCTTGATTTTCTTTCTCTACCCTTCCAGAAATTATACCAAATGTACCTTACCGCCCGGTGTGATTAAACAATACAAGGTTGTGGATAAACATCACAACCTTGTACTGCAATTTCTTGAATAGCCGCTTTACTGTATGTAATCCTGAAACTCAGGTGGCACAAACTGCCAAAGATCTTGCATTATTCCTGTTGAATTTACGACTGCACCAAATATGGTCCATAACAGAGTGAGCAGCAACGCAATTCCTGCCATGATCAAACCGGCTACCGCCATGCCCTTCTTTGAGGTTTTCAATCCCAGAATGCCCAGGATCACGCCTGCGATGGAAATCGGGAAACCGCAAATTGGGAGAAGCCAGGCACACAAACTGAGAATGCCCAGCACCAATGCCGCTATTGCCAGACCCGGTTTATCGGGTTTGGCAGGAGTAACGGGTTCGGGTACATACTGCTGTGGGGGTGGAGTGTTTTCCATTAAGCCTCCTTTGGCTGTACTTCCAATATCTTTTCAATCGCATCCAGTACGTCGTCGGTCAGTTTTTCAACAACCTCTGCCGCACCGAGATTCTCATCCAGCTGCTCAACACGGGTTGCACCAGTAATAACACTGCTTACCTCTTTGCGGTGCAAAATCCAGGCTAATGCAAGCTGCGCCGTGGTAAACCCCATTCCTTCGGCCAGGGCGGTCAACTTGCGCACCATGTCTATCTTTTCTGGCGTGAACCTGTCGCGGATCCAGCCCATTTCTGTCATGGCAGCCCGGCTTCCTTCCGGTACACCGTTATTATACTTGCCTGAAAGTAAACCATAATACAGCGGGCTCCAGGTGGTAAAACCAATCCCAAACTCCTGTGCCAGGGGCAGCAGCTCTTCTTCCAACCTTTCGCGGTGGAACATGTTGTACTGCGGCTGTTCCATCGTGGGTGGAACCAGGCCGTACTGGCGGGCAACTGCGACCGCCTGGACGATTTGCGGGGCAGTCCATTCGCTGGTGCCCCAATACAGGATCTTGCCCTGGTGCACCAGGTCATCCATCGTGCGTACCACTTCCTCTACCGGTGTGTCCACATCAAACCGGTGGCAGAAGTACAGGTCCAGGTAATCCAGCTGCAGCCGCCTGAGCGAAGCATGCACCGATTCGGTAATGTGCTTGCGTGACAGCCCCCTGCCGTTTGGTCCCGGCATAGTCGGCCAAAAGACCTTGCTGGAGATCACCAGCGCCTCGCGCGGCAGGTCTTTTATCGCCTTGCCCATTACGATCTCTGCCGCCCCAGCAGCATAGACATCGGCATTGTCAAAATAATTGACACCCTGATCATAGGCCGCCTTGATGATCTCGGCAGCCCGTGCTTCATCCACCTGGTTGCCGAAGGTGATCCAGGCGCCCAGGCTGAGTTCGCTCACCTTTAAGCCAGACTTACCCAATCGACGATAATGCATTATTCCCGCCTTTCGTTTATTTAGAGACCGGGCCGATGCCGAGCGGTTTCCATTTATCCTGGTCGGCCCGCAAGCGGTGCATCCCGCCGCCCCGGTCGTGCAGTTCATCAAATCCAACAGGCTTAATGAAGAGATCTTCACCTTCGAGTAATCCCATCACGCCTTCCTGGCCTGGTTCAAGACGTTTGCTCAAGCAGAAGGAACAGGTGTTGGGATCATGTGCTTTGTATTCAAGCGGTTCTTCGTAAGTTGTAATGAAACCTTCGTAATTCCGCAGCACAACCTTGTGGTCTGAAGCGCTGATCTGGTAATTGGGCATAACCGGTATCTTGCCTCCCCCACCGGGAGCATCCACGATAAATGTGGGAACTGCAAAACCAGAGGTGTGCCCGCGCAGCCCCTCAATAATTTCAATCCCTTTGGCCACAGGGGTGCGGAAATGCCCGGCCCCGTCCACCAGGTCGCACTGGTACAGGTAATAAGGGCGTACCCGCATCCGGATCAGGTCCTGCACCAGCTTGCGCTGGATGTGTACACAGTCATTGATGCCCGCCAGTAAAACCGCCTGGTTTCCGAGTGGGATGCCCGCCCGCAGCAGTTTATCGCAGGCATCTGCCAGCTCCTGCGTGATTTCGTTGGGATGGTTGACATGGATGTTCATCCACAGGGGATGGAACTTCTCCAGCATATCGCACAGCTCATCCGTTATCCGCATTGGCATAAAAACAGGTACCCGGGTTCCGATCCGGATGATCTCAATATGGGGTATATCCCGCAGCCGGGTTAGCAGCTCTTCCAGCACTTTGGGTGCCATTGTCAGCGGGTCGCCACCGGAAAGCAGCACATCACGCACCTGGGGAGTTTTCTTCAGGTATTCGATCTGCATGTCAAACTCATTGCGCGAGAAATTCGCCATTGGATCGCCCACGATCCTGGAGCGGGTGCAGTAACGGCAGTAAGAGGCGCATTGTGTGGTTACCAGCATCAACACCCGGTCAGGATAGCGGTGCACCAGCCCGGGGACAGGGGAATGGCGGTCTTCAGCCAGGCTGTCTTCCATCATGCCTGTAAACGGAACGATTTCTTCCGCCCGCGGGATAACCTGCCTGCGGATGGGATCATCCGGGTCATCGGGATTGATCAGGGAAGCAAAATATGGGGTGATATCCACCCTGAAAAGGCCCTGTGAGTTCAGCGCCTTGCACTCCGAATCAGTCAGGGGGATGATCGGCCCAAAATCGTCCACACTGTTCAGGCGGTGGCTCAGCTGCCAGCGCCAGTCGTTCCACTTATCTTCAGGAATATCATTGTAGATCGCGGCTCGTTTTGAAGGAAACTGTAATACCATTATTTTTTCTCCAGGAAACAACCTTACGCTTAACTGTTTGGGGACCAGCCCGTAAATTTACGCTATCCTCAGCAAGGCGGGTCATGGTCCGGCCGGAAGAAACCCCCATTCGAAGCACAGTTAATCAATCCATTCATACCAGTATTGTAATAAATTCAAGAGGCCGGGTCAACAAGCAGTTAGGATAAACCCGAGAATTCATTCAATAAATTGCCTATTGACTTTGAACGTTTGTTCTGTTATTATATTTGTAGCACAAATGACCAACTAATGTTTGAAAGGAAAGTGACTATGGCCAGAAAAAGTGCAGGCATCAGCGACCGCCACCGCAAGATCATGGAATTCCTGATGAAGTTTCAGGATGAAAACGGGTACAGCCCTTCCATCCGTGAAATTGGTGAGCATATCGGGGTGGCATCCACCTCGCTGGTTGATTACTATTTGCGCCAGCTGGAGGAACGCGAGTACATCGAACGCGATCAACACATCTCCCGCAGCATCCGCGTCCTGCGACCGATCAATGCTTCTATCGGCGAAACTGTAAAACGCACCTTCAACCGCATGACAGAAGCGGTCAATGAGTTGCTGGATATCCCGGTGCTGGGCCGTGTGGTCGCCGGTGAGCCGATCCCTGTTCCCGGTTCAGATGTGCGTTATTTCGACCCCGAAAGCAGCGTGGCAGTTGCCCGCAGCCTGCTCAACCCGAGAGAAAATGTCAGTGAACTGTTTGCTCTGGAGGTGCAGGGTGAATCCATGATCGACGCCATGATCAACGACGGCGACCTGGTCATTATGAAGCCGGCCAAAGAAGCCAGCAACGGCGAGATGGTTGCAGTTTGGATGGATGATAAAGACGAAACCACGCTGAAATACTTCTACAAGGAAAACAACCGCATCCGCCTGCAGCCTGCCAACCCGACCATGAAACCTATTTTTGTCGATGATCCCCGCCACCTGCGCATCATGGGTAAGGTCGTCCTGGTGATCCGCCAGGTAAAAGGCAGATAAACTTTTCCTCATTAAACCAAACGAGGCTGACCCAAAAGTAGGTCAGC
>DHHC01000048.1:0-29139 GCA_002403095.1 Leptolinea sp. UBA4782
TGAAGCATTCAACAAGGCAACCAGCCTGGCTGCTGGATGGGATTTCCTTTCCAGCCTTGAGAATGCATACACACCCATTACCCAGCCTGTGTCACCAGGAATAGAACAGGATTGGTTGACCACTGGAAGGGGTATAGCTGTTAATCCTGTCAGCCTGTATGCTGATTGGATGGCAGTTGTAAGGGAAGAATACTATGGCAGCACCTACTGGAGGATATTCATCAAAGCCCGCTACCAGGACGGCTCTCAGGGAGAACCGATCACAGAGCCAGTGTGGGACTTTCAGGCACGCTACAATGGGAATTCAGCAGGGTATGAATCAGGCGGGAAGCTGATCAGCCCTCCGCCCGGTTACTGGATTGATTTCACCGCCCTGGCAAACAGTTTTGGCTGGTCTCGCCTGCCGGCGGAAGGCAACTGGCGGACCTACTTTGCCGGAGCGCGGTTTAATCAGTTTGCATTTATGGACAACCTTACCTGGTACGAAGCGATGATCCAGCTATATCCGCCTGAAGCGCTGGATGCCGGTGGGTTCGAGCCGTATATTTTCACCACTCCCCAGCCATGAACAGGCAAAAAAACAGACTAATCGAAATCACTCGAGCCAGTTTTTTCAACAGAAGGAAGATGCTCAATTGCCTGGTTGGTATCATAACGGCTGCAGCCTGGTTATTTCTTCTCTCCTCCTGCACGCCTGTCAATTATGCACCTGGCCTGGGCCTGGCCACCCCAGACAAAGAAGCCGCTTCAGGAAATTTGGCTGAAACTGTTATCCTTCCAACTCCCACCCGGGCAACTGAAGAACCCCTCCACTTTTCTTTTCCCACACCATACTCTCCCCCGGTTTCTCTTTGGCGCCCGCCGCAGTATGAAGTGCCTTTTGCCCTGGGTCCGTTTGATCACTTTTTATTTACCCGCCCGATCGGCTCTGAGGATATTAACTGGCCATTGGCAGATTACCGGTACGGGGGTATCTTTTTCGGCACAGAGATCATCCATACTGGAATCGACCTTCCTAATCCAAAAGGCACCCCTGTCCTGGCAGCAGCGTCAGGAAAGGTAATTTGGGCTGGTAACGGTTTATATACCAATGATCCCAAAGCAGACGATCCGTACGGACTGGCAGTGGTCATCAAGCATGATTTTGGCTACAACGGCCACAACCTGAATACTGTCTATGCCCATATGGACCGGGTCGATGTACAGGTAGGTCAGGAAGTAGATTCAGGCGACCAGCTCGGGATAGTCGGCACTACCGGTGCAACCACCGGGCCTCATCTTCATTTTGAGGTCAGGGTAGAAACAAATAGCTTTTACAGCACCCGCAATCCTGAACTGTGGCTGGTTCCCCCGGAGGGATGGGGTGTCCTGGCAGGCAGGGTGATGAAAAGCAACGGGGACATCCTGTACACCCACAGGGTTGATGTGACCTCTGTGGAAACCGGCGAGGAATGGACACTGTACACCTATGGAGGCCTGCCGGCGAACAGTGATGAGTATTACCAAGAGAACATGGTATTAAGTGACTTGCCCCAGGGTGCTTACAGAATAGCAATTATTTATGGTGAGGAAACCTACCGCTACCAGGTAGACATCAATCCTGGCAGGATCACCTACTTTACATTTACCGGTACAGAAGGGTTTTCAAGGGAATTACCTGCCCCGGTAACCCCTTGACAAAATTGTCTTATTCTATGGTATTATTTCGCTTAAGGGCAAAAATTCCCTTGTCTTTTTATGCTTAGAATTTTGCCGGGTATCTGTACCCATTTATGGAGGAACATCATGTTGATAAAGAATAAAAGCAGAGTCGTTTTGGCTTTGCTGCTCAGCGTTGTGTTATTGACATCCTGTCTCAATAATGCCGCTCAATCACCCACACCCGATGTGAATATGGTTTACACCCAGGCAGCCCAAACACTGGCTTTCCAGCTGACAGGCACCGCTGCTGCTATGCCAACAGCAACCTTCACCCCTGCCCCAACCAACACCACTGCCCCAACTGCCACCCTGGCAGGAACGTTACCGCCCCTGGGAACAATAGCCCCGGCAATCACCCTTCCTGGTGTTGCCACTGCGACAGTATCAGTGCCCAAAGCACCTGACTCCGCAATTTGGGTAGAACAGTCCCCCGCAGACGGCACCGTGATTGGCACCGGTACCAAATTCGATATTGCCTGGAAATTAAAGAATACCGGCACCACAACCTGGACCAACAAGTACTACTATCGGTATTATGCCGGCGCAAAACTGCATGAGAATACCAGTTCTTACTTCCTGAAGACAGCAGTCAAACCTGAAGAAGAGATTGTGATTTATGCCGATATGGTCGCACCCATGACCGCTGGTGAATACACCACCACCTGGGTGATCACCAACGAAGCAGGCGTCAATTTCTATGCCTTTACGTTGACCATTAAGGTTGGTAATTCCACAGCAGCTCCTACGGTAGACCCGGATAAATACTGCTGTATCAATGGCGAGTACGATGATGACAAGATCGTAAATGATCCTATTTGTAAGAAATGGTATGACAATGGCAATACCTGTCCTGCACCGTAAGGCGAGATACTTAAGGAAAAAACCATGAAAACCATTTTGCTAAAAGCATTTCAGATTTCGCTGGTTGTTGTCCTGGCGCTGACTGCAGCATGTACGGCTGCCGGGCAGCCGAGCCAGGAAGCTGAACCGAGCCCAGATCTCGATAAGATCAAGACTGAAGCTGTTGCGGAAGCGATCGGTGACCAGACAGAGTTGATTGATGCTGCCAAAACCGAAGCAGTAGCTACCGCAGTTGCTCTCGTCACCGAGCAGGCAGCCCTCAACCCGACACCAACCGCCGTGCCTCCAACAGCAGTACCCCCTGCCGCAATTACCCCAACTGCTGCAGCCAGCGCGACCCTGCCTCCAGTCGTTCCGCCAGTGGTTGCAATCACATCTGTTCCGGTTGTCACCAAACCAACCAAGACGCCCTATACAGATGCCTGTTCAGTGGTATCCACCTCCCCCTCGGACTATAAGGTCCTCACCGCCGGGCAGGATTTTGATGGGGTATGGGTCTTGAAGAACACTGGCATGGTTACATGGACAGATGGACAGTATTACATCATGAAACAGTCCGGCAATATTCCGGTTGAAAAAGATATATACTACATCAAAGGCGACGTCCCAGTAAATGACACGGTTGAGGTCAGGGCAGATATGGTTGCACCTGCGAGTTCCGGTACGTACGTCTCCAATTGGGCTGTATACAATAATGTAGGAATGCCGTTTTGCTACATTTTTGTAGCGATCACCATCCCCTGATGACCATCGATAAGGAAAGCATCAAAGCCGAGGTTCAAAACCTCGGCTTTTCATTAGCAGGCTTCACAGCTGTAGATCCGCTTCCAGGTTTCGAAATTTTTGAGAATTGGATTCGAGCTGGCAGGTATGCTGGCATGAACTACCTCGCCCGGGCTGACACAATTGCGAAGAGATCAAATCCACGCAAATTGATGCCCGAAGCACGCTCGGTAATCGTTCTGGCAGCGGCTTATCCCACCAGCCAAAATTCCAAGCACAACACTCCAGGGATTGCAGCCTATGCGCAGCTAGGACAGGATTACCACCAGGTTTTCCGTGACGCCTGCAGCAAGGCAATCGATGTTATCCGTCATGTCGTTCCTGCAGCAGGAAAAGAACCTGCAACATTCAAAACATTTTCTGACACAGCGCCTATCCTGGAAAAAGAGATGGCTGTCCGGGCTGGCCTGGGATGGATTGGGAAGAACGGATGCCTCATCAACCCTCATTACGGTTCCTGGCTGCTCCTGGCTGAAATCTTCACCTCCCTGGAGATTGAGCCCGATGAGCCCTTTCAGAGACAGCATTGCGGTAACTGTCAGCGTTGCCTGGAAGCTTGCCCGACCAGCTGCATCCTGCCCGACCGGACTCTGGATGCAGCCCGCTGTATTTCGTACCTGACCATTGAGCATCGCACAGATATCCCAGAAGCTTTGCACAGCCCGATCGGTCAGCAGGTATACGGGTGCGACATCTGCCAGCAAGTTTGTCCCTGGAACAGGAAAGCACAAGAAGACCCGGGCAGCCTGTTCTCCCGTTTACCGCAATGCACAACCCCTTTGACATTGGCAGAAGCCCTGGAAATTGATGAAAAGGCATTTCAAGATATGTTCAGGGACTCCCCAATTATGCGTGCTGGATGGGAAGGATGGCTGCGGAATTGCCTTGTGGCAGCAGGCAACAGCAAGGAAAAAACTCTATTACCCATTATTGTCAGCATACTGGCAGGACATCCTTCGCCGATGGTGCGCAGGCATGCCGCCTGGGCTGTTAGCCATCTCGACCCCGCTTCCAACCGCTCCATGCTTCATGATATTATGCAAACTGAAAAAGATGAAAGTGTTCAGCAGATTATTAATACTATAATGGAAATAAGTGGATTGAATAGAAAGGCGAAGTAAAAATGAGGTTTAAAAAGAACTGGATTTTCTGCAGTGTAGGGCTAATGTCTCTGCTTTTAAACGCTTGCAGTACTGACACACCTGCCCCAACACCTGACCTGGACAATTTAGCCACCCAGGCGGTGCAGACATATGCTGTCCAACTTTCGCAGACAGCCCAAGCGCTGCCAACAGTTACCCCTTCACCAAAGCCCACCACCACATTAACCATAGCTCCTGGACTGACCAGTACCTCAACAGCAACCCAACCTGCTACCGGTATTACAACTGCCGATAAAGCCGTTCTGGTGCTGCAGTCTCCCATGGATGGTGCAGAGCTGGGCATCAAGCAGAAATTTGACATCATCTTCACGGTAAAAAATGACGGCCAGACAACCTGGACGAGAAGTTATAAAATGCGGTACTTCAGCGGATGGGAAATCGCTGAAACTCAAGAGATTTTCTTTCCCAAAGAGGTCAAACCTGGTGAAGAGGTACGCTTGATAATGGATGCAATCGCCCCGCCCTATACCGGGTCTTACATCACCAACTGGAAGCTCTCAAACGCTGACGGTCAGAATTTCTATGACCTCTACTTGAAAGTGACAGTAGTAGCCGGCAATACCAGTACACCGACCGAAACCGCCACAGCAACCCCCGAGTAGCTCGGAATAATAAAACAAACGCCCCTCTGTTGAACCAGAGAGGCTAATTTGCTTAATCTATCACTGGTTGTTTACTTTGTAGCAGTGGCAGTAGGCGCTGCTGGTGTGGTCGGCCGCGGGGTGCTGCTGGGAACAACGGTTGGGGTAGGAGTCACAATGTAAACCGGAACGATCAGCAAATCGCCGGCATTGATGCTGTTTACATCGGTGATCTCCGGCAAGTCATTCCTGCTATTGTAAAGGTTGGTCTCCCTGATAATATCATCAACCGTGCTTCCAAGTTTTGAAGCAATGCCGGCAAGCGTATCACCGCTCTTAACAATGTATTCAATCTTGGTTCCACGCGGCAGGTCCGTTGGGATAGGAGTTTCTGTTGGCATTTCCTGGTTCGGGGCCGGGATGAGAATGGTATCTCCCGGGTTGATTGGACAGGTGTTTCCAAAATTATTTATGGTCAGAAGCAGCAAGATATCAACTTCAAATTGCTGCGCGATATCCCAGCAGTTGTCATTTTCCTTGACGGTGTACTCAAACGGCCCAGAAGGCGTCAGTGTTGCCGACGGAGAGGGAATCAAAGTTTCAGTCGGAGTCTGTGTAACCGTTGGAGTTGGAGGTACTTCTGTTGGGGTGGAAGTGATGGTAGGCGTGGGCGTCTTGGTTTTGAACAGGGAAACCTGCCCGCCACCACCTCCCACCAGCCAGACCACCAGGAAAACAATTCCGACGACCACCAGGAGCGCTGCCGCACCCCCCAGGATGAATGGCAACAGTCTCTGTTTACGCCGGTACTTATCAATTACCTCTTGTGGATTCTCATTATCACTCATAGGGTTTCCTGTGTTTTTCTAGATATTCCTCAACCAGTTGTGCCCGCTACCAGCATATTACCTGAAAAAAAGGAATATGACAAGATAGCAAAAGACAAGGGGATTAATGCATTTCTGCAATATATTGGCGTAAGTATTGGCCAGTGAAAGAGTTTTCCATCTTACTGACCTGTTCAGGCGTACCTGTTGCCAGTATCTCGCCGCCCCTGTCGCCCCCTTCAGGCCCCAGGTCAATGATTTCATCCGAAACCTTGATGATATCCATGTTGTGTTCAATGATCAGCACAGAATTACCGGCATCCACCAGTCGCTGCAGCACTTCAATTAATTTGTGCACATCAGCAGCATGCAGCCCAACAGACGGCTCGTCCAGAACATATAGAGTCCGGCCAGTAGCTTTTCTCGAAAGTTCTTTTGCCAACTTTACACGCTGCGCTTCACCACCGGATAAGGTGGGTGCAGTCTGGCCGATCCTGACATACCCAAGCCCTACCTCATTTAAGGTACGCAGTTTGCTGACGATAGCCGGGAAAGCAGCAAATAACTCCAATCCCTCCTCTACCGTCATATCCAGGATCTCAGCAATATTCTTGCCTTTAAACCGGATTTGCAGAGTCTCGCGGTTGAAGCGCGCCCCATGGCAAACATCGCACGAGACATAAACATCCGGCAGGAATTGCATTTCAATGCGCAACTGGCCGTGCCCCTGGCAGGCTTCACATCTGCCGCCATGTACATTAAATGAAAATCGTCCTGCTTTATATCCGCGCATTTTGCTTTCAGGCAGTTCAACAAACAGTTTTCGGATCTCATCGAAGACGCCAGTATAAGTACCTGGATTTGAGCGCGGGGTGGTGCCAATGGGTGATTGGTCAATATCAATTACTTTATCGATGTTTTCAATACCCTCGATATGGTCGAATTCACCCGGCTGGGTATGCGCCCCGTGCAGGTCGCGCGCAAGCGCTTTGTACAGGATTTCGTTCATCAGGGTAGATTTACCGGAGCCCGATACACCCGTGATACAAACCAGCTTCCCAAGCGGGATGGGTACGGTTAAATTCTTCAGGTTGTTGGCTTTTGCACCCACAATGGTCAGGTATTTACCATTACCAGCCCTGCGGGTATCCGGCATAGGGACTTTCAACCTCCGCGATAGGTAAGCGCCAGTGATCGAATTTGGGTCTTTCATTATCATTTCACTGGTACCGGCAGCAACCAGGTACCCGCCGTGTTCACCCGCACCCGGCCCCAGGTCAATTACCCAGTCAGCAGTCCGGATGGTATCTTCATCATGTTCCACAACCAGCACTGTGTTGCCCAGGTCGCGTAATCCCTTCAAGGTTCGCAGCAGCCGGTCATTATCGCGCGGGTGCAGCCCGATCGATGGCTCATCAAGGACATAAAGCACCCCCATCAGGTGTGACCCGATCTGTGTTGCCAGCCGGATGCGCTGTGCTTCTCCGCCCGAAAGGGTGCTGGCAGAACGGTTCAAGGTCAGGTAATCCAAACCTACATCCACCAGGAATCCCAAGCGTGCCTGGATTTCTTGCAGGATGCGCTCGGATATTGTTTTATTGCGGGCAGACAGCGGGCTTTCTCCACCCAGGAGTTTTTGCACCCAGGTGAAAGCCTGGTTCACGGGAAGTGTGGTTACCTGAATGATGTTTTGCCCATCAACCAGCACAGCCTGGGCTTCTTTACGCAGCCGAGTGCCCTTACACTCCGGGCACAAGCGGTGCGACATGAACTCGGAGATCTTGTTGCGGATATATTCCGATTGTGTTTCCCGGAAACGCCTTTCCAGGTTGTTAACCACACCCTCAAAACTTGACTGGAAAGAAGTCTGGCGTTCTTCACGCTGCAGATTGATGGTTACCGCATTTCTGCCGGTTCCGTACAGGACGACGTTGAGCTGCTCAGGGGTGAGCTTTTTCACCGGGGCATGCAAGTCGATATGGTACTGTCTGGCAACCGATTCGAGCATCTGCCAGTAATACTTGCCATTTTCCCGCCCGTTGCTCCATTCCAGGGCAAAGATCGCCCCATCATAGAGAGACCGTTCCCTGTCCGGTATCAACAAGTCAGGATCGATTTCCAGCTTGGTACCCAGTCCCTGGCACTCCGGGCAGGCGCCATGTGGGGTATTAAACGAAAAAGTGCGCGGTTCAATTTCTGTCAGGCTGACACCATGTTCGGGGCAAGCCAGGTGTTCTGAATAAAAATGGTCGACCGCCGGTTCAGTGGTAATATCCTGCACCGTTACGAATCCCTCACCAGCCTTCAGTGCTGTCTCCACTGAATCAGTCAACCGGGATCGGGCAGCTTTTTCTTCTGTTTCGTCAGCCGGCTTTCTCACCACCAGCCTGTCTACCACCGCTTCGATGGTATGCACCTTGTACCGGTCCAGGTTGATCTGTTCATCTGATAAGTCATGTACAACCCCATCCACCCTGACACGTGCAAAACCTGCTTTGCGGATTTCATCGAAGACAGCCTGATAAGTGCCTTTGCGCGCCCGCACAATCGGTGACAGGATCAACAGCCGGCTGCCCTCAGGGAAGCGTTCGATGACATCCACGATCTCCTGCGCAGACTGTTTTACCACTTCGCGCCCGCAAACCGGGCAATGAGGAACCCCCACCCTGGCAAACAGAAGCCGGAGGTAATCGTAGATTTCGGTGACGGTTCCAACCGTGGAACGCGGGTTGTGGGATGTGGCTCTCTGGTCAATGGATACTGCAGGCGAAAGCCCTTCTATGTAATCGACTTCGGGTTTTTCCATCTGCCCCAGGAATTGGCGGGCGTAAGAGGAAAGCGATTCCACATACCTCCGCTGCCCTTCAGCGAAGATAGTATCAAATGCCAGGGTTGATTTACCAGAGCCGGACAATCCAGTAATGACAACCAGCTTGTCCCTCGGGATTTCAACCGTGATGTTTTTCAGGTTATGCTGCCGGGCGCCTACCACCCGGATACAAGATGATGACATACTTGCACCTTAATAGAACATTTATTCTTATTATACATCAAAAGAACAACTTTTCATTATAACACAGCCGTTTTTTGCATCCTGTTTTGTAGAAACTGCTAGCATATTATTGTTCTCAGGTTGAATGTATAATCTACAAGAATATATCCCGCAAATCCGAGGAACTTATGGACACAAGTGAACATAAACGTGCGATCCGGGCCTGGACTTTGTACGATTGGGGCAATTCTGCTTTTGCCACCACAATCATGGCAGCTGTGTTACCGGTTTATTACAGCTCTGTTGCAGCAGCTAACATTCCTGCCAACATGGCCACCGCTTACTGGGGATTTACCACCTCTTTCAGCGCGCTGATCGCTGCAATCATCAGCCCCATCCTGGGAGCTGTGGCTGACTTTACCGGTAAAAAGAAGAAATTCCTGGCTATTTTCATGGCATTGGGCGTCACAGCAACTGCCCTGCTGTACTTCATCCAAACCGGGGATTATGTCCTGGCTTCGGTGTTTTTTGTTTTTGCCAACATCGGTTTTTCAGGCAGCCTGGTGTACTACGATGCCTTGCTGCCTCATGTTGCCCAACCGGATGAGATTGACCAGGTCTCTTCCCGCGGCTACGCCATGGGGTATATTGGCGGCGGCATCGTCCTGGCGTTGAACCTGGTGATGATCATGGTCATTCCCGAGCTAGTGGAAGGGCTGGATGTGGGTTTGATGACCCGCCTCTCGTTCCTGACGGTTGCAGTCTGGTGGTTCATTTTCACCCTGCCCGTGCTGCGCCGGGTGAAGGAGCCTGCCCGCCGTATCGAAGCCGGAGAAGAAGGTTTTAGCCCGTTCCAGGCTAGCTTCTCCCGCCTGGGCAAGACCTTCCGTGAGATCCGTAAATACCGCGACTTGGCCATGGCTATGCTGGCATTCTGGGTGTATGCCAACGGCATCGGCACCATCATCACCATGGCGACCATTTACGCCACCGAACTCGGTTTCAGCCAGATCACAACCATTGGAACTCTCCTTATGGTACAGTTCCTGGCGGCACCTTTCGCCTTTTTGTTCGGCTGGCTATCGCGCAAATTGGGAACAAAGAAATCCATTTACCTGAGTTTGAGCGTCTACATTTTGATATCAATCTTAGGATACTTCCTGTACCGTGAATGGCAGTTCTGGGTACTCGGAGCATTGGTTGCAACCGTTCAGGGCGGCAGCCAGGCGCTGAGCCGTTCGTTGATCGGAAAACTGATGCCCAAGAGCAAGTCAGCAGAGTTTTACGGGTTTTTCAGTGTATTTGAGAAATTTGCTTCAGTACTCGGTCCGCTGCTCTTCGGTGTGGTCTCAACCATCATGGGCGAAAGCCGATTAAGCATTGTTTCGCTGGTGATCTTCTTTGTTGCAGGCCTTTTCATCCTCACAAAAGTAGATGTTCCACGCGGGATGGCAGCCGCCCTTGAGGAAGAAGCCAGCATGACCGACGCAGAAGCAGTTGCAACTGCAGGATAAGTGTAGTTTTCAGGAAAAATATTGCAAAGCAAGCCGCAGGCGGCTTTCCACATCCTTGGGGGCATCTTTTGGCAGGGATTGGATGGCTGCCTGCGCTTCAATAATGCTGTAACCTAACCCGGTAAGCGCTTCAATCACCTCAGTGTCGCTATCCTGGAATGCGCCTCCCAGGCTCTCCAGGTCGCCTTTCACTTTGCTTTTTAAAGTTAAAAGGATCTTCTGGGCAGTTGTCTTGCCCACTCCCGGTACCCTGCCGAATACATCCGCCTGTTCGCCTATCACTGCCCGCTTGATCGTATCCACCGATAATGTGCTGAGGATTCCCAGCGCCATGCGGGGACCGACCCCATTTACACTGAGAAGCAGGTTGAAAAATTCCCGCTCATCCTGGTGTTCAAAACCGTACAGCGCCAGCAGGTCTTCCCGCACCACAAGGTGGGTGTATAGTGCAACCCGTTGACCGGGTAAAGCCTGGCGGGCCTGGCTGGCCGTGACAAACACGCGTAAGCCGATCCCTCCCTGCAAAACCACCAGGGCATTCTCTTCCACTGTCAGGACATTACCTTCCAGGAATGCGATCATCGGGTGCCTCCGCGGACAGATCCATCCGTCCGGCGCTGGTTATAAACTTCGTAGAGAACAACTGCGGTTGCTACAGCCAGGTTAAGTGAATCCGCCGATCCAACCATCGGGATCGAAACGACGCCATCGCACAATCGGAAATGCTCAGGCGATAACCCCTGGCGTTCACTCCCCATCAATAATACCATCGGATCGGGATAAGGGTAGCCGTGGTAATCTTCACTGGCTTCTCCCGATGTGCCTATTACTTTTACACCGGTTTGTTTTTTCCAGCCAACAAATTCAGCCAGGCTGGTGCGCGAGATTTGCAAATTAAAGAGAGACCCCATACTGGCGCGCATTGCACCCGGATCGAAGGGGTCAGTAGACTGGTCAAGCAGGATGATGCCCTTTCCTCCAACCCCATCCAAAGTCCGCATGATTGTCCCCAGGTTGCCGGGGTCTGCCACTGCATCAAGAGCTGTTACAAGGTCGCCTGGGTTTAGGTCTAGCGCGCCAAGTCCTGTCCAGGTTTGTTTGCAGACGGCAGCGATGCCTTGCGGATGATCCTTTTGGGAAAGCCAGGTGAACACGGCAGCACTTAATTCATGGATGGGAACATTCAGGGTAACGGCTTTTTGAAGCAGCGACTTTCCAAATTCACTTTGCAGCAGTTCCGGTGCAGCCAGCACACATTCAAATTCTGCCTTGTGGTCAAACGCATCCCCCACAATACGCAATCCTTCACAATAGAACAAACCGGTTGCCTGGCGCTCTTTGCGTTCACGCAGTTTGCGGATGGCTTTAATTGCCGGGTTGGCTGTACTGGTGATCATAATGCCGCCTGCTGGTAGCGTAAATGGCTCATGTGGCAAAAGGCTACCGCCAGCGCATCAGCTGCATCATCCGGTTTTGGCAATGTTTTGAGCTGGAGCAGGGTTTGCACCATGACCTGCACCTGGTGTTTATCCGCCGCCCCGTACCCGGTAACAGCCTGTTTTACCTCCAGTGGAGTATATTCGCCGATCGAAATATGCGCCTGGGATAGGGCAAGCAGGCAGATACCACGCGCCTCACCCACTGCGATAGCCGTTGTCACATTACGCTGAAAAAATAACTTCTCCACCGCCGCATGCTGAGGCTGGTGGAGAAGCAGGATATTCTGTAATTCTTCGTACAACGTTTGCAGTCGTTCTGGAAGCGAAATACCAGCTTTTGTGCGGATCACCCCATACTTGACGGTTTCTATTTCCCCATTGGGCAGCTGGGTGATCAAACCGTAACCGGTCGTGGCAACGCCTGGATCAATTCCCAGAACCTGCATTATTCCTCTTCGAGGGCAGCCAGAGCCTCCTCGGAAATATTCAGGTTCGAATATACATTCTGGACATCATCCAGTTCTTCCAGCGCATCCAGGGTTTTTATTACCTGCAGGGTATTCTCCACGCTCAAGTCCATTTCCTGGTTGGGAGCCATCCTCAGGGTGCCGTCTTCAATTTCAACCTTTGCATCGCGCAGTTTATCGCTCAGGATTTTGAACTTGTCCACCGGGGCAATGATCTCAATCGATTCGCCATCATCGGTAACATCATCCGCTCCCCCATCCAGGGCAATCTCAAAGATTCTGTCAAAATCATTTCCCTTTGATGGAATGGAAAAGTAAGCCTGGCGTGTAAACTGCCAGGCAACTGAACCGGATTCACCTAAACTGCCACCGCTGCGGGAAAGAATGTGGCGTACCTCCGCAACTGTGCGGTTGCGGTTTTCAGTCATGCATTCGATCATTACTGCCACACCATGCGGTGCATATCCTTCGTAGGTGACCTGCTCAAAAGTCACGCCATCCTTTGAATCGCCTGTTCCCCGTTTTATTGCGCGTTCAATGTTCTCTTTTGGCATGTTTTGTGCACGAGCTTTATCAACTGCCAGCCTTAAGCGGAAGTTCATCTCAGGATCTCCCCCGCCATCACGTGCAGCCATAACAAGCTCACGTGTCAGCCGGGTAAATACCTGGCCCCTTTTGGCGTCTGCAGCGCCCTTTTTACGTTTTATGGTGGACCACTTATTATGACCAGACATACTCTTACTCCGTAATTATGAGAATACCCGATTTTGCAAAATTATACCATAAGGCGAATTTGCGTTTACAGTTCTGCAAGGTGGGCCAAAATCGTCACATTAAGTATTGTCTCCTGTCATTTTTAAAACTAAAATGTAATAGAAAAATTACTGATTATTTACCTATTTGCCATATTCTCATGCCCGATTAGAATGCCCTTTCTGTGAAAAAAAATCACTCAACCCTTCACTCTCTTCTCGCCATTTTATCGCTGGTATGCATGCTGTTTTCTTCCAGCTTCTCAGGATTTATTCCCGTCACAACTGCGTTGAATGCACCCATAAGCGGCATTGATCCTGTCTCTAGCTTTCCAACCATAACAAATTTTGTCCAAACCCTTAGCCTTACCAGTCCCGAGACGGTTGTCACGGGTGTTTACATTCCAAATACATTTGCCTACGGCGTAGTTCAACAGCCCGCCGGGTCTCCCGGGTTTGTCTCTGCGGAAAATGATGTTTTAACCCAATTCGGCATGGCTGGCAGTTATGGCACCACAGGGTTGCTGGCACATAACAACCTGGCTGGAACCAGTTTTTCATCTGTCCATCCCGGGCAGACCATTGTTGCCGTTCAGGGAGATGGGACCCTGGAGTATTATCATGTTTATGCAGTGGAAAAATACCAGGCACTCAGCCCAAACAGCCCTTATTCAAACTTCCGCAGCCTGGATATTCCCGGGCAGGATTTGAGCGCTACAGAACTTTTCATGCATGTCTATGCCCAGCCGGGCAACCTGGTTCTGCAGACTTGCATTGCCAATGGTGATCAACAGTCCTGGGGCAGGCTTTTTATCCTGGCAGAACCGATCAGCGAATTTGTCCCCCAACCCGTTCAGATTGAACCGGGTTGCTGAGTATCCCGAGCCCTTCCAATTCAACTTCAACCGTATCGCCCACGTGCAGCGGACCCACACCTGCCGGTGTTCCGGTTAAGATCACATCGCCAGGCTCCAGGGTCATGATGGTAGACGCGAATGCTACCAGCTGGTTGATGCTGAAAACCATTTCACCGGTCGAGACCATTTGACGCAGTTCCCCATTCACCCGGCATGAAAGAAGCGCATCCGCAGCATCAAACTGTGTTTCGATCCACGGACCAAGCGGACAAAATGTATCAAAGCCCTTGCCGCGGGTCCATTGCCCATCCAGGCGCTGCAGGTCACGCGCTGTGACATCATTGGCCAGTGTGTATCCCAAAATGTATTCCCTTGCAACCTCGGGTATGATCCAGCGCCCGCGCCTGGCGATCACCACAGCCAGTTCGGCCTCATGCTCCACTTGAGAAGATTGCGGAGGTATAAGGATGGGTTCACCATGCCCAATCACAGCGCTGGGGGGTTTTAGGAACAAAAGCGGGATATCTGGCACTTCCACCCCGTGCTCGCGGGCATGTTCGGTATAGTTTCTGCCTACACAAATAACTTTAGAAGGGGAAACCGGTGTCAGCAGTCTGACCTCGTTAAATGGGATATGTGCCTCGCGCCGTCTGAACTCACCGAAGATATCGCCATCAACCTCGCCCACCTGATCTCCAAAAACCCAGCCATAGCGGGCTGGTTCATGGTTATGCTGGTAACGGATAATTCTCATAGCTTTTTCCAGATTAAGGTATAATACCGGCACCGGGCGGATAGCTCAGTTGGTTAGAGCACTTCTCTTACACAGAAGATGTCGCAGGTTCGAGTCCTGTTCCGCCCATCTTTAACCATCAAAAACACACTCTCCTATCAGGAGAGTGTAACTTTTTTAGAACCAATCCCGCTTGATGAAAAGCCCAATCACCAGGCCGGCAATCCCCAGGAATATGGCAATGATGATCAGGTAAGCAAACGGGTTTGAGTCAAACGGCAACTGGACGTTCATCCCAAAGAAACTGGTGACAATCGTCGGGATGCTCAACACGATCGTGATCGATGCCAGGAATTTCATCACCACGTTCAGGTTGTTCGAGATGATCGAAGCGAATGCATCCATCATGGAACTGAGAATGTTATTCGAAATGTTGATCATTTCGATTGCCTGCTGGTTTTCAGTAATAACATCTTCAAGCAGGTCTTCATCTTCAGGGTACATCCGGAACAAGCGCGTGTTTTGCAGCCGGTTCAGCACCAGTTCATTTGATCTCAAGGCAGTGGTGAAGTACACCAGGCTTTTCTGGTACTTCAGTATCTCCAGGATCTCCTTGTTGCGGGAGGATACAGCCAGCTGGTCTTCCAGGATATCCACATTCTTATTAATTTCACGCAGGTAGGATAAGTACCGGTTAGCAGCAAGCAATAAAATCCGCAGCACAAAACGGATCCGCTTGCCGGTTGTCCAGTTTTTTACCTTGCCAAGGGCAAATTCGTTCAGCACATCTACGGGTAATTTACTGGTAGTTACGAAATAGTTCTCATGGATTACCATTCCAAGCGGAATGGTATTGTAAGGAATATCCACCACCGCGCCGTTGTAGTACGGCATACGCATCAGGATGAAGAGGGTGCCGTCATCCTCGCGTTCAGTACGGGATCGTTCATCAATATCCAGCGGGTAGGTGATGAAATCTTGCGGAATACCCAGGGAAACAACCTGCTCAATTTCCTCAGTTGTCGGGTCAACCAGGTTGATCCAGCAACCATCTACGGGTTTGCTCAAGATCTGCAGCCCATTTTCAATGCTTTTGTAAATCGTAATCATGGGTGCCTCCGTAAAATGGTTTACAACAAAAAGCCTCACGAAGGTCTCAAAGGCCCATATTGCAGGGAAAAATTCCTTTGCCAGTGTACATTTCTGAACCGCCCGATTTCCCGGTTCAGGTCTGGTGTATAACAAACCTTCGCAAGGTTTTAATCTTGTTGGATTGCTATTGTACCTCTTAACAGGGGAAATTCCTAGATAGCCAGTTACCCGATTGGCAGATTATCCAGGTTTTCTGGGGAATCCGCAATCCAATCGGGTATAATGAAGATGCAAAGGGGATGACAGGCTTCGACGGGGGAGGCTGGTCCCGGATTGCGAGCCGAGAGGTACCGACCTCGTAAAATCAGTACAAAAAACAAGTGCCAATCGCACTTCCTACGCTGCAATGCCTCTCGCTGCATAAGCGATGCACGCAGCTGACCTTCTAGAAAGGTCACGTCCCCTCGCATCGAACTCCTGCCGATCGTGAGTGTGGGCGCCACAAAGCCGGAGTGCCGCCTGGCCTGCCGCGAGCCAGGTGAAAGAGGGCTTTCGGGCTCAAGCGGATAGCCCTGAACGGATTTCGCTGGTTGTGCCGTAAGGGGCGATACCTTGCAGCCAGCTACGCTCGTAGTATATTCGAGGGTCGAATCTTTCGGACGCGGGTTCGAGTCCCGCCATCTCCACCTCTATTCAGACAAAATACCTGGATTAACTCCTGGTATTTTTGTTACATATCTCCCCTGTTACATATCTCCCCTTGACATCATTATTTCCTGGTCGTATAAATGCTACTGTTATGTCCGAATTGATCCATATTTCCATGTACATGTATCTTTATCTTAAGCCCACATCCCCGGCGGAAGTTTAGCTGTACCTGGAAGAATGAGACCATACCATCTGTAACAAAACTCCCCGCCAAAAGACGGGGAGTTTTCAATTCTGTACCCACATAGGAGCTTCATCATGTCGTCAAGCAGTCAAGCATCACAGCAAGTGCCCGGTTCTGAGTTCAAAGAAAAATTGCCGTTGAGGGATGGTTTCTCTACCCGTTTGGGGGTGGTCCTTGCCACCCTGGGTTCAGCAGTCGGCCTGGGAAATATCTGGAAATTTCCAACGCTAACTGGATCCAGCGGCGGGGCTGTCTTTATCATTATTTATGTTATCAGCGTCCTGCTCATCGGCATCCCGGTCATGGTCAGTGAGCTGGCAATAGGTCGCTCAGCCCACGCCAATGCGGTTGACTCAATGCGCGCCTCCACACCCAATAAAGCACCCTGGTGGCTGATTGGCGCCCTGGGGATTTTATCTGCCTTCCTCATCATGGGTTTTTACACCGAGGTGGCCGGGTGGGTGTTTGCTTATATTTTCAAAGCCATGTCGGGGTCAATCCTCTCCACCAGTTCAGAAGTAACCACAGCCGCGTTCACCAGCCTGGTAACCAACCCGGTATTATCGCTGGTGTGGCAGTGGGTTGACCTGGTTATCGTCGGAGCTGTCATCCTGTTTGGCGTCTCGAAAGGCATTGAGCGGGTCACCAAGACACTGATCCCTGTGCTCCTGGTCCTGCTGATCGTGGTTGCCATCCGCAGCCTGACCCTTCCGGGAGCTGGAGAAGGGCTGGAGTTCCTCTTTAAACCCGACCTCAGCAAAGTGACTGCTTCCACGCTGCTGGCAGGTGTCGGCCTGGCTTTCTTCAAGCTGTCTATCGGTATGGGAGCCATGATCACATACGGATCCTACTTCCGCCAGGATCAAAACATTTCGGGCACC
Source organism: Leptolinea sp. UBA4782 (assembly GCA_002403095.1). Taxonomy (GTDB): domain Bacteria; phylum Chloroflexota; class Anaerolineae; order Anaerolineales; family Anaerolineaceae; genus UBA4782. The sequence continues at coordinate 17,536 of DHHC01000048.1, forward strand.
GCCCTGAGGGTTGCTTTCTCTGATATGTCCATCGCATTGCTGGCCGGCGTTGCCATCTTTCCGGCGGTTTTCGCTTATGGTTTCCAGCCGGATGCCGGCCCATCGCTGGTCTTTCTGACAATTCCTTCCGTATTCGCTTCCATGCCTGCCGGCAATTTCTTTATGGTCATTTTCTTCATCCTGACCTTTATTGCCTCAATCGGTGCCCAGGTTTCTCTTCTGGAAGTGCTGGTGTCTTATGTCAACGAACATCTGAAGATAAACCGCAAGGCTGCCACGGTTTACTCTATGCTCGGGCTGGCTGTTTTCGGCTCACTGGCAGCTTTATCCAGCAGCCTCCTGTCCAATGTTAAGCTGTTCGGCCTGACTTTCTTTGATTTATTCGACTTCACCTCTTCCAACATCTTCCTGCCTGTCGGCGGATTGTTCATTTGTATATTTGTTGGCTGGGTTTGGGGCAAGGAGAAATTCTTTGCAGCTTTGACCAACAACGGCTCCCTGAACAATCAGGGTTTTGTCAGTTTCCTGTTCTTCCTGATCCGCTTTGTATCACCTGTGCTTGTTCTGCTCGTCCTGTTAAATGGATTAGGTGTGTTCTCATAATTCCTGCCTGTAAGGCAGCCGGATTAAAAAAACTTCACCTGATTTTTGCATCGGTGAAGTTTTTTAATGTATTCCATAATGTATATAATTAAGGTGATTTTACTCTGAGGAGGATAAAATGCGCTACGCAATTACTGGAACGGTGATGCAAAGCCTGGAGGTTTTGCTGGAACCGGGCGAATCTATGTTCACGGAATCAGGCGGCATGGCCTGGATGAGTGATGGGATCGAGATGAACACCAACACAAAAGGCGGCCTGATGGCCGGGTTAGGCCGGGCATTGGCAGGGGAATCCCTGTTTATGACCACCTATACCAGCCGAATTTCAGGCGCTATGATCACTTTTACGCCAGAAGCCCCCGGTGTGGTCCTGCCGATGCAGCTGGCACCTAACCAGATGATCATTGCCCAGAAGGATGCTTTCATGTGTGCCACAAGCTCTGTCAAACTGGAGATGCACTTCCGCAAGAAGCTGGGAGCGGGGCTTTTCGGCGGCGAGGGTTTCATTCTGGAGAAACTGACTGGACCAGGTATGGCATTCCTGGAAATTCCGGGGGAGATTAAGGAATACAACCTGGTACCAAACCAATTGCTAAAAATTGACCCGGGCCATATCGCTGCCTTTGAACCAACCGTATCGTATGATATTGAAATGGTCAAAGGTATTGCAAACATTGCTTTTTCGGGTGAAGGTCTGTTCCTAGCCACTTTAAGGGGACCGGGCAAGGTCTGGCTGCAAACCATGCCGATCTCAAATTTGGCTAATAAAATCAAGCAGTACATTCCTACAAAAAGCAGTTAACACCCATCTGATGCAGGATCCCAGGCGGAACCAGTGGTTCCGCCTGGATTATTTTCTCCATTGACGAATACATTTCCAGCCAAAACCTGTGGCAAGACCATTGTCGCTAAGGGTATAATACCTCTTACCATTTCTAACTGCCGAAGGTGAAAAATGACAGCTTATTTAGAAACGAATTCGCTTGACCCAACCTGGAACCTCGCATTTGAAGAATACTGCCTGACGGACCTGACAGAGCATGAAAAGGTGATCTTGTTATGGCAGAACGACAATGCCATCATTATCGGGCGCTATCAAAATGCCGAGAAAGAGATAAACATAGATGCTGTAAATAAGGTGGGCACACGGGTTGTCAGGCGGTCCACCGGCGGGGGAACGGTATACCATGACATGGGGAATCTTAATTACTCCTTCATTTTTCCTATCCAGGGGTTGCAAAAGCAGGATTTCCCCTATTATGCCCAGCCGCTGGTGGATGCTCTGGACAAGATAGGCGTTCCAGCTGTTATCCGCGGCAGGAATGACATTGTCCTCGATGATAAAAAGATCTCCGGCACTGCCCAGCGCATCTACAAGAACAGGCTGCTGCATCACGGCACTTTACTGTACGATTCGAACCTGGATGTACTCGAGAGGGTATTAAATGTTGATGCCTCAAAGATTGCCTCAAAAGGAATTTCTTCGGTTCGCAAACGAGTAACCAATATTAAGGAACACATTCCCGAAGGAACCTTCAAAGATATCCACCATTTCTGGGATGCACTGCTGAGCGCCCTGTCTGAAAACGAGGAACTGACCCGCATGGAACCTACCGAGCAGATGCTGGAAGCGGTGCGGAAACTGCAGAAAGAGAAATACCAGTCATGGGATTGGAATATCGGCTCAGCACCGCCATTCGAATTTAATAACGGCAAGCGTTACCCAGGCGGCAAGCTGGAGATTTGCGTCAACGTGGAAAATGGCTCGATCACCGAGTGCAAGATCTCTGGTGATTTCCTGGGTGTGATTGCCCTGGATGACCTGCAGAACGCCCTGCTGGGTGTAAAGTATGATGCCAGCCATGTGTTACAGAAGGTGAAACAGATCGATTTGACCCCCTACCTGGGCAACATCACCGCTGAAGAGTTCGTGGAGTGCATGTTCGAGGGCACCCACCAGGGATAGCAGGATAATACAGAACAAACCTCCCTGAAATGGGAGGTTTTGCTAATTAATCCTTAGAACCAGCCCCTTCAGGTACTCCCCTTCCGGGAAGGTTAATGCCACCGGGTGGTCTTCCCCCTGAGAAAGCCGTTCAAGTACCACCGCATTCACCCCGGCATCCAGCGCAGCGCCTGCCACGATCTTGCGGAACAGGTCAGCGCTCACCCCGCCGGAACATGAATATGTCGTCAACAGCCCGCCAGGCGCCAGCAGCTTGAAGGCCAGCAGGTTGATATCCTTGTACCCGCGCGCCGCCCGCTCTACCTGGGCTGCGGTAGGGGCAAACTTGGGAGGGTCAAGAACGATCAAGTCAAAAGTACGCGCCTGGTCGCGGTACTTGCGCAGCACCTGGAAAACATCCCCCTCTACCCATTCGGACGGAGTTTTGAGCCCGTTCAAATGCATGTTCTCCTTCCCCAGCTCAAGCGCATCCAGGGAGCTGTCCACGGAGATAATCTCCCTCGCACCTCCGACAGCTGCAGAAAGACTGAAACCGCCCGTGTAACAGAAGCAGTTCAGCACCCGTTTGTCCTTTGCCAAAACCCGCATGTGCGCCCGGTTGTTGCGCTGGTCAAGGTAAAAACCGGTCTTATGCCCGTGCTGGATGTCCACCTGGTAGCGGATGCCGTTCTCAAGGATGGTCAGGTATTGCGGAGGTTCACCCCCTGCCAGGCTGCCAGTCCTTTCTGGTAATCCCTCCAGACTGCGCACTTCCACATCAGAACGCTCATAAACGTGGGAAATACCGCTGGCTTGCTGCAGCAGCCGGATCAAAGGCTCGCGCCAGTACTCTGCTCCGGCAGAAGTGAATTGCAACACCAGCCACTCATTATACCGGTCTGCCACCAGCCCGGGCAGCCCATCAGATTCGGAATGTAGCACCCGATAAGCCGTTGTTTGCGTGTCGTCATGCAGTTCCCGGCGTGCTTGCCAGGCGGATTGCAGTTTCCGGTAAAGGAAACTTTCATCCACCTTTTCATCCGGATCGAACGTCCAGAAACGGGCGGCAATACTGGATTGCGGTGAAAACGCTGCAGAACCCAGCTTTTCCATCCTGGAGCTGTACACGCTTACAGTTTCGCCGCTTGCTGGCTCTCCTATCACCTGGGCTATCGCCCCGGAAAACAGCCAGGGATGGCGCAACAATACGGATTTTTCCCGCCCTGCCTTCAACACAAGAGCTTTTTCAGGCATCCTGCTCTCCCGCCAGCGCCAACAAACCTGCTTGATCCAGGATAGGGATACCCAGGGCCCGTGCCCTGTCCAGTTTTGAACCCGCACTTTCGCCTGCTACCAGGTAAGAAGTGTTTTTGCTCACGCTGTCGGTCACCTTCCCGCCGCGTGCCTGGATCCATTCTTTGATGCCATCGCGGCTGAAATCCGGCAAGGTGCCGGTAACCACGAAAGTCAAACCGGATAATTTCCCTTCAGCAGCGCTTGCAGGCGCAGGTTTCACCGGCCAGACCCCGCTTTGTTTCAGCTTCTGCAGTATCGTCTGGTTCGCCGGGCGGCTGAACCAATCCACAATAGCCATGGCAATATTTGGCCCAACTCCATCCATCATCTGCAACTCCAGCGGAGTAGCTTTACCCAAATGATCCATGTCCTGGTAAGCAACCGCCAGATCAGCAGCCATAACTTCTCCCACACCACGGATGCCCAGGGCAGTGATCAGGCGGGCCAGCGGGCGCGTACGCGAAGCATCTATCGCATCGAGCAAATTTTCCGCTTTCTTTCCGGCAAAACCTTCCAGCTTGAGCAGGTCTTCCATTTTCAGCTGGTAAAGGTCAGCTACATCGTGCAGCAGTCCGGCTTCCACCAGTTGTTCCACGATCTTGATTCCCATTCCCACAATATCCATCGCGCCGCGCGATACAAAATGCTCCAGGTTGCGGATCAACTGTGCCGGGCAGGCAGCATTAACGCAGTACCAGGCCACCTCCCCTTCATAGTGTTCCACTTCCTGTCCGCATGCCGGGCAGGTCTTCGGAGGGGTAAAGCTTGTTTCGCTTCCGCTGCGGGCATCCACCACAGGACCAATCACATAAGGGATCACATCCCCAGCCCTTTTTAACAGCACCCTATCGCCTATACGAATATCTTTTTCGGCAATGTAGTCAAAGTTATGCAATGTTGCCTGTTTAACCACCACCCCGCCAACTTCCACCGGTTCAAGCATGGCATAAGGGGTCAATACACCAGTCCTGCCGACATTGACTCCAATGTTCAGCAATTTTGTGGTCACCTCGCGTGCCGGGAATTTCAATGCAATGGCTCCGCGCGGATCCTTGCCGACCACTCCGAGCTCCTCAGCCAGCCGTAAATCGTTGAGCTTGATCACTACACCGTCCACCTCAAACGGGAACCTGTCGCGGTCTTGCAGCCAGCGCTCGCAGGCTTTCAGCATGCTCTCCAGGTCAGGATACAGCTCGGCATCGGGTGTCACTGGAAATCCCAGCTTGCGCAGGGTTGCCAGCAGTTCCCACTGTGTCGCCGGTGAAGTTGCACCTTCTATTGACACAACCTGGTAAACCAGCAAGGTCAGTGGTCTGCGGGCAGTGATTGCCGGATCAAGCTGGCGCAATGAGCCGGCGGCAGTATTACGCGGGTTGAGGTATGTCTTTTCGCCGGCTTCTTCCAGGCGCTGGTTCAGGGTTTCGAAATCCTTAATATTGATAAACGCCTCTCCCCTCACTGCCAGGTAAGCGGGGGCGGTTCCACTTTCTCCCCCAACCGGGATTCGCAGCGGAATTGCTTTGACCGTGCGCAGGTTAGCGGTGATATCTTCGCCAATCTCGCCATCACCGCGGGTGGCACCCAGGCTAAATAAGCCATCCCGGTAGTGCAGGACCACTGATAAGCCGTCAATTTTCGGCTCCAGTACGAAACCGGAGGCTGCTACCCGGCTGTCCAGTTTGAGGATGCGTTCATACCAGGCGCGTACATCTTCCACATTGAATGCGTTTGCCAGGCTTAAAATGGCACCAGGATGCTGGACTTTGGTGAATTTATCTGCCACCTGCCCCATCATGCGCCGGGTGGGTGAGTCCGGGGTAACCCATTCAGGATGCTGTGCTTCGATCTCCCTCAGCCTGATCGTCATTTTGTCATATTCAGCATCGCTGATTATGGGTGCATCCAGCACATGATAGCGGTAATTGTGGAAATGAATCTGTTCCTTGAGTTTAGTTAATTCCTGAAAGAGAAGATCATCGGGCATTTGAACTCCTGAAAACAGTCATCATCGGCTGAATGTATTATATCCCCAGAAAATCTCAGCCATGTTAAATGCGCTATGTTATACTTTTACCGTATTGGAAAATTGCATTTTGTCAGGTTAAGGTTCCCCGGAGGTTTCCATGAAAGCACTGCGAGTAATTGCCTATATCGGAGCAGCCATCTTGATCTTATTTGCAGTTTTATTTATCCTGGCTGCTTTTGGCCCGCAATTTTCAGGCGGCTGGCTGATCACCGGACTGATCATGCTCGGGATCGGTTTTGCGCTGATCATCGTGGCATCCACCCTTCTCAAGCAAAAAGCCGCTGCAGCCGAAGCCCAGCAGCAGGTTGTCCTCAATATCGATCTGCCAGGAAATGTCAACCTGAAGACATTAAAGTGCAAATCCTGCGGGGGCGAATTGAGCGCCAAGCATATTTCCATGGTTGCCGGTGCACCTGTGGTGAACTGCCCATATTGCAATTCGGTCTACCAGTTGACTGAAGACCCGAAGTGGTAATCCTGGGTTCCGAAATTCTGGCAAGGAGAAAATCCATGAAAAAACGCATCATCAGCATACTCGTGCTTATCTTGATGCTTGGGGGAATTTTCACAACAGCATCAGCCCAGACTTACCGGTTTTCTGTCCCCAAAACGGATGTTCTGCTCGCCATCAATGCCGATGGAACTGCCACACTCGAGTATTTCATCACCTTCAGTAATGACCCGGGTGCTGACCCGATCGACTATGTCGATATCGGTATGCCCAACAGTTCATACCGTTTGAGCAACATCGTGGCAGATGTTGACGGGGTAGAAATCACAGAAATCGAGAATTCACCTTATGTCACACCCGGGGTGGCGCTGGGGCTTGGGGATAATGCCATCCAGCCCGGCCAAACCGGTACGGTCCACATGGTGGCATATTCTATAGAAGATATGCTCTTTCCTGGTACAGGTGAGGAAAAAGAACCTTACGCCAGCTTCCAGTTCATGCCCAATTCTTTTGATTCTTCTTTTGCTAAAGGCAAAACAGACCTTAAGGTAACCTTCTTCTTCCCGCCCAACATGACCGAAGATGAACCGCGCTGGTACCCCCCGCAGGGCTGGCCGGGCGAGAGTGAACCCTTTAGTGGTAAGGAAGACAACGGCTTGATGTATTACGAGTGGAACAGCCCGGATGCTGACAGCCACTCGCAATACACCTTCGGTGCCGCCTTCCCCGCCCGACTGGTGCCGGAAAAAGTCATTGTAACTGAACCCACGCCGGATTATTCCGGCGGTTCAGGAACCACAGGCGGTGGAAGCTTCTCAAATTTCTTTGAGAACTTTTGCTGTTTTGGCAGCATAATCGGATTTATTGGAGTAATGATATGGGGTTCGATTGCCGCAAACAAAGCAGCTAAAAAAGCTAAAATGGCTTACTTGCCTCCAAAGATTGCCATCGAGGGGCATGGTGTCAAGCGCGGGTTGACAGCTGTGGAAGCTGCAATCCTGATGGAAACACCCATGGAAAAAGTGATGACCATGATGCTGTTCTCATGCGTCAAAAAGAATGCGGCCACGGTCATATCAAAAGAGCCGTTGAAACTCGAGCTCACTGATCCGTTGCCGGCAGAATTACAGGATTATGAAAAGGAATTCCTGCAGGCATTCATGATCGCTGACCAACGCACCCGTACGAAAGAACTTCAGGCAATGATGGTTAACCTGGTAAAGAGTGTAACCCAAAAGATGAAAGGGTTCAGCTTGAAAGAAACCAAGGAGTATTACCAGGATATCATCCGGCGGGCCTGGGAGCAGGTGGAAACCGCGGAAACACCGGAAGTCAAAATGCAGCGCTTTGATGACTACATGGGCTGGACCATGCTGGACAAAGAATTCGACGACCGCACACAACGCACCTTCGGGACCGGACCGGTATTTGTCCCCATCTGGTGGGGAAGATACGATCCCGGTTATGGTTCCACCATCAGTCCCTCTACCAGTGGCGGCGGACAGGTGGCAGCCCCGGTATCCAGTGCAGGAAAACCCAGCGGCGGTACGGTTTCTATGCCAACCCTGCCAGGCTCTGCATTTGCCGGCTCGATCGTTGGCAGCATCCAAGGCTTTGCCAGCGGTGTGGTTGGTGATATTCAAGGTTTTACCAGCGGCATCACCCGCATCACCAATCCCCCTCCACCTCCTTCCACTTACCGTTCGAGCGGCGGAAGGTCTGGCGGCAGCAGCTGCGCCTGTGCTTGTGCTTGTGCCGGCTGCGCATGTGCCTGTGCCGGCGGCGGCAGGTAACCCTCCTGGGAGAGGGAGCAATATGAGAATGAACCTGATCGACCGGCTGGGGCTTTCCCGGGTTGGTAATACCATCGAAGGACCGCCTGTTGGGGTCCACTCCTTCAAGCGCCAGCGTGAAGGGGAAAGGGTGCACCTGCACCTGAGGGTGGATCCGGATAAAAGCGGGCTGCTTGTGATCAATGCTGCCCAGATCCTGCACCTCAACCCGACAGCAGTCTTGATGGCTTGGTTGTACCTGCAGGAAACCCCGCAAAAAGAAGCCATTCGCCGGATCGAAAAAGTTTTTTCAGTTCCCCATGCCCAGGCGGTAGCGGATTACGCCCAGATTGTTCACCAGGTTGAGACGGTGATGTTCCCAGACGGGGCTTGCCCGATCTGCGACCTGAACCTGGAAACACGCCTGCCCTTCTCAACCCAACCATCAGCGCCTTACCGCATGGACCTGGCGATTACCTACCGCTGCAACAACAATTGCAGCCATTGCTACAATGCCCGCAACCGAAATTTTCCTGAAATGGATACCGAATCCTGGAAGAAAGTACTAAAAAAAGTCTGGGACGCCGGCATACCGCACGTTGTCTTTACCGGCGGAGAACCTACCCTGCGGGATGACCTGCCGGAGCTGGTCGCTTATGCCGGGCAGCTGGGTATGATCAGCGGGATCAATACCAACGGGCGGCGGCTCAAGGATAAAGCCTTTGTGGAAGCTTTGATCGCTGCCGGGTTGGATCACGTTCAGGTCACGCTGGAATCGCATGATCCTGCCATCCATGACCGGATGGTCGCTGCCCCGGGCGCCTGGGAGGATACAACTGCCGGCATCCGCACGGTCTTGCAGTACCCGCAACTGTATATGATGACCAACACCACCTTGCTGCAGGTCAACAGCCCTTACCTGATGGATACCCTGCAATTCATCCATAACCTGGGCGTCCCGACGGTTGGAATCAACGCCTTGATCTACTCCGGTAGGGGCTTGTCGGTGAATAATGGGCTGCCGGAAGAAGAACTGCCTGATCTGCTGATCAAAGCGCGTGAATTTACGCAAGAGAGCGGGCAGCACCTGATCTGGTACACCCCCACCCAGTATTGCCACTTCAATCCGGTCCAGCTGGATCTAGGAGTTAAAGGCTGCACCGCTGCTTTGTATAACATGTGTGTTGAGCCAGACGGCAGCGTGCTGCCATGCCAGTCTTACTACACATCCATTGGGAACATCCTGACGTATGCCTGGGATTCCATCTGGAACCATGATCTGGCTGTCAGCCTGCGCAACCGCCGGGATGTCCCCGATTCCTGCAAAATGTGCGACCTGCTGCATGAATGCGGCGGAGGCTGCCCCCTGGCACGCGAAGCCTGTAAATCTGTAGAACCCATTCCATTGCAAGCCCTGCAGTTTTAGGACGAGGAGAATGTTATGAACGCAATCCAGAAATTATGGCTGAAAGTCTTTCCCAAACCTGCACAACCCCTGCCTGCCGGAACATACTCCTACCAGGCACCTCCCGAAGCACCTGTGCCGTACAGGATATTCTTGCGGATAGAAAAAGACGGCCATGGAATCATGATCCTGAACGCATCCACGGTTCTGCATCTGAACCAGACAGCAGCTGAGTATGTGTACTATATGGTTCAGGGTAAATCAGAGAGCGAAATTGCACAGATAATCAGTGACCGCTACCAGGTGCCGCTGGATGAAGCGCAAAAGGATTTTCTGGATCTGCAGGAACGCATGAACTCCCTGATCAGCACTCCAGATCTCGATCCGGTCACCTACCTTGAATTTGACCGCCTGGACCCGTATTCGAACACATCTGCCCCGTACCGGCTCGATTGTGCCCTGACCTATAAGCTGGCCGGCGAGGTGCATGAAGCTGCACCTGAAGAGCGGGTGAAGAGAGAACTGCTTACCCAGGAATGGTGCACCATCCTGGATAAAAGCTGGTCTGCCGGCATCCCGCACATCGTCTTTACCGGCGGTGAACCAACCTTCAGGAATGACCTGACAGACCTGATCCGGCATGCAGAAAAGAACGGGCAGGTAACCGGGTTATTGACTGACGGGCTGCGCCTGACCAACAACGCTTACCGCCATGCATTGCTGGAGAGCGGGCTGGATCATATCATGATCATGCTGGATGTTGACAGCGGGCAATCCTGGGAGAGTGTCAGGGATGTTCTGGCCGAGGACATCGCCCTGACCGTCCACATCACCATTTCGCCTGAAAACAAGGAGAAGGTGATGGCAAGCCTTGATACCCTGGCAGAAATGGGATTGAAGAAACTTTCGTTGAGCATCTGCGACCAGGTTTTGGAAGAGAATCTGAAAAAAGCACGTGAAAAAGTAGCCAACTTGAACATGACACTCGTGTGGGACCTGCCGGTGCCGTATTCTGCTTTTAACCCTATATCGCTGGAACTGCGCGAAAGTATGAACCTGGTGGATGGCAGCGGGAAAGCCTGGTTGTATGTTGAACCGGATGGCGATGTACTGCCTGCACAGGGTATCAATAAGGTTATCGGCAACCTGCTGAACGAATCCTGGGAGAGCATTTGGGCGAAGTGCTGATACAGCCATGAAAACCCCGCAATCCCGCCACTCCAGGTACACCGAACAGGCTATCTGGAGCGCATCCCTGAGACAATACCTGATCGAAAAAACCGGCCTGCAGAAAGACAGCCGGGTTCTGGAAGTGGGCTGCGGAACGGGGGCAGTGCTGGATTCACTCCAGGGTGCAACCGGTATGGTCTGCTGCGGGGTGGATATCAACCTGCAGGACTTACTTTTTCTGCACCAAACATACCCTGTGCTACCAGTAGCTGCCGGTGACGCTTATGCTCTCCCATTTGCTGCTGACAGCCTCGATGCTGTGGTCTGTCATTTCCTGCTGCTGTGGCTGAAAGAGCCTGTCAGGGCACTGCAGGATATGTTCCGGGTTGTCCGACCTGGAGGCTGGTTGATGGCATTTGCCGAACCGGATTACGGCGGCCGGGTCGATTACCCGCAAGAGCTGGCAGAGCCAGGCAGCCTGCAGGCACATGCCCTGCATTTGCAGGGCGCTGATCCTGAGTCCGGCCGCAGGCTGCCAGATTGGTTTGAATCGATCGGGTTGGAGGATATCTCCTGCGGGGTGATGGGGGCAGAGTGGCAGATCGGGCAGGCTGAACCGCCGCTGGAAACAGAAACACCCACGCTGGCGCACGACCTGGAAAAGTATGTCTCGCCGGATACGCTGGACCGCTGGGGTAAAATCAGTTCAGCTGCCCAGGCGCGCGGTACAAGGGTATTGTTCGTGCCCACCTTCTGGGCAATCGGCAGAAAAGGCTCGTAAATGTATTGTCAGGATGGTTGATTGGGGCTATAATAGCGTTCACCAATCGGGGCGTGGCGCAGTCCGGCTAGCGCGCTTGCATGGGGTGCAAGAGGTCGGAGGTTCAAATCCTCTCGCCCCGACAAATCATAACCACCGCAAGGTGGTTTTTTCAT
>DHHC01000048.1:29213-39420 GCA_002403095.1 Leptolinea sp. UBA4782
CCCATCGAGGGGCAGGCAATTCCTCTCCCCCCGACTACCTGACCACCGCAAGGTGGTTTTTTCATTCTCGGAGTTTTCCCCATCGAGGGGCAGGCAATTCCTCTCGCCTTCTTGTCATCCTGAGGAAGCCTGCGACCGAAGGATCCCGCATTGGACTTTCAGGGCATGACTTTACAAAATTCTCAATGCAAGATGCTTCGCTCCGCTCAGCATGACAGTAGCTCTGTCATTCTTCACTTTGCATTTTTGTCAGGTTCTCCACTGGTGATTTTCACCTTCGCAGGAATTAATCTATTCGGATTATGCTATCATATTCCTTAATACCAAAGGAGACACGCATGTCCACGAAAACCATCAGCCTTGTCCTTCTCATTATTGGTGCTGTTCTACTGGTATTATCCCTTTTTGCCGACCTGATCGGGATCGGCTCGTACCCTGGAATGCATTCATCGCAAATCGCCGGGATCTTGATGGGTGCTGTCCTGCTCGCACTGGGAGTCTATTTCCGCTTTACCAAAGCCACCCTGAAGAAGTAGTTTTCCCGGCCTCCACAGTAATCATCTGAAAAATAAAATCCCTACAGGATTACCCGTGCAGGGATTCTATAATCCCTTATTGAGGGATTGTTTTCATTAAGACGCCTGGGGCGAACCTAAAGGAAGGGCCCCGCCGCCCTGGTGAAATCCAGTACAGCCCCCATCACAACTGCAACAGGCAATCCTTTTCCTTTTTTCATCGTTTCAGCAAATTGCTGCCTGGAAGTTCCATCCAATACAGGCATGGCGGATATCACCGGTTTCTTCGGGCGTGGAGTACGGGTTGGCGTGGGCATCGGGGTATGGTATGGACCGTAATCGCCCCTCATCCATCCCCTAACCCCCAGAGCGATCAACCCGATCAGCAGCAGGATATTGATCACCAGCAATATCCTGCGCACCTTGAAAAACAGCCTGAGCCGTTTCTCGCGCTTCTCTTTCCGGATGGAATTTTGCAGGATCGGCTCCACCCCGGCATAATAAATCACGTTGGATACGGTATTACAGTACGGGCATTCTTCAGGGGGTGTCACCCTGTATCCGTTGTCATGTTCGATACAGCGCACCTGATTGACCTTGAACCCCTTGTGGCAGTTGTCACACTCAACATAAATATACTTGCCGACCTTCTTGATAAATCGCCACTGGCTGAGGGTCTGGTCAGTGGGATTCTCCGTTTGCATAAACCTGTGCCCACAATGGATGCACTGCTCCGCATTCAGGGGATTTTTGGTGTGGCAAACCGGACATACCTGTATCTCGGTATCCAGCGTGGCACCGCAGTGTATGCAAATGCTTGCAATGTCAGGGTTTTCACTGGAACAATCCGGGCAGGTTTTCATATCTTTAACAAATTAAGGACAAATACCTTCCATTGATTCACTCAGGCTGCAAACCATGAACGTCTGACGAAATAAGTACACAAATAATATCAAATTGTTCCAGGTAAAACAATAGACATAACCAGCGCCTTGCGGACCTGATACCCTTTTACTTATACATTAATATTGAAAAATGGACTGAAAACTGGTAATGTTATAGAGTGAGGTAAAAATGGAAGAAAGAAACAAAAGATCCTTCTGGAAAGCCTTCCTGGCGGCGTCGTTCCTGCTGGTTTCATTGGGAGTTATGTTTTTCTTTATCGCTGAGAACTATAACCTGATTGAAATGAGATTCCTCCTGCTGGCAGCTGCAGGGTTGCTGGCAATCATTGCAGGTACAGGCATTTACCTGAACAAAAAGTGGGCTAATGTCGCCAGTGGACTGGTGATGGCTGCAACGGGTGTCGTTCTGATCGTGCGTTCCATCATCGCTATCATCCACGCCTTCCCAGCCAATGCGGTTTTTGACCTGGCAAGCGGTTCTCTGCTGCTGGTCATCCTGCCGCTGGGCATCTCCCTGATTGCGGTCGGGGTCACATACATAAGCGGCGGTAAGATCAAGATCTGAAATGGGAAATCATGAATAAATAGTATGATTTAGGTCATAATTTCCTGAAACATATCTAACTAGCTTTTGCCAATTAATCACTCCACTACTATCGCAGAATTCCTGGATGAATTGTGCTGTTAAGCAGTTAATTATGTTTCCTTTCTTTTCATAGAATTGGTCATTATGTTCTTTTGCTCTGAAGCCCACAGGTTCAATAATCTCTGTGTACAAATTTTCGTTATTCGAAATTAATGCCCCAAAATTCTGTCCAACTATTTTGTAATATCCTTTAGATGTAATTTTTGTTGGCGTCTTTCCATAACAAATTCCGAGAACCTTGTAAACATTCATTACATGTAGGGATTGTTTTAGACGTCGTTCTGCTTCATTGAAGTCCTGCACTAATTTTTTATGTTGCGATGAGTTCCCCCAATTAGGTCCAGACTTTATTGAAACTAAATAATGAGCACCATCATTTTCAAATTCCAGATCTAATCCAGGTGCACTTGATTTATATCCTCCAGTTGTCTTACTGGCAATAAAGACAGCTAAGTCCTCCAAAAAATCGCCAAATAGCTTTTCTTCCGATGAAGATAAAAATGCATCTAAAGTACTGCATATTAATTCACTTGCTATAGAAATATTTTTTGCACGGAATAGATATGGATTCTTCGTAATCAGTTGTTTCAAAGTGAGTTTGCTGAGGATGTTTAACCTGCTTTGATGAAACACATTGATATGCAGATTTACATACTCTGCCACCTCAGACATCTTTATAGTGTTCATTTATTATTCCTTTTCAATTATTTATTCTTACCAGCACCATTTTTTAATCTTTGCCAGGCAAGGTCACAATACTCTTGATTGGTGTCAATCCCAAGATATCTTCGATTTAATTGCTTAGCTGCAACACAAGTTGTGCCAGAACCGTTAAATGGATCCAAAACAAGGTCATTTTCTTCTGTTAAGAGGTTGATAAACCACTCTGGTAATGCAACTGGAAAAGTTGCAGAATGTTGCCGGTTATAACATTCGGTTGCCATATGTAACACATTCGATGGATAGACTTTATCTCTACCTACCCAGTTGGAAATGTTCTTACCAAAACCAGAGCCAACTTTTGAGTTATCTCTTCGTTTATCAGTCTCGCTCAAATTCTTAAGCCTATCCTGTGCCCAATCTCCAATTGGTACCATTACAGTATCCTGGAACATTTTAAATTTCTTAGATTTTGTAAAATGCAACAATCTTTCCCAATTATCACGAAACCGGTTGGGCCATTTTCCCGGATGACTATTCTTTTTATGCCAAATATATTCTTCTGTCCAAAACCAGCCTTGATGGCGCATATTAAGAATCAATTCTAGAACGTAAGTATGCCTTTCTCCATCTACAACTCTCTCCTTGATGTTTAATATGAAGGAACCGGAAGGTTTTAATACTCTTAAGAATTGTTCAGATTTTGGTAAAAACCATTTTACATAGTGGTCCGCGGAAATTCCGCCGTAAGTATTCTTCCTCTGGTCAGCATAAGGTGGAGAAGTAACTATTAAATCTACACAATTATCCGGAAGCTGCCTTAGCACATCCTCGCAATCACCACAAATAATTTGATTGTCATAATTTACCTTAAATTCAGGAACTATAGAAGTTGGATTAGTAGATAAGATACTCAACTGAATTTCGGGTTCTTTGATACTGTGGTTTTCCGTTTCTTCTGTGCAATTAAGATTTTTTGAGATTTTTTTCTGGGTATCCATGGTTGTATTTTATCTCTTTTGCAACCTTGCATCAAATCTAGAAACAAGCAAGTTGTCGAAAATAGGCTGTTAAGCGAGTTAAATTCCCACTCATTTACTCCAATTTATTTTTGGTATAATCATTCCCATGAAAGAGTATTCGCGGCGCGATTTCCTCAAATTGGCTGCCCTGGGCCTGAGTACCATGGCATTCCGCCCGTTCTTCGGGGCTGGCAATTCCATTGCACAGGACATGGAAAACGTCACCCTCGGGCGAATTGCCAAAGCCAGCATCAGTGTTTACAGCCAGCCGGATGATCAGAGCCGCATCCTCTACACCCGCTACCAGGATGAGCTGATCAATATCTATGATGAAGTGATCTCAGATAAAGGCCCTACCTGGAATCCTTTATGGTACCGGGTGTGGCGAGGGTACATCCACAGCGCCCAGATCCAGATTGTACAGCACAGGTTGAACCCGGTGGCTTCGGCTATTGCAGGGGATAAACAGCTGGCAGAGGTCACAGTCCCCTTTACCCAGTCGATGCGCCGCATCAACGGGCAGGGCTGGCAGCCGGTCTACCGCCTGTATTACGAATCGATCCACTGGGTGGTGGCAGTTGAAGAAGGTCCTGACGGCGCCCCATGGTATCGCATCAAGGACGAACTGCTTGACGCCGATTCGATGGATTACCATGTCCCAGCCGCCCACCTGCGCATCCTTTCGGAAGATGAACTGACTCCCATCTCCCCTGAAATCCCGCACCATCAAAAACGGATCGAGGTATCGCTTGCCCAGCAGACCCTGGTTGCCTACGAGTACGAAGTACCCGTGCTCGAGACGAAGATCTCATCCGGCTTGAACTACAAACCCGACCCCGATAAGCCTTCCTGGAAGACACCCACCGGCGAATTCAATGTCAGTGTCAAGATGCCCTCCAAGCACATGGGAGATGGGCAATTAACATCAGACCTGAATGCTTATGAATTACCTGGTGTACCCTGGAGTTCTTTCTTCGCTGAGAATGGTGTGGCTTTCCACGGCACCTACTGGCATAATAACTATGGCATCCCGATGAGCCACGGCTGTGTGAACATGAAACCTGATGAAGCCAAATGGCTGTTCCGCTGGGTGCGCCCTATCCATGAAGAAATTGACTGGGACCATAAAGGTCTGGGTACAACCGTAATCGTCACTTAGCCCCTGCTTTACACAAACTCCCGGAATACCCGGTTCCCCAACAGGTGTCCGCGCCGGGTAAGCCGCAGGCTGCCGTCTTTCCACTCCAGTAATCCCTGGTTTGTCAGTCGATTGATCTGTTTTGGGTACACATCACTTATTCCAGCGCCGAACCGCCTTGCAAAATCCACATCACCTACGCCTTGCTCCAGCAGGCGCAAGCCAAGCATCATAGTCTCGTTCATCTCAGTACGCTTGTCAATTGCCTGGCTGCTTTCAATCGCATTACTGAATGGAAACTGCATCCTTGGCTCTCCTGCCATTGCCTGGATGTAGCACGCAATATCCGCAGCATTATTGTAGCGGTACCCTGCAGCGCAGCCATGCGCTCCAGCTCCGATACCCAGATAAGGCAGGTTCAACCAGTATTGCAGGTTGTGAATGCAAGCCTGGTCTTTTCCTTCTCTTTCAGCTGCCCAATTGGACACCTCATAATGGCTATACCCGCCTGAGGCCAGCATCTCTTCTGCCAGCTGGTACATATCTGCAGAAATATCATCATCAAGAGGGATGACCTTGCCTGCCTCTACCTGTCTGTGCAATGGGGTGCCTTCTTCGATGGTCAGGGCATACAGCGACAGGTGTTCGGGATCCAGTTTTACTGCTTGTTCCAGGCTGTCTGCCCAGCTGTCAACCGTCTGCCCCGGTAAGCCAAAAATCAGGTCGAGATTGATGTTCATAAATCCCGCTGACCTGGCCATTTCGAATGCATCGACTGCTTCCCGGCTGGAGTGGATCCTTTCCAGGAATTGCAGTTCAACATCCTTGAAGGATTGCACCCCGAAACTGATGCGGTTGATACCCGCTGCCTGGTACCCCTGCAGCTTTTCCAGATTGACTGTTCCAGGATTAGCCTCCAGGCTGATCTCTGCACCAGGAAGGAGGGTAAAGTTCTTGCTAACTGAAGCCAGGATCTTTCCTGCCTGTGCAGGGCTGAGCAATGATGGGGTGCCTCCGCCAAAGAAGACAGTATGAACCAGGAGTTCCTCTGCTGCAGATGCTCCAACCTGTTCAATTTCTTTCACCAGGCTGTCCACATAAGCTGGAATAGAAGATTGCATACCAGCCCGGGTAAAAAAGTCGCAATAGCCGCAACGCTTTTGGCAAAACGGGAAATGGATGTACATACTGAACACAGGTTGATTATACCCATGTGAACCGAAGCGGCGGAACCAGCCTTGACAGGATTAGGTTACCTGCTATGGTATAATTTTTGACCAGCCGGGTGTATTTACCCGAAAAAACATTATGACACTAGATCCCAATAAACCTTCCACGAAAACCTGCCCAACTTGCGGCTCTAAAGTGAGTGAAAGCGCTTCACGCTGCCAGGTCTGCGGGCATACCTTCGCCAAAGCTTCGTCAACCGGAAAAGAAAACAAGTCCATCCAGGGTCCGCGCCTGCCAGAGATCACCCTTAACCTGCCCATTGCCATCGGGCTGGTGGTCCTGCTGGTCGGCATCGGCGCCGCGGTAGTTTTCGGTGTCCTGCGCAGCAGCGGCCGGGTGGTAGAACCAACCGTTACACCCACCATCACCACCACGCCAACCCAAACGCAGACTGCGCAGCCAACCATGACAGCATCCCCGCTGCCTACTTTCACTCCCCTGCCGCCGGTTGAATACACCATCAAAGCCAATGACTACTGCAGCACCATTGCCGCTTTCTTCAATGTCTCCCTGCAAAGTATTGTGCTGCTTAACAACCTGCCTCCGGATTGCGGAGTCCTGTCTGTTGGGCAAACGCTGCTTATCCCGCAGCCTACTCCCACCGCATCACCCCAGCCCACCAGCACCCTGAGCGGCGCAGAAGCAACCGATGCTGCCTGCCAGAAGGTGGAATACATGGTTACCGAAAATGACACCCTGAGCGGGATTGCGGCAGCCTACAATGTCAGCGCCGAGGTGATCAAAGAATATAACGGGCTCACCGGTGATACAGTGTTTTCCGGCCGTCCGTTGATCATCCCGTTATGCGAACGCAACCCAACCCCCGGCCCTACCCCAACCGCCACCCCGCCACCGCCTTACCTGGCGCCCAACTTGCTCCTGCCCGCTGACGGAACCTCTTTCACCAGCGCAAGCGACACCATCACGTTGCAGTGGGCGGCAGTCGGCACCCTGCGAGACAACGAAGCCTACCAGGTTACCATTGAAGATGTAACTGCCGGGACAGGCGTAAGGCTGGTGCAATATGAGACCGATACCAGCTTCATAGTACCCGCCAGCATGCGGCCATCAGATAGCGTTCCGCATGTGTTCCGCTGGACTGTGCAGCCAGTCCGCCAAACCGGCACAGACAAATCCGGTGAAGCCATTTGGGGATCGGCTGGAGCAGTAAGCAATGCCAGAGTATTCAGCTGGTGGACCGCCGGGGCATCCACACCGCAACCATAAAGAATAGCCTTTTCCTGACCAGTACTCCCCTTCCAGAACGGCTGAAAGGGGAGTATTATTGTCCTATTATGTTTCTGCCGACCACCCGTTCTGAAATGGACCAGCTAGGTTGGGATGCCTGCGATGTCATCCTGGTCAGCGGTGATTCCTACATCGACAGCCCTTTCATCGGCGCGGCTGTGATCGGGAAGGTCTTGCAGAATGCCGGGTACCGGGTGGGAATCATCGCCCAGCCGGATGTCCATTCCGCGGATGACATCACCCGCCTGGGTGAACCGCTCCTGTTCTGGGGGGTTACTGGTGGCTGCATCGACTCGATGGTAGCCAATTACACCGCCACCCTGAAGAAACGGCGAAACGATGACTACACCCCTGGCGGAGTGAATGACCGCCGGCCTGACCGGGCTGTGATTGTGTACACCAACCTCATCCGGCGCTTTTTTAAAGCCACCCGCCCAATCGTACTGGGGGGGATCGAAGCCAGCCTGCGCCGCGTCACCCACTACGATTACTGGAGCGACCGCCTGCGTGCACCCATCCTGTTTGATTCCAAGGCAGATTACCTGCTGTATGGTATGGCTGAACAAAGCATCCTGGAATTTGCCAACCGGCTGCATGATGGGCTGGACGTAGAGGATATGCGCGGCCTGTGCTGCCTGGCAAAAGCCGCACCGGAAGGCTACCTTACCCTGCCGTCATTTGAAGAATGTGTAAATGATCCTGAAACCTTTACACGCATGTTTCACACCTTCTATGTGAACAATGATCCCATCACTGCCAGAGGCCTGGTGCAGCAGAAAGGCGACCGGTACCTGGTGCATAATCCGCCTGCTCCGTACCCGGATACAACAGCGATGGATGGATTTCACAAGCTGGAATACACCCGCGACCAGCATCCATATTATGCTGCCAGAGGTGAGGTGAAAGCATTGGAAACCATCCGCTTTGCTGTTTCAACCCATAGGGGCTGCTACGGCGAGTGTAATTTCTGTTCCATTGCGGTCCATGAAGGACGCACGGTCCGCTGGCGCAGCCAGGAATCGATACTGCGGGAGATTAAACAACTCACCCTGCATCCGGAATTCAAAGGGTACATCCAGGATGTGGGCGGACCTACTGCGAACATGTACGGATTTGAATGCAGCAAGAAACTGCTGAAGGGCTGCTGTGATGATAAACGTTGCCTGCACCCGGATATCTGCCATGTAATGAAAGTTGACCACACTCCTCAAGTCAATCTCTTGCGGGAGATCCGTAAGATAAAAGGCATCAAGAAGGTGTTTGTGGCATCCGGCATCCGCTATGACATGGTGCTGCACGACAAAAAATCAGGCCAGGAATACCTGGAAGAGATCGCCAATCACCATGTTTCCGGGCAGCTGAAAGTTGCCCCTGAGCATACCGATCCAAAAGTGCTGGGCCTGATGGGAAAACCCGGCAATGCCAGCCTGCTCGAATTCAAACGCAGGTTTGACACCGCCAGCGCTCAGGCGGGCAAGAAACAGTTCCTGACGTATTACTTCATTGCAGCTTACCCGGGCTGCTCAGACCGTGAAATGCATGCGCTGCGCAATTTCACCAGCCAAAAGCTGCACATCCACCCAGAGCAGGTGCAGGTATTTACCCCCCTCCCTTCGACCTATGCAAGCGTGATGTATTACACCGAAAAGAATCCATTTACGGGAGAAAGACTGTTTGTCGAAAAGTCCCTCTCCCGTAAAGCCCGCCAAAAGCAAATAGTAACCGCTAAATAAGCTTTGCTTACTCTTCTGCTTCCAGGAACCTGGTTGCCTGGATGGCTGCAGCTGCCCCCATACCTGCTGAAGTGACCACCTGGCGGAAGTGCGGGTCAGCCACTTCTCCCGCAGCATACACGCCTGGAACAGTGGTTTGCATCAGGGAATCAACCACAATGCACCCTTTGGCATCAATTTCCAGTTGTCCATTGAACAGGCTGGAGTTTGGGGTATGCCCGACAAAGACAAAAACTCCATCGGTGTCATGCTGCCGGGTCTCACCGCTGACGATATCCTTCAAGATGACCGACTTAACCGCATCGTCACCAATGATTTCTGTTACCACAGTATTCCAGAAAAACTTGATTTTCGGGTTTTCCTTTGCCCGTTTTTGCAGGATGGCTCCTGCCCGAAGCTCATCCCTGCGGTGCACAATCGTCACCGAATTCGCAAACCGGGTCAGGAAAATAGCTTCTTCAACCGCGCTGTCGCCTCCCCCAACCACCAGGATATCCTTGTTCTTGAAGAACCAGCCGTCACAGGTACCGCAATAAGACACACCTTTGCCGGTTAAATCTTTCTCTCCCGGAACATTTAATGGATTGGACTGGGCGCCTGTGGCAATGATCAGTGACCAGGCCTTGTAATTCGTCCCGCTGTCCGTGGCGACTTTAAACGGCCGGCTGGAAAGGTCCACCGAGGTCGCAGAACCAAATTCCACCCTGGCCCCAAAGTGTTCGGCCTGCTGTTGGAACAACTCTCCCAGCGACGTACCGCCCACCCCATCCGGGAAACCCGGGTAATTCTCGATTGTATGGGTCAAGGCCGCCTGGCCTCCAAGCTGCATCCCGGTCAAAACCACCGGTTCCAACTCTGCCCGGGCTGCGTACAATGCTGCAGCCATTCCAGCCGGGCCAGCCCCCAGGATAAGCAACTTAACTTCTTTCTCAACTGCTTCACGATTCTTGCTACCAAAACCAGATAAACTAAATTCCATGATCTCTCCAAGTCAATTTATTCGTTAACCGCTGCGTCCGTTATCTCAAGCCCTTTATCGATTATGCTGAACCCTTCAGCCAGCTGCTCAGGCGTGATGATCAGCGGCGGGATTATTAAAACAATGTTCCA
>DHHC01000014.1 GCA_002403095.1 Leptolinea sp. UBA4782
CCGGTGAGGACATGCCCTGGTCCCAGGGGGTAATGCACCAGGTTTTGTCCCAAACCCTGCGTATTAAGCATCCCGGCCCACTCCAGGAATACTACCATCCTGTCGATGGTCCGGTTGGTGAAGGATACCCGGCCTGATATGGCATGCGATTCAGGAACCCAGTATTCCAACCGGGTTTCAACCCCGGCGAACGGAAAACAGGAAAAGGAGGCATAATTTGGGAAGAATTTATGCAGTAACAGGGTTTGATGGAAGGAAGCCGGATCGGATATCCGTTTATCCTGGTAGATGAATTGCGGAAAGAAGCGCAGGTTCTGCACGCGCAGTCCGCAAGTGGTTTGGACTGCGAAGGCATGCATATCCGAGTTTTGCCAGCAAATTTCCCAAATCAGGTCATTGCAGATGTCGGGCGGAGAAAAACGTGCATCTGCCGAGAGTGTCAGCCTGTATCCAGGTTTTAGGGGAAGTTTCCAATCATGCATTCCTACTTGATTGTACGTTACGTTTCCTGCACGGTCAAACAGGCAGGCAAAGTGTGCTAGAATTCAAAAGATGAACATAAAAGGATACAGGTAGCACATTATGAGCACTGAAAACGAACAATTCACTCACCATAATGGGGGTGAGTTGCCTAAAAGTGATGAAAATGAAACCAACCGGGGGCAGGCTTCTCAGGACAGGCGGCTGCGCCGCATCCTCTCGGAAACCGAGCCGGAAGAAGCATCCCTTCCTGACTATCCACTCACACCCCAGACAGACAACTGGGAAACACGCAACCTGGAAGCAAGTACAGGATCTGAAGCAAATCCGCTCGAAAGGCTGTCTCCTTACTTGCCGCCTCAGATAAATGATGAAGGCCAGCAGGCAGGGAATAATGCCCAGCCCCAAGCAGCCAGGCCGGTTGATGGCGAAGCACTGGACCTGGGAGCAGATTACTGGGGAGAGGATGGCGACCTTGAAGCCACACCGCCCAACATCCATGATGAAGACACGATCCCGCCCCAGGCAGCCGTACCGGTACAGCCTGCAGCACTACCCAAACCCGTCAGCCAGACCGATGCAGATGCCACCCGGGTAACCCCTTCAGCATTTCAATCCGGTCAAATACCCCCGCACCAGTTACCGGCTTCATATTCTGCCATCCCACACAGGAAAGGTGTTCCGCCTGCTGCACAGAAACCAGCCATCCGGCCGGACGTTCCACCATCCAGGCAGGATGCCAGACCGGCAGCTGTGGTACGTTCTCAACCAGCGAAGAAACCTGTTCCGCAGAAAGCCAGCACTCAGAGGAATGACGCCGGACAGCCTAAACCTCCAAAGAAGCGGAAATCTCTTGGTTGTTTCTGGCAGTTCGTGCTAATCGGGATATTTATCCTGGCTGGCATTGCCCTGGCAGTTGCCTCATTCGGTGTATACCGTTATTACCAGGTGGCTTCATCACTGCCTGATGTAGCTACCCTGCGGGAAAGAGCATCACAATTTGAGACTACCCGGATCTTGGACCGTAACGGCAACCTGTTGTATGAAGTTCTCGATCCGAATGCAGGCAGAAGGACGTATATCCCTCTCGAAAGAATCTCCCCGAATTTGATCGCCGCAACGATTGCTACCGAGGATAAAGATTTTTATGATAACCCGGGTTTTGACCTGTACGGGATCACACGCGCCTTGTGGCAGAACTACACCTCAGGCGAAGTTGTCTCCGGGGCGTCTACGATTACCCAGCAGCTTGCCCGCCTGGTGCTGATGACGCAGGAAGAGCGGTACGAGGTCTCCACCGACCGGAAAGCGCGCGAGATCATCCTGGCGGCAGAAATCACCAGGCGGTACACAAAGGATGAAATCCTTGAGCTTTACCTGAACGAAATCTATTTCAGCAACATGGCTTACGGAGTCGAAGCCGCTGCAGAAACCTACTTTAATACTTCGGCTGCCAATCTGACTATGGGACAGGCAGCATTCCTGGCTGGCTTGCCGCAAGGTCCGGGAGTCTACGATATTTTCACGAACCGGGATGCAACGCTGGAACGCACCAAGCAGGTGCTTGTCTTGATGTACACCCTGAGCAACGAACGCAACTGTATTGATGTAGAAAGCCTGGATAAACAGGTGTGCCTGGATGCAACTGATGCCACCCTGGCATACGAAGAGATAGTTGCCTACCCCTTCGAGCAATCCCCGACTACCATGAAATACCCCCACTGGGTGTTCTACATCCGTTCCTTGCTTGAGGCACAGTACGATCCTCAAACCATTTACCGCTCTGGTTTCACCATTTATACAACCCTGGACCCTGACCTGCAGGAATATGCCCAGCAGATTGTATCCAATCAGATCAGCCAGCTGACAGAAAACAATGCCACTGATGCCGCACTTGTTGCTATTAAACCAGGCACCGGGGAGATCCTGGCAATGGTCGGTTCAGCTGATTTTTATAACGAGGCAATCTCCGGCCAGGTGAATATGGCTGTCAGCCCGCGCCAGCCTGGCTCTGCCATTAAGCCATTAACTTATGCAGCAGCATTTGAAAAAGGTTGGACACCAGCTACCCTGATCTGGGATGTGCCAACCGATTTTCCGCCTTCGGGAGACCCCAATGACACCCGGCCTCCTTATCAGCCGGTCAACTACAACGGCAGGTTTAATGGACCGGTAATGGTTCGAACAGCCCTGGCAAATTCTCTCAACATACCGGCTGTGAAAACGCTCCAGTTTGTGGGTATATATGACAACCCCAATACAGAAGCCGAAGATGGATTCATAAACTTTGCTAAACGGCTGGGAATCACCACACTCACCCGTGATGACTACGGTCTTTCGCTGACCCTGGGCGGGGGAGATGTGTCCCTGCTTGAGCTTACAGGCGCTTTCAGTGTATTCGCCAATGCAGGGCAGAAAGTAACCCCGGTAGCTATTGCACGGATCATGGATTCTAACGGGAACGAGGTTTACGCATATACTCCCCAGCCTGGTGAGCAAGTCATCCGCTCAGAACATGCATATTTGATCAGCGACATCCTCTCGGATAATAATGCCCGGGCAATGATGTTTGGCACCAATTCGGTGCTAAATCTGCCGTTCAGGGTGGCTGCCAAGACAGGTACCACCAACGATTTCCGGGATAACTGGACAATCGGTTACACGCCGGACCTGGCGGTTGGAGTTTGGGTGGGAAATGCCGATTACACCCCCATGCAGAATACCACCGGCTTGACCGGTGCTGCACCGATCTGGTCTGAAGTGATGCAGTACGGGATCACCCGCCTGACTGGAGGATCGGTTACCCCGTTCTACCGGCCGAACACTATCGTCGACCGGGTGATCTGCAGCGTCTCCGGAGCAGAACCCTCTGAGCGCTGCCCTTCGCAGCGCAGTGAATCGTTTGCGGTTGACCAGCTTCCATTGCCGAAGGAAGAAGACCTGTGGCAGAATGTAATGGTTGACACCTGGACGGGATTGCTGGCTTCGCCTTATTGTTCTGATTTCACGGATGATAAACTGGCGATAAACGTGACAGATCCTTACGCTATCCGGTGGTTGAAACAAAACGACCAGGGTATCAGTTGGGCGGAGGAAAATGGTTTTGAACAGCCATTCTTCTTTAAGCCGGCAAGGGAATGTAAAGAAGGGGATGCCCGGCCGCGGATCGAGTTCGCCGGGTTGAGCAACGGTCAGACCATCGATGTATCGCCCCTGGATATCTACGCTCTTATCAGCGCAAACCAGGACTACCGCGGATTCCGGCTTGAATACGGCACAGGTGAAGATCCTGAAGAATGGAAGCTGTTGGAAGAGGGCAATGAGCAATACGTTCAGCCTGAACTGGTTTACAGCTGGGATATCAGTACAGTAAAGGCGCATACCATTACACTGAGGATCTATATTGAATCTTCGCTGCAAACCTACGCAGAAAAGCGCATTACACTCAAACTGAAGCTGCCGACGCCAACACCAACCGAGACCCTGCTGCCAACGGAGACGCCCACGCCAACCCTGACGCCGACGGAAACTATCCTGCCCTCTGAAACGGTCACACCAACCCAGACGCAAATTCCAGAAGAGGAAGCCACAACCACGCCATAAAACGGTCAAGTTGAAAAGAAAGAGAGCTGCTGCGGTTGTTCCCACCTTGGCGGGTCACCATCCAGCAGCTCTTTCCAATTAACCAGGGTTAATTCAGGACGGATACAGATAGAGCGCAGCGTCCTGAATTTCAGGAAATGCCAGCCAGTATTAACCAGTTCTTCCAGGTAGGGATTCTTTTTGATCTTGTACGTTAACAGGTTGCTGCGGCTGCCTGGAAATACGATCACACCCTGGTCTGCAAGATGGTCGGGGTGATGAACCAGCCGGCTGATACCGGCATGCGCTTGAACAAAAAACTTAAAAACCAGCTCACCATCCCTGGTATGCCATTCGACAGACGCAGGTTCGTGAGCGTTGGTAATAGACTCAAGACCAATGCGCTCTGCACAGGCCTTGAGCATCATCAGCGCTTCGGTTTCATCTGCCTGGCGGGTTTCGATCCTTTCCGCTTCCCGTATTTGCCAGGTTTCAGGGTGGGTTGGCAGCGGGCGGGCATAGCTTTCCAGGCAGAAGTCCAGTAGCTCCAGGTTGGGTGTCATCAGTCCAGGGAAGCTTTCATATAACGTATTCAGCAGTACCGGGAAATCGCAGTTTTCTTTTTGCTGGAAAATACTGCGTATAGCTAACTCCACTTGATCGGACAGGGATGGCTTAAGGTCTGCCGGTACTTCTTCCAGCCACCACACCCCTGATTCCTGGCTTTGGGATTCGGATTCAAATCGCCTTAGCAGGCTGCGGTTGGAGAAATTGACCGCAAACTGGTTTTGAAGCAGGGTGATTTGGTTAAACGGCAACTCGCGCAGACCACGAGCCAGGCATTTTTCCCTTACCAGTTCCACCATTCCTGCTGTGAACAGGTGGGTATATCCTGCTGGTTCAGCCCTGAGCTGCAGGTAATTTCTGAATCCCTGGCGGATAACTTTCCCCAGGCCTGGCTTTTCTTCTGAAGGTTGAGGAATGGCTGCAGTTTTCCACCAGAGCTGCGAAACCTGGTCATCCTCATTCCACGCTAATCCAGAAAACTCCAACCCGTTGTTCTCGCTGGCAGCCAGGATTGCCGCCAGGAATCCGGGGTTGGATTCAGCGACAATGCCCCAGAAGGGGATCCCTGCGGGTAAATGAGATTGCAGCATGGAAAACGAACTGGATAAGGCATTGGCGTGCCACTGCCAGCTGTACCTTTTCCGCTGCAGGCTGCTTTTTAACGGAACAACTGCTTCTGTCCCCCATATCCAGCCTGACCATAATGCTGAATATGTCCAGAAGGCCTGGTTTGGGCGTGGAAAAATGGACACTACTGCTGAAATGTCCATTCCCGGTCTCAACGGCAGCATGTCGCGGATCCTGCCAGGAAAGAGTGTTATTCCCGGTTCAATGGTTTTTGCCTGGCGGTAATCCTGGCAAGGGAGCGCACCCGGAGATTCCGGCCACTGCGAAGCTGTCCTTTCCATCATCAGCCACAGGTTTACCTCCTGGTATTCAGAGGGTACCGAGAGCTGGCGCGGGCGGGTCCTACCAGGGGGGTGGCTCCACATCATATTCCCTTCATCGCACAAAACCAGGAACAGCATCCATAACAGGTTTTTCTGTTCCGGGGGCAAGTCCAGGGTCTGGATCTTATTCATCAAGGTAAAAAGGAAGTTAATCTGGCGCGGTTGATATGTATCGAGCGCTTCCCTGGCACCCTGCCGGGCTTCCTCATCCCTTATCTCTACCCGCTGAAGAGCGCGGGCGCGATTGATGGTGTCATTGGCTGACTGCTGTAAAACCTGGAGGTCAAATTCATCGGTTTCTGCTTCTCCCTCCCAGAGACAGGCAGGACAGTGGACAATTTTCGCATAAGGCGCTTGCTCCTCTTTGCGCCATAAGAAAGCTTCTGCAGCTACTTTACGGTTGCATCCGGGGCAGGTGGTAAGGTACAGGTTTTGCAGAACATTTTCGAGGCGGTCATCGCCCCGTTTTTGCATGGCGAGCTCAGCCAGGGCGGCTTTAAAATCAGCCGCTTGCGGAGCTGCAGCCAGGGTTTCGATCAGGAAACGCACAACCGGATTGTTGCAGGCTGCAATCACCCGGTAGCCTGCCCTGGCTGTTTCCAGGGCTACCTGGGGTGATGAACCAAACGGATCCAGAATCACACTGCCGGGGGTTACATGTTTCTGCAGCCAGGCAACAGCCATACCCTGCGGCACGGGGGGAAGATACCTGCCTAGGGGAAAAGCAGGCGGCTCGGGGGATAATCCAGGCTGGTATGGAATCGCAAAAGTTTCCATGGTTATAAATCAGTATAACGAAAAAAAGGTGAAAAAACTACAGGGAAATTGCGGCAGCCCGGAATCAACCGGGCTGCCTTAAGAGGAGAGAATCTCAGAAAACGCGTTTGTGGTTAAACAAATTCCGGCACCAGGGGCAAATGCTCCTGGATGCCTTCGAGCTGCTCTTCGGGGTAGTCCACATCCTGAAGCTGCCCCGCGTGGAACTGGCTGTAAGCTGAAAGGTCCAGGTTGCCGTGACCGGAAAGGTTGAACAAGATCACTTTCTTTTGTCCGGTTTCACGGGCGAGAATGGCTTCATCCACTGCTGCCCGGATGGCATGGCAGGATTCCGGCGCAGGCAGGATCCCTTCACTTTGGGCGAACAGGACGCCAGCTTCAAAGACAGGGACCTGCCGCACTGCCCGGGCTTCGATGTATCCGGCATCATACAAGGCTGAAAGGGTTGGCGCCATACCATGATAGCGCAGCCCGCCGGCATGAATAGACGGTGGCATGGCGTCATGCCCGATGGTGTGCATCTTCATGATTGGGGCAACTTTGGCTGTATCACCGTAATCAAAGGCATAAAGTCCACGGGTTAACGACGGCGTTGCAGATGGTTCCACTGCGATCAGGCGTGTGTTGCGGCCGTGGACCAGGTTTTCCCGCAAGAATGGAAAAGCGATGCCTGCAAAATTCGACCCGCCGCCCACGCAGCCGATAACCATATCCGGGTATTCTCCTGCCATGTCCATCTGCTTGAGAGCTTCCTCACCGATCACGCTCTGGTGGATGAGGACATGATGGAGCACTGATCCCAGGCCGTACTTCTTTTTACCATTGGACAGGGCAGCGACTTCAGCCGCTTCTGATATGGCAATCCCCAGCGAGCCGGGATTGCCTGGATCTTGCTTGAGGAAAGACCGCCCGATCTCGGTGTTCATGGAAGGGCTGGCAAAAACAGTTGCCCCGAATGTTTCCATGATGTTGCGGCGGTAAGGTTTCTGATCATAAGACACCCGGACCATATACACTTCCAGGTTGATGCCGAAGAACTTGCAGGCCATTGCAAGGGCTGATCCCCACTGACCCGCACCGGTCTCTGTGGTCATAGCCTGGGTGCCCGCCTGTTTGTTAAAGTATGCCTGTGCAACCGCTGAATTTGACTTATGGCTGCCAGCTGGCGATGCGCCTTCGTACTTGTAGTAAATATGGGCTGGAGTATTCAGTGCTTTTTCAAGGCGGCGAGCCCTGAGCAAAGGAGTTGGACGCCATAGTTTGTAGATCTCACGGACTTCTTCCGGAATCTCAATATACCGTTCTGTACTGATCTCCTGATGGATGATCGACTCAGGAAACAAGGCGCTCAGGAAATCCGGGGTTACTGGTTCAAATGTGACCGGGTGCAGGACAGGAGCAGGTGTAATGGGGCTGTCCGCGTTGATGTTGTACCAGGCTTTTGGTATTTCACTTTCAGGTAATTCAAAGCGGGTTCGGTCTGTCATGGTGTTTTCTCCTTGAAACAAGATAATTAAAATAAAAACGCTCATCCCTGTATGGGACGAGCGCATGCCCGTGGTGCCACCCAATTTAGGCTGTTTAACAAAAAATCCCTGTGGTGATGACACACAGGGGAAAAAGCCAGCCTCACTCTTTCGGATACGGCAGAAACCTGCTTATACCCTTTGCCTTGATAACGGTGGCAGCTCCGGCTCAGGCTACTTGTTACCGTTCGCCCTGCAACTCAGAGGTCCATTCGGTGCATTCTTTCGGGCAGGTTCTCACCTTTTCCTGCTCTCTGTTCCGGGATGAGTGCACGTACTCGTCCTCTTCACTGTCTTTAGCTGATCAATTTTGATTGATTATAGGCAGTTTGAGATTCCTGTCAAGGCTAAACGTCTCAGCATTGCATGAAATTCTCTTTTTCAATAGCCTGCCAGGTTTCGCATTGTGGGACAGGTAAAAACTGGCCTATTTCCGGCAGCGCCTCCCGAACACATTCTGCCATACGGTGTGCTACCCGCCGGATGGAAAAATGCGCAGTCGGACGCGTCCTCAGCCGTACCAGGTGGATCAGGCTGCGTAAATTGATGCTGGTGTATACCCTGCGGTTGTATCCATTTGGCAAGACATACGAAGCGGCATCCGGTAATACGGGTGCGATCTCCTGCCAGGCGAGTCGGGCGCTTTCCATAGCGCTGCAGTATTCTTCCAGCATGCCGGCCTTTTCGATCAAGGCAGGAACACTATACCCCAACCCGGGTGTAAACCCCTGGGTGGAAAGGCTCATCATGCGGTGGCGCTTGAATTCATAATATGCGCCCTGGTCCATGATGATCTCGAAGGAAAAATTGATATGTTCTGCTTCCCGCAGTGGTAATTCGTGGGGTGTGATTTCACCCAGCAGGCACTGCAGTAATTCAAGCCGGGCAGAAGCATCCAGGTTCACGGCATGTTCCAGGGCAGCTGGATAACTGGTGTGCCCATACCGGAAAAGGGCTGCGGCAATAAGCTTGACGGCTGCTTGCGGGTCATACGATCGGAGCACACACCAATCCTGGGGCTCCCCGTCGCTTTCATCGAAGGAGTGGATTTTGCCTGGCAACCCCTCCAGGTAACTGCTGGGTGCAGCATATTTGACCAGGGTGGGGACTTCACGCCTGGCCACTGCCTTCATTTCTTCGCCAATCAGCCTGACTTCTGAAATTGGACTGCTGAGCATCTTGGTGATGGCATGTTCCAGCTCGCGCGCATTAACCGTCATACCGACATTGGCCAGCGCAGCCGAAGGAAGCAAGAAGCGGCAAGCGTCGATTGCATCAGTGCGCAGCCGCCGCTGCCGGGCGCCGGGTTCTTCATTTTCAACCAGCGGAGCATGTTCCTTCAACCAGTTTTCTACCACCTCAAGGCAATGCAGGTAAGTCTCAAACAGGGTGATGCAGGTGCTTGTATAAACACCGCTTAATTCACTCTGCCTGATTTCTTCCGGGGTGTAAAAGTCCTGGGAGCCCCATTTTTGGTACCGGGTGGATTTTTCTGTGAAAGATGCCAGCCGGCAGGTTTGCAGGGTTTCTACTGCCAGACGGGAGATGTTCTCGAAGGCGATGTGAAGCACTGCGTGCTCCGCCACAGATGCATGACCGTACCCTACCACCCATTTTTCGTGGAACTCGCTGCTTTTTTCGTCTGTCAGGTCTTTGGCTATCTCGCGAAAGGAAAGAGGGGAGCGGGAAGTCTTGGCAAAGGTGACCGCAATAGTCTCAGGGGTCAGGTCTTTCGGGTCCAGGATGTAGATCTGACGGTCACGGGGCATGGAACTCTCCTTCACCAGAAGTAATAGTTAGTGGATCCGTTTCAAGAACTCTACCCAGGCAATTCCAGGCGGCAGGGCACATTCCAGGTTGAGCAGGTTCAGGCTGATGACAGAAGATGTCTGGTCGTGCTGTTGAGGAGATATGGAAGCGATCGCAGGATAATCCAGCCCTTGCAACCAGAGTACGCATCCGTAATCACCAGCAACTGGCAGAAGCTGCTCAGACCAGGTATGCAGCAAATATCTTGCCGGGCTTGCAGTAGCAGCTTCTTCGAATGCAGCCAGCCTGCCGCGTACGCTGTAATTCCTTCCGAGCATCTGTTTTGCTCTGTCTATGTCGCCAGATTTCAGGCAGTCGCGGATGGTAGAAGATGAGACGAATTTTTCACCGATTTTTACCTGCTGGAAGATTTGCATTCCATACCCAAATTGTGTCCCAAGTTGCCCCAGCACATCCAGGCTTCCCTTGCGGTCTTTTCCGAGGGCAAAGTCAGCACCGACCCATAGCTTGCGGATGTCCATCCCTTTAGCCAGGCTGGATAGGAATTGTTCAGGAGTGTAATTTGCGACTTCGCGGCTGAACGGATAAGTATAGAGGACGTCAACATCCAGTTCTTCCAGCAAGGATGCACGGTCTTCGGGGCTGGTGAGATAATACGGCGGATTGGTTCTGCCCAGAACTATAGCAGGGTGTGGAAAAAGACTTACCACAACCGCCTTATCACCAGCCAGGTGGGCATGCTGGACAAGCTTCTGAACCAGAGCCTGGTGGCCGATGTGAATGCCGTCATACGCACCGATGGTGATCCAGGACGGGCCCAGTTTATTGTTTTCATCCAGATTGTGGATATGGCGCATGCTGCTGATTCTTCGTCTCAGAAATTCTTAGTATCCAGGCTTGCTGCTTATTCGATAAAGAAAACTTTCTTCGGTTTCCACTCGCTGGATTCAGCGACCAGCTCCATTAAGGCGACCAGCTCACCTTGCTCACTGACTCCGCGTGCCTGGTTGCCAATCGAAGCATCAGCCGGGATACGGTTGCCATGGCGGATGGCATCAACTTCCTGGCTGGTAAGTTCCACTGCAGGCCACTCCGAAAGCGCTTCAGCAGCCGGGATCAGGTACTGGTACCAGTTGCCTTTGTCAAATGCATCGCGTAATTTGCTGAGCGGTACGGCATCCCTCAAGGAGAAACGGCCGCTCTTTGTGCGGCGCAAACCGATCAGGTGAGCCCCACAGCCCAGGTCTTCACCAACGTCATGCGCCAGTGAGCGGACATACGTCCCGGAAGAGCAATACACATCGATCACCGCCTCCGGTGATGCCCATTCCAGTAATTCCAGGTTGTACACGTTGATTTTACGCGGTGCAAGTTCCACTTCTTCGCCACTGCGGGCCAGGTCATATGAGCGCCGGCCCTGTACTTTAATGGCAGAATAAGGTGGGGGAACCTGCTCAATTTCACCCACAAATTTTGCCAGCGATTCTTTGAATTGTTCTTCTGTGATATTCACTGGTGAAGATTCCAGGACTGTGCCCTCAGCATCGTAAGTATCCGTGCGGGTGCCCAGCCGCAAGACTGCCTGGTATCGCTTATCAGAAGCAGAAACGTATTCACTTAACCGCACAGCCGGGCCAAGCAACACCACCAGTACTCCGGAAGCACGCGGATCCAGCGTGCCGGTATGCCCAGCCCTGCGGATGTTGGTGCCATTGCGGATGATCTGGACTACATCATGAGATGTCAGCCCTACTGGTTTGTCGACCACCAGAACCCCTGATATCTGGTTGTTCATACTGTTATTTCTCTCCATGGTTATTCTCTCCCCAACTTATTCATGATCAGGTTCATTGTTGAGTAATCCTTCTGATGCCATGCCGGCAGTGGTTTCAAGAACGATCCTTGTAACTTCTTCTAAAGTTCCGGGTATTTGGGCACCTGCAGCTGCCAAATGACCGCCCCCACCGAATTTTACCGCAATTCGTGAAACATCAAAACCAGGTTGGGCACGCCAGCTGACTTTGACAATCCCGCCATTCAACTCGACAAATATTATAGCAATATCCGCATCGTCGATGGTGCTTAGCAGGTTAATCAGGTCTGCATCATCATTGCCATTGTACCCAATCTGCTGTTTATCTTCCAGCGAAAGGCTGGTATACACCAACCTGTCTTGCCGCTGCAAGCGGGTTAGACCTTTACCCCACAACCCTGCTGCTTCATAAGATTGGCGCAGCAGGTTGTGATAGTACACTTCTGAAAGGGATGCGCCCAGTTCCATTAGATCTGCTGCACAGCGTAATGTGTGCGGGCGGGTGTTGGAGGTACGGAAGCCGATCGTATCGGTTACGATACCTGCCAGTAACAAGGCGGCAGCAGGCTGGCTGATTGTAAATCCCCATCTAGGAAGAAACTCTCCCAGGATCTCGCAGGTGGCCGCTGCTTCAGGCTCGACCAGGTTTACTATACCAAATTCCAGGTTAGTAACGTGGTGGTCAATGTTGATCTCCGGTTTCCGGTCACCCAGCACCCCACCAGACCTTTGCAGGTCAGAGCAATCCAACACGACAGCCAGGTCATAGTCACCCTGGACCTTCCGGGAGACCAGCTTGCTGCCGGGGAAATGGCGGAATACTGCGGGAATTCCATCTGCCAACACTACCTGAACCTGTTTGCCAGCTTCCTGTAAAGCTGTGCCCAACCCCAGCACTGCTCCAACCGCGTCGCCATCCGGCCGGATGTGCGAGGTGATCACCACCCGGTTTGCCTGGTGAAGGTATTCTTTTATGGTCTTGGAGGATTCCAGGTCCATCGGTTACTGCTCTTTGGTTCCTTTTTCCTGGCTTTTCAGGTCTGAGAGAAGCCGTTCGATCTTGTCTGCATGCTCCGGTGTAGGATCCCAGCGGAAACGCAGGTGCGGGAAGGTGCGGAGAGGAATTTGTGATGAAAGCGCACTGCGCAGGAAGCCGCTGGCGCTTTCCAGACCCTCAAGAACCTCTTTGGCCCTTTCGTGCCCTTCGATGCTGGAGACATACACGGTCGCGAATGTCAATTCACGGTCCACATCCACATTATTGATAAAGACGCCGCTGACCCGGGGATCGCTGACATCGCGGATAAGCATTTCCGATAATATTTCGCGGATCCTGTTCTCGATCCGTTGTAAACGCATTTGTGATGGCATAATTTTGCCTCTTTCTCCAGCTGAGGATATTATTCGCTGGATTGTTCCATTACAAAACACTCAATGATATCACCTTCTTCGATATCATGGCTGCCTTTGAATGCCATACCGCATTCAAAGCCCTGGCGGACTTCACGGACATCTTCCTTCTCGTGTTTCAGGGACGATAATTCGCCTTCGTACACTGTTTCACCATTCCGCAGCAGGCGTACCCGGGCATTCCGGCGGATCTCGCCCTGTGTTACCTTGCAGCCGGCGATATTACCAACCTTGCTGATGCGGAACACTGCCAGGACCTCGGCTTTCCCGATGACAACTTCTTTGCTGACGGGCTCGAGCATACCTTTAAGTGCTTTTTCTACATCTTCGGTTAACCTGTAGATGATCTCATACAGCCGGATTGAAATGCCTTCCGAATCTGCCAGGCGGCGGGCAGAAACTTCTGCCTGCACATTAAACCCGATCACAATCGCTTTCGAGGCTACCGCCAGCATGACATCGCTTTCAGTGATGTTGCCAGCTTCAGCGTGCAGGATGTTGATGTTAATGCGGGTTTCCTTGATATCCTTCAGGGTCTGTATGATCGGTTCAAGTGATCCCTGCACGTCAGCTTTTAAGACCAGGCGCAGCTCCTGCAATTCCCCTGCTTCAACTTTCTGGAAGAGTTCTTCCAGTGTAGCTTTGGGCGCAGCTGCCTTCACCTGGCGAGATTGGGCTTTTTTCTGTTCTACAACCAGGCGGGCTTCCTTCTCATTGGGGTAAACCTGGAACAGGTCTCCGGCGGATGGAACATCACACAATCCCATCACCTGTACCGGGGTTGAGGGACCTGCTTTCTGCAATTTCTTGCCGCGGAAATCGAACATAGCGCGGATGCGTCCCCAAGCCTGTCCTGCCACGATCGCGTCTCCCATAGCCAGGGTGCCGTTTTGTACCAGTAAGGTGGCCATTACGCCTTTTGCTTTTTCGATCTGGGCTTCAATCACGGTACCGATCACTTTCCCTTTGGGGTTCGCCTGGATATCCAGGCTTTCAGTCACCAGGATGATTGCTTCCAGCAGATCTTCCAACCCTGTGCGCTGTTTGGCAGATACGGGCACCACCATGGTGTTACCACCCCATTCATCCGGCACCAGTTCGTTCTCTGCCAGCTGGCGTTTGACAAAATCAGGATTGGCTGAAGGTTTATCGATCTTGTTCAGTGCCACAATAATTGGCACCCTTGCAGCACGTGCGTGGGCGATTGCTTCGCGGGTTTGGGGCATGACGCCATCATCTGCAGCCACCACCAGGATGACAATATCTGCCCCCTGGGCGCCGCGGGCGCGCATGGCGGTAAACGCTGCATGCCCTGGAGTATCCAGGAACGTGATCAGTTTACCGTTATGTTCAACCTGGTAAGCGCCAATATGCTGGGTGATCCCACCGGCTTCACCAGCTGCCACTTCGGTATGCCGGATGGCATCCAGCAGCGTGGTCTTGCCATGATCAACATGCCCCAAAATGGTAACCACCGGGGGACGTAAGACCAGTTTTGCTGAATCTTCATTGGCGATCAACTGGCGCCACATGGGCACCTCGCCGACCTCTTTCTTTTCTTCTTCTTCAGGGATCGCCAGGGATGCTTCGAACCCCATTTCATTGGCAACCACGGCAGCAGTATCAAAATCGATCTGCTGGTTGATATTGGCCATCACACCGTTGGCCATCAGAATCTTGATTATCTGAATGGGGCTGGCTTCTAAAGCCTGGGCCAGTTCTCTAACAGTAATATTGTAGGGGAAGCTAATCGTCTTTTTCCCATTATCACTCATCGTACACCTCCTGCAAGATTTTTCCCCGAGTACAACCCGTTTCTTCTCCCGGGTTGGTCATGCAGTGGTCCGGTGAGATTTCAAACGGGCATCATCAGTTTGTTAATGGTCTTTCTATTACTCCAGCGGCGTTTCATTTTGACCCGCCAGGAACCTGTTCCTGGTCTCCGGTTTTATCTGATAATGTCGCTGCAAATTGTTCCAACCGCACGCGGTCTGACGGGGTGACCTCTGTGCGCAAGGCAGATGCCAGTGCGCCTTTCAGACCTTTTTGCCAGCAGAGAGGGTCATCGTGAAGATAGGCTCCCCTCCCGGCGGTTT
Source organism: Leptolinea sp. UBA4782 (assembly GCA_002403095.1). Classification (GTDB taxonomy): domain Bacteria; phylum Chloroflexota; class Anaerolineae; order Anaerolineales; family Anaerolineaceae; genus UBA4782. Next base: position 14,972 of record DHHC01000014.1, read on the forward strand.
TTCCGGTCAGGTCAACCTGTATGCCGTCGGAGGTGCGCACCACACGGATCAGGTTCCGTTTGGGCAGCACTTCGCGGCAGCCTATACAGGTCCGCTGCGGAATGTGTTTTCCTCGTCTTTTGGTTGTGTTGACCACGTCCTTCTTAACCGTTATCCGTCAGGACTTTACCAGTCCCAACTTCCTCCTTCTTCATTTTTATGCTTGCGGCGAACATAGGTGATATCGCGATCGGGATCATACTCCACTTCGCGGAATTTCTTTTTCTTCTTCTTACCGCCTTCAGTCTTCTGTCCGCTGGATGAGGTGTCTTCTTCTTCGTCAGACACGCTGGTCACTTCCAGCATTTCGGGTTTGAGGGTGAAAATTTCGTCAAGCGAGGTGATCTCTTCAACTTCTTCTTCAGCCGGGGCGGTAACTTCTGCGGGGGTTGCTTCTTCAGCAGTTGCTTCCACAATTTCTGATACCAGTTCAAGAGCGGGTTCGGGTTGGCTTTCAACTGCAGCCTCAACAGTAGCAACCGGTTCAGGTTCAACCACCGGCGCCATTTCTGCTTCCAGGTTGTCGATGAGGGTATTGATCTCTGATAAAGCCTTCGGGCCGATCCCGTTTATGCGGTAGATGCGGTCTGGATCAAGGCGCACCTGGGAAGCCAGGTCGCCAACAGTGAGGTAGCCGGCTTCCTGCAGCAGGTTATTAACATGTTCAGATAACCCGCTGTCGAGGATTTTCTGGGTGAAGATCCGCTCCGGGAATTTGCTGCGCAATTCCACTTCAAACGGGCTGACCACCGGTTCAACAGGGGTCTGGATGGCGATGCGGCGGCTTTCAACCCGGTCGACAAAACGCGCCATCTGGTCATATTCTTCTGGTGTAAGCGGTCTCCCTTCGGCTTTTTTCGCCAGCATGGTGTCCAGTACCGGCAGGAAGTCTTTCTCCGCTTCAGCAATCTTAGCCAGGGATTCGTCATCCCGTAAGCGGCCCCAGGCATCTGCGGCAGCTTCGGAAAGGCTCTTGATGTCGATGCGCCAGCCGGTTAACTTGGCAGCCAGGCGGGCATTCTGCCCGTCACGTCCGATAGCCAGGCTGAGCTGGTCTTCCGGTACAACCACGGTTGCGGTTTTATTGGCAGCTGTCCTGTCGGTCAGGTAAACACCGACCACGCGGGCAGGACTGATGGCTTTTTGTATGAATACGGCTGCATCGTTATTCCATTCAATCACGTCGATTTTCTCGTCGTGTAATTCACGCACAATTGCCTGGATGCGTACACCCCGCACGCCGACACAGGCGCCAACCGGGTCGATCCCTTGCTGGGTGGCAGAAACAGCTACTTTGGCGCGTTCGCCCGGCTCGCGGGCGATGGAGCGGATTTCAACCACACCGTGGTAAATCTCAGGTACTTCAGTTTCCAGCAGCCGGCGCAGGAAGTCGCGGTGGGTGCGTGAAAGGATGATTTGCGGTCCGCGGTTGCTGTCTTTGACTTCAGCAACCAGGGCGCGGGTGCGGTCGTGGACGTGAAAACGCTCACCAGGGATCATATCTTTACGCTGCATGGAACCCTCGGCGCGTAATTCGAGGCCGATGGTTAATCCCTGGGTGTTGACTGCCTGCACCACACCGCTGACAATCTCACCTACTTCCTTCTGGTAGTAGTTCAATTGCGCCTGGCGTTCAGCATCGCGGATGCGCTGCTGGATGACCTGGCGGGCAGTCTGGGCGGCTACCCTGCCCAGGTTTGGAGGTGTGCTGTCTACCAGGATCATGTCACCCAACTGTACATCTGGATTAACAAGCCGGGCATCGTCCAGGAGGACTTCAGTTCGTTCATCCTGGACATCTTCGACCACTTCTTTTTCAGCGAAGATAGACATTTTGCCCGTCTCAGCGTCAATTTTTGCTTCAACGTTCTGGCCGGCAGAGGCATTCACCTCGCGGCGGTATGAGGCAACCAGGGCGGATTCCAACGCCTGGAGAATGATCTCCTTGGGGAGCCCTTTTTCCTCGATGACTTCATTGAACGCTAGAAAGAATTCGTTCTTCATCCCTACCTTACTCCAAATTGTTCGACCTGTGTTTGTTAATTATGCAGAAAAGTGGGGGTTGCCCACTTTTCGATGCGCTCAATATTGAATTCCAATAACGTGATTAATATACCACAACGTTATTTGTTAATCAAGAGAAAAGAGCTGACCGTTACAGTCACAAATTCCCATA